>JBDRJR010000026.1:0-53605 GCA_043814705.1 Verrucomicrobiota bacterium | reverse complement strand
TCCCCTTACCCAACCAACATTGTCATATATTTTCCCCGGATAGTTTGACGGAGTCCCCTGATAATTTAGGACGGCATTCCACGCGGCCTCAGCAGTATCATAACCTAAAGCAATAGCCGTCTGTTGCTCGATCGCATACGTGCCGTTTGAATCAATCACAATGGGGTCGCCTCTCACAGTATCGGTCAATTTCATAGATTCCGTGAACAACTGGTCCACCGTCGGTGTCCCTTGAAGATTGAATTCTATTGGCGTATATGTTCGGTTTATATGATAAACCTCTCCGGCTTTTATAATCGGCGCCACGCCCAAAATGCCTGCCAGCATTAAGACCAGCCTGAATTTTCTGCAACGGTTAATGTAATTACCGGGAATTATCATTTGGATTTCTTTTTTAAGTAGGCCTTCAGCTACTTTGCCATTCTTTCGAGCGGCATCTACGACGGATGCTGACGTAGTGGCGGTTCGGTCGAACCACAAGACCGAAATTCCTATGCATCGTGCATTGAGTTATATGTTCTGCCCTAAACAAATACAAGATATTTTAAATTTCTGGATATGGCGCCTCATCTCCTTCATCAAAGCTAACGCCCGGCATGAGCCTTGAGGTGAACCCGCCTCGGGTTGACAGAATAGGCTCGACGCCGTTGTTCGCTTATTCCTTCTTCGTATCCGACAATCGCTCAACGTGATGGGACGTACCGCTCGCACTTATATGTCAATGTCTTTGACTCGCTTGGCTTCACGGTGATGCGCCAGTTTACAATTCCGCTACGCTCCAGCATTTTCAGATTTGTGGTGTCCAGAACTATTTTAGCGTTGTCTGAGGCTGCCAGCGGTTTCCCCTGAAGACGCAGGTCAACGATTAATTCGGCGGGGGTCTTGCCGTAGTTCCGTATAGTCAACTCACCATCGAGCGTGACAAGGTCCAGAAAGAAATCGTTGGAAGGCTGATGTGCCTTGAGCTTTCGATCAATTTCAGTCTCCTTCTGATCGTGGGCGATGTTGATTGCCGTTGTGACGGGTATTTCCCCTTTGCCGTCCTTCGGGACGTACTTCAACAAGTCTTCACTCAGGGCATTCCCATCGCTGGTTGCCAGACACGGTCCAGTAGTCCACGGCGTGTCAGTATTGTTGTGAAGTACGAGGAAGTGTTCGATATCGTTCGGTGGCGACCAGCGGTAGACATGGCCATACTTGATCCGCTTTACGAACAGCGTCACGATAGCCTTCTCTCCCTGTCGCAGGGTCAGATCCTTTCGCGTGTAGACGGTAAAATCACTGGCGCCCGCACCCTCCCATTGTGGCAAGTTGCCGGTTGCCTCTTTGAGATCACGACCGCCTGCCGGCACCGGTTGATCTATAACTCCAACTGAATCAGCCCGAACATCACTGGCAACTGCAGCTCGGTTCATGATCTGGGACGTCACCTCGCGTGGTGCTACGGCTGCTCCGATAGTCCGTATTACCTGTCCAACTGCAATGGGAGCCAGAAAGTCGGTATGCAGGAAATGCGGCACACCAACGACGAAGTTCACGTCACAATGAACAAGGTCTTCAGCCTCGTTCACCAACGTCCCGCGAAGCGTCAATTCCGCTGTGTCTTCATCGCGGAGCGCGAGTGTGTACTCCGGGATCCACGTTACCCCCTTGCGCAGATACGCCATGCCCAAGATCGTTTCGCTCGGAACCTTTGCCCCATCAGAAGTCACATGGACTCGCAGTGGCTTTTCGAGCACTTGTAGCTTCCTGATTCCTTCCAGTGGCACCGCAAAACTATTGCTGTCTGCTTGAAGCACAACGTATTCTGGTCCCACCGAAATGAGTTGACCCGCCGACGTGCGATCATCCCCATGCTGGCGGTACGTAAGTTGCAGTTTCAGGAATTTACAGGATTCCAGTCGTGCGCGTTTAGTTGCGGCATCTTGAGGTGCGTCTATACCATTGAATGCAACTACCTCGCCTGGACCAGTGCCTACAATATCGACGGTTTCGTTCTTGGCGTGTGAGTAGATCGCCAGCGTGCCGAACGATGCAGGCGGGACGGCCTCGGAAACACACCACCCATCACGCAACGACACCTTGCCCTGCCTCAAGAAGAAGCCGAGGCCATTCTTGAACACCGTAACCGACGTGACCTTGGGGTTCCATTGGGAGGGACTCTCCTTCTCGTCCTCCGCTCTCCCGCAAGACACAGTACCAAAGACCGCGACAACCATGATCACAACAGACAGAATGCGTTTCATCTTCGACTTTTCCTTTCTTGTAGCGAACATAGTATTTATTATGCCTAAAAAATAGCATCCCATCGCTACGCTACTGTGGGATGATATACGTCAAGAAACCGCTCGACAAGCCGTATTTCCTGTGACTTGGTCCCGGTGACTGGGCATGGTGGGCTGCGTTACAAGCATTGGCTGGCCAATTTATGCACGGTGCAATATTTGCTTTTTCTCCGCAAGCAGAAGGAAACTGGTTAGTAGGTAAACAGTCCCGCCAAGGAATACTCTTTGCCCGTGGATTTATTCAACGCATCGCGAAGTTTGTATTGGACGTTATGTGTCAACCTTCTGCCTTTGCACGCCCGTGCTACCATCTTGTAAGTAATCTGCTCAGTTGAACTGGCGACAATATCTCCAGCCTTCAGACCATGGTCCGCCATGATTCGTGCGATGGGTTGCTTCCCAAGGTTACGTTCAATCTCAAGATTCATTTCGGAAAGTTTCCTTCAAGGCAAATATCGAAAATCACAGGCAGCGGTACGTCGGACCGTGAATTTGCTGGTTCAACGTCCGAAGTTTCGTTCCTACCCTCCAGATGGTCGCAATGCCGGCACCGAGAATGAATCCCGCGAGGGCATTGGTGGCCATGGAGATCGCAATCATGCCAAGTCGCTCTCCTACAGAGTTGCTGAAGTTGTCTCCCCAAAAAATCAACCACCCCAGAATGCCACCTGGGAACATGAGGTAATCAGCCGGCCCAAGTGTCTTGATTCCACCGAACAGGCATGCAAACCCAACAACGGACGTAGCCATCGCAACGGCCAAGGCAACAACCAGACCTGTCTTCAGCATCTTCATCTTCGTCCGTCGAACATTAGAGGTGAGGGGCGCGAGACCCGCTGCGAGTCACGTGTACCTCTCCAGCGCCTTATTCGATGATCTTCGTCAATGTCCTTTGTACTCTGAAAACCACCATGCATCGCCAAGAGACTGGTGTCCAGCGTGATCCCTCTTTCTTTTCGGATCATATAGAATCGTGTCCTTGGGTCCTGGGCCGCTAGGAACGGTAAGAAACAATATCCCGTTTGTGTGGTATGCATGCACAATTGGAAGTCTGCACAGGGGGTATCTGAAGCGACGAATAGTAAATGTCTCTCCCTCCGCATGCTCTTTAATGGCCAATTCGGATAGTTCAGTATTTGACGAGATCACTAGCGAAAACATTACAGGCCGACATGCTTTCTTGATGGACCAGAAACCGAATGTCCATATGGGGACCAGAACGATGCAAAGCAAGGCTGTAACAAGTGTGAGCGAGGAGATTTGTTTGCAAAGCAACTTCCTGGCGATAATGATAATCGATGTTAGAAACATGACTGGCCCAGCAATAAATAGCATGAAAGCCCATAGTAATTGGGCAGGGGTCATAATCGTGCTGTGATGTACGGATGATTCGATGAACATGACGAGCACATAAAAACCGAGGCATACTAACATTACGTATTTCATAATCTTTTCATCGAACGTGGCTGCTGAGCTGCATCCCGGAGAAGGCGTTTCACCTCCGCAAAGCTGACAGCTTCGTTTTGCCGCCCGGGAAAAAACGCAAACTCCACCTCATGGTTCGGCCTTATATTTTATTCTTGTTGACCACCACACGACCGCGCCTAGCACGAACCAAGGGATCGAGCGGATCACCGTCTGCGGGCCGATCCATTCAGGGCGTGTGCGAAACAGCCATAAGCAATCCAACCCATTTGCTGCAAGTGCAGTGATGAGCGTTGATCCCAAGATGAAAACTGTGATTGTCTTCCTCCTGTCAGGGTTGATCATCATTACTGCCAACGCGAGGAAAACAGCGATTGGGAGACCGGCGATGACGAGTCTGTGTTGGTTTCGATATGCCGTCGGCAAATTATGCCAGACAGGGGTTAGTCTCATGACATTGTTGAGCACGGGGATCGTCATCCTTTTGGGATTCGTTTGTGAAAGTGCGAACCAAGAGGCCATGACGATCAATGGGATAAGGAACGCGGCAATGAGCACTAGTATTCCTGTTCTGAGTCTATTCATGTCTTATTGGCTGAACGTGGTTGCTGACCGACACGGTTTACCGCGTACGATCCGACGGCTCAGGGCTCTTTTATTCTGAAATCTCTGCAATGTTGCTGCTAGTGTGAACAAACAGTAATCCGGCATCCTTTCCCTTCGAGGTGAGGAACCTTACAAGGAACACGTGGTTGGTGACGTGAATCACACCGATGGCCGGCATCATCACCCCTTTGCGCAAGGCCGTCCTAAAGACAAACTCGTTACCCAAGCGCCACGCCTTCTCCGATTCCCGTCCCTTCGGGCCTGGTTCTCTCGTGCGGTAGATCTCCGGTGGAATGACGAGTTGATACTTGACGCCGATTTTCGGTATCAGATCGGATTGTAATGGCCGTATGAGAGTGTCCGGATCATGTGTGGTTGTCGGTTCTGGACTGCGGCAACCGATGATCCAAGACAGCGCGATTAGAACAATCAGCGTTCGTCTCATTTTTTTCATCCCCAACGAATAGCGTTTTATCCAGTGTGTCGTGAGTATACAACGGTGGCCGAAGCGGGACAAGCGCAAATCGGGCGGCATAATGGACGGCCAGCGCTGATTTTTTATGGAGGCAACCATGAGGCTTTCCAAGTAGTTACAAGAGAGAAGGCTTTTTGGGCATTGTTGGCTGACATGGCGTCGTAAAACCCCCCGAGTGTTGCTTGGCGTTTATTTCGGCAATGCCGGATCCACTGAACGGCCAAGCTGATTGTGACCCGGCGGATCATTGCCAGATTCAAGGCGGCCACAGGATGTCGAACACGGCTACGATCTTTTCCCGCCGTCACATCCAAGCGAAGGTGCAAGCCGTTTTCAATCCCCCAGTACTCACGGTCGGCTTTGATCATCTCTTCGGTCGACATCGAACGTGAACTGATCAGCCATTCGTGTTCGACTTCATCCTCCTTGGCTCCTTTCCGATCCACAAACCGCGTCAAGCAGGCTGCCTGTTGCGCCCCTGGAAAGCAGACTTGTTCGGCCGTGACTGCGAACTTTTGCGCACAACGTGCCTCGACTCGACCCCGATTCAACTCAACCTGCTGAACCGTATCCGCCGTTGGCAGAGGAAAAAAAAACGCGTTTCAAACTCCGATGAACTTGCGCCACGCTCTCGCCCACGGCGGGTTGATTGCCTTTCACAGTGAAGAGATAATCTGCTCCTCGATCCTGAGTGATGATCCGCGCCGTTTTTGTCTGGGTGTGCAACGCATCCGCGCTGACCAACAGGCCTTCAATCGGCGCACGCTTCAACAACGTCTGTCCCGCCGGGATCTCGTTGGAGCCCTCGGTAACGCGTTCCGATCCCAACCAACGCCCGCTTTTGACCCCGTAAGCGCTGACGATTTCCACCCCTTGGCTGTTTAACAACTCCTTGCCATCGATGGCCACCTGATCCTCCTCACGCCGGCAGGATCCCAGCACATGATCCTGCCAGGCCAGCAAGGCGCGCTCCAGGGCCAGACTATCCATCTGTGTCAACAACCGAAAAAAGGTAGTCTCTTTCGGCACTCGATACCGGCGCGGCTTCCCGCGCCGTGGAAATCTCAGCGCCTGCATCTGGGGACGCGTCAAGGTCGCCGCAAATGCCGCCAAATCCCGTTGCCCGCGATGTACCCCGCACAACCCCGCACAAACGACCACCGTCACCAAGCTCGCCAGCTGGTAGTCACCGTACCGACTCCGCCAGTCGGGAATGCTTTCGAAAAACCGACGCATATGCTCCAGTTCTTCCCCGCTCATCTGGCACTCCGGCATCTGTCCTGCCTCCAGCGCCCGCAACGTCTCCGGCAGGTTGCGTCCCCTTAATATCGTACGGGCTCCAGCCCTCAGTTCCCTGACCCACAGTTGCTTCGGACGATCATGCTCCACATAATAGTCTTGCCGGCTGCGACGATACCCTTGCGTCTGCCCCAACAACGTCCAGCCGCTGGCTTTGTAACACGTCCCCCGAAACAGCTGGCTATCCACAAAACTTTCCGCGATCAACACCTCATGTCCGTATTCGCGTTGCCAGTCGGACGACAACCGTTGCAAACATAACTTCATCACCCGGCTGGCTAAGTTCGGCGCCTGGCCTTCGGTGCGAATCAGAAACCGGCCGTTGTTGACCACCAACGTCAGCCGACATCGTTTCTGCCTCGGAGTCCATCCGATCCAAGCCTCACGATCTTTCAGGTTATAGGCCCCGGCGCTCCACGCCAGCAAGGCAACCCACTCCCCGCGAAACTCCCCCACATATCGCAGCTGCTCTCCAACAAGATTGGCCGCATGAAGATAGTGTTCTTCGATCAGCAGCCTATCAAATCGCTCGCGTTCGGCTTTGTGAATCAATCGAACTGTCACCCCGTCGAGCAGTTCCTGCTCGGCGGCCGTCAATGAGGGCCTTGGATATGGTTTCATGCCGAGCAGAGTAAAAGAGTGCGGGCGGCATGTCCAGCTTTTTCTTGCTTACACATGAACATTAATCACTTATCAAAAAAATAAATCCGCCCTGATGGACGGCGGGGAACATCAACCCACAGCCTGTCAAGCGGCGAAATTTTTACTGGTACGGACGATATTCATAAAGCGGACAGGATGGAACTGTGCAGGTGCGGATTTCCTGCTCGTTAAAGTCCAAACATTCATAGCAGAAAGCCTTAATCGCGTTCCGTGGAGCGGCTCGGCCGGTATAAACACGCTCAAAAAGTTTTACCCTGCTCTTTGGTATGGACGCCAGCCGTTCGTAGCGTTTGCGGTTGATGAACTCGCTTGAGATATTAACTGACGGTTTGTTTGTAGCATTCATATTTGTTGGCCCCTTTCGTTAAATCCGTCGCTTGCCATTATGAATGGTCCCGGCGGATTCCTGGCAGCAATCTAGCCTTCGAGTTCGGCTTGAAGCTCACAAACTCTCCACGGCCAGCCCCGATCTGCCCGAAAATACACGGTGCGGCGACACTGGTTCGTCTCCATTTTGTTTATAAAGTGGCATGAGTGGCACAAGTGGCATTGATTTCACTATCTTTTCAAAAGTCTTATCTCATATAAAAGTTTCCTGTTTTTGGCCTCTGGAATGCCACTCACGCCACTTAATCGTCCGAAGTTGCTGTCAATCCAATTCCGCGCCATGACCGCGTGCCGCCTGTTCCTTTGTGTTCCTGGCATTCGTGTTTTCGCAAAACCGCCGCAAACCGATGGCGCGAAAGCGTATATTTTTGACCGTTTTTCACGGCCCATTTTTCGTATGCCTGGCGCAAATCGGCTGCTGTGGTACTGGAATCTCGGTCTAACTCACAACAATCGTCGATAAAATCCTGTAGAGGATCGGTTTCGGACTGGTAGGCAGCCGTGGATTCATCCACGGCCGAACAAGTCCCTAAACCCTGCTCGTACCACAAAACTGCACCCTCGACGGCCCAGACAAGGAAAGCGCGGGCTACCGGGTTATCTGGTGTTGCGAGTGCGGCTAAAATTTTTGGATCACGCTCAATTCGCGGAATTTGATTATTAAAAGGAACACGTCGCAACCTGTTCCAAGTTGCCTCGTCGCCACCGTCCGATAGCATCGGTGCATGGTTTGTGCACAGCCATAATTTATGAGACGGGCGAAATTCAATTGAAGACTGCCTGATTTCCCGAGCCCGCAGAGTATCGCCTCCAGTTAATTGTTTGATCAGTTCCGCCGCAAACCGGCGGCCTGGTTTTGTCTCACTGGCAATGGCCAAGCGCGTACCGCATAGTTTAGCAATATCGTAATTTGCCTGGCCGCCTCGGTCTGGTTCAAGCAACGCATCAAAGCCAATCGTCATTCCATATTCGCCTAAAGCCGTCAATAAGGCGGTAATGAAACATGTCTTCCCGGTATCGGTCGCCTCGCTATAAATAATGAACAAACATTTTTCGTGAATATTTCCCGTCAGCGTATAGCCGGCGGCGCGTTGCAAATATGATTCGAGCTCAATATCGCCGCCGGTGACATGTTCAATAAACCTTCGAAAAGTCGGATCCGTTGCATCTGGAATAAAATCAACGGATGAAATCCGTGTTATTAAATCTTCGCTTTTGTGTGGGAGTAGTTTTCCTGTGCGTAAATCAACCGTACCATTCTTGACACAAAACTGCATTGGGTCGGCATCAAACATTGCCAAGGGGCGCGCCAGTCCCAAACTCGGCGAAAGGCGCGCGGCGGCATCCATCCGTCGAACCTGTTCGCATGAAAAGGCAAACCGGAAATAATCTATGCATGGTTGTGTGCCCATAGATTCCGGTAGCACTAAAGATTCGTCCTTTATTTTTCGGGCCGTTTCCGCCAACCGGCGCCGTATTTCCACAAGTCCGGGATCGCGCGCCCATCGTTTGCCATCCCAAACAAACCATAGTGCGCTTTCCGTTTGATAAGCGACTTCGGCGCCATGATAAAACGCGAAACGTTCCGAAAGTCCCGTATCTGTTCTGGCTAACGGGTGTCCTTCTCTTGCTAAGTCTAGCGGGTTGCGTTTCGTGATAAGCCTGGAAATATCATCCTCCCAGATTTTTGCTGGGGTCCATTCAGACGTTTTTTCGGCCAGTGTCATAATTTCAGCGCATATGGCTTCCGGTTCTTGCGCATCATGGGCTTCTAAAAAGTCAACAATGTCCTGGCCGTTAGTCAATCCGGGTAATTGTACAATTTTGACGCTGGCAGGCTGGTTTAAGCTGGTTAAAATCCTGGCAACTTCATCGGCATAGGACTCTCCAGAGGCATCGTGATCAGGCAGGATGATAACCGTGCGGCCTGATAGCTTGCTCCAATCCGTTTTGCCGGCTGCCTTCGATCCGCCAGCAGATGATACAGTTCTGAGTCCGACCTTTGCAGCGGCCTCCTGGCATTTTTCTCCTTCGACGACGTAAATCGGTCCATCGAGCGGTATGGCTTCGTCATGATATAATGGCCATTTACCGACAGGTGCTTTGGGCATCCAGCCGCCAGGTACAGCGTGGAATTGGCGAAAAGTCTTGTCTTCCTGGATGCAGTATCTGGTAACCGCGCCGAATGGCTGACCGGATTTTGGATACAAATAAATCTGCTCCAGTGTTGCACCTTGTGGTGTGCATCGATTAGCGGCCTCCTCTACCGACGTAAATGTCCGCGCGGATTTTGATTGTGCTGGCTTGGTCGGTACTGGCCGTGGCATTCTGGCTGGCGGCATTAGGTCGCTCATTTTTAGTTTCATTGCGGAAACTATCTTCTCGTTCGAGCATCCGGCAAAACATTTGAGGAGTATTCGACCTTCCCGGCCTTCGCTGATTGACAAGCTCGGGTTGCGATCTGCATGCGCCGGACATTGGGCCATCCATCCGGAACCGTTTTTTTGCGCATTCAACCTCGTTACAAGTTCGTTAATGATCATAACGCGCTCCTTTCGCCGGCAGTCCGACTTTGCATGTTTACGGTGTATTTTTTTAGAAAACTTTCAATATCCGCGGTTTTGAACAGCGTCGTCCGGCGCCCGACCTTGACATAAGGCAATAAGCGGCGCCGTTGCCAGGATGCCAACAATCGATTCGTCAGCCCATAAAGGCGCAGGGCCTCTTTTCGGCGCAGATAAATTGCAGGCACATTGTTCATTTTCGCCACCGCCAGAATCAATAGTTCGAAGTATTTCGTTTCTTAATCGTGTCTTCTCATAACCTTGTCTTTGATTTAAAACTACATCGAACGCCAAGGGTAGTCAACGTAAGTAGTTGGCATATAACTTATTGTGACTACGTAACAATACGTAGTTCAAGGGCGTATACAGGGCGTGCAAATAAAGAGAGAGGGAGTCTTAGGTGAGAAAAGGCCGTGTCTCAGTGCTACGGACGCGGTACCCAATGTGCGTGGTTACGATCCCCGATGGTCTTAAAAATTAAATCCATGACTTTTGGGCCTTCTGCATCTTTGAAGATCGTGCTGAGCTGATATTGGGGCTTTAGTTGATCATTCCGATTAACGTATCGCCGACACAATGGGACTCGTAAACAGGCATACGCAAGATCAATCGAGATGATGTAGTCATTCTTGATAAACTCAAAGGTGACAACTCTACGCGGGGATGCTGATGGCTTTACCACATTTTCCTTTCCCGATGGGTAACCAGCTTCGATCTCTTTTGCAATGCACATGAGTAGCTTAAACTGTCTTTCGGTGAGACGCGCCCTGAGACCGGATACTGTAACTTCGAATCCCGATGTTGAAAATATAACCCCCGCGAGCATATTGCGAACTGGAGTGTGTCTTTGGTCCTCAGCAGTCGGCCGGATAACAGAATACTCTCGCATCGGGTAGAGATGATTCTTCGGCTCACATTGCACGACGGCAACATAATTCGCATTCTTCACGAGGGCGGATTCTGCATCCTTCTTATTTATGCTCTCAGTTTTGCAGATGCATTCCGTCCACTCGGAGACGATGTTCTTACCTATCGTGTCTCGCATGATGGCAAGCACAAACGGGATTATATCCGTGTCTGCCATCTTAGCTAAAATTCCTATCCATTCGGCCATCTCACTATGGGGAATTATGTGCCGCCGAACCATCGACATGAGATCATTTTTGAACATTTCCGCCAAATCCTGACATGGCTTAGGTTTTAACTTATAGCCGGTCACTTTGCGAATATACTGACATAACTCGCGGACTTTTACGTCTGAACCCCGAGAATTCAGGCACTGTCGAATCAGCATTTCAACGCCAGGAAGCGGATTTCCACCCAGTACCGATTGTAAGCCCCATGGTTGTTCAAGTCTTGCTCCCTTCTCGATCGCGGGCCAGTATGGAATCATGACTACTGTTCTGCCTGTCGGAAAATCGTTGTTAGGTTCAAGGACTATGCGCCAGGCTCTCTCCGGGAGTGAAACATCAGGCGATTCAAGATAGGCTTTCCATAAGGACCCTATTTTGCCTTCATAGCGGAAGAGCATCGTTCCCATACCACACCATCCTTTCAATCCGTATTCGCTGTAAATCATCGTGCCGCATCAACCGCTGCTTGCCGGACCAGCGTGAATAAAGTTCAGTGAAGCGGTTTGCCCGGCATAAACGCATCAAAAGGCAGCACCCTTTGTCTTGGGCAGGAAACTGTCCGTTCGACATGTTTAAGGAGCGCAGACCAGCTGCCTGGAGCGTTTTGGCGAACAGAAATCATCGTCATGGTAATCTGTATTCTTCATATGGTCCGCCTTTGTAAATAATTTTGTGCGGAGTTAATGGATTGTTATTCGAAGGGGCCCTGCGCGTGGCTGACACCCCCCCCGCCTGCCTGACTGTCCGTGCCTATAATTTATTTTGTATGATGTACGCGCTGGATTCCATTTCCTGGTTCTGTGGATCACGTCATATGCACGACGCATAACAGGCCGTATGTCTGCTATATGACCTTCCTGAATTATTGTCTTACTCGCTGGCATTCATGCGTTTGCATTGCCACCCTCTAAATCGCTCTGAGTTATTAAACCTACCGCTTTTTGGGCACCCTCATTCCGATCAATGTTTATGCGGTTATCGTCATACCGGTGGGACGTCTGCCCTACGCTATAATTCGCCCCAGGATCCACGATCTCTACCGCTCCCTGGTCCGCATACACTACCTTTGCCGGCATGATTTCGCCTGCAATCGCCGGCGCTTGGTCTGCGACTGGGCCCAGATCGGCGCCTTTTGCTTTTCTTTTCCCGCCTCCAAACCGATTCAACGCTCGCACTCAGATCCAAGCATCGCAAATCTTCCAATCGGCGTCTATTCTTGATGCTCGTTTCATTCGCAACTCGTATTCAGATCGAAGCCACCGCAAATCCGCCCAGCTATATCTACACTTTCGGGTTCATTGCGTTCGTCCATCTGTTTTTATCTATGGCTACAGATTCAGGTTCGCGTGACCTAACGTTACGGTTGAGACTGAGACAACCCGCCCGGGGTTCCGATAGCCTCAAACCGTTCGGGTCCTCTTTTCTTCATCACCTTGTCGATGATTATCCACCATAGGATTCCCCAGACCAAACTGTTGAGCAACATTGGAATGTATCCAAGAATCCCAGGAAATAGTTGGGCCGCAAGTCGGCATCCCCATTTAAAAAGCGGTTCGAAAATGGGCCACCGCAGCATGGTTGTTACGAAATGCAATACGTTGTTGCCCATTGTCGGGTTTGCGCCAGTGTCGAAGCGAGACATGCCAGCGGAAAAATCCATAATGGACAGCACAATGGTAAGTCCAAAATGAAGGAGCGTTAGGGCTGTGATCGTTATAATCTTCTTTTTCATTCATCAAACCAAATGATCAATACCATATTAGAGCTGACGTGCAGGATCTTTCCGGTCCGCATGGCATCCAAGCCTTCACCACTCAGCACTACAGTTGCTCTGTATTAAGATTGATGGAAAAAATCGCGCGCCGGCATCCGCCGATGTTGCGCCCGATTAAGTTGACGACGCTCAAGCTGTTGTGTCATTGAACCGCTGTTCAAACTCACCAACGACACGGAGAATCTCATCGAATGACGGGACTTCGCCGAAAAACATTGCGGTGGCCATCGTTTTGTAATCCGCAGCCCAGTCCTTCACCTGGTCATTGGAAGGTACAAGACGCAAGGAACCGCGGCGTATCGTGGAGTAGTCCACCCATGACCAGCGGAAGAAGACTATGCGGTGGGCAAGTACACGATCGAACAGACCGTCATCCGCCACGGCCTGGTCCGCAATACCTTTGGTAATCAGGCACCAGAGATCGTAATAATGGCGAGATAGTCGAACCTTGCGGGGCTTGCCGGCCGGCCGAAAGCTCTCCTCGTGCAGCAGCATGGCCTTCTCCCAAAAGGTACGGCGGGCGGCAACAGCACGCACCGGAAAGGCGTCCATACTTCGGATCTCAGGCAGAGCCTCGGCTACATACGACCGGATTGGCGGCGTCTCGAATGGTTCAGTATCCGAGCGGGCGCCCATCTCGATCTTGACCACCGGCCGCACGTAATCTGACGGTGAAAAGACCGATGAATACTGTAGCAGGAGTGTTTGGCCATCCGGATCGTCCGGATCGCTGGTCAGTTTGCATGCATGGCCTTTTGGCAACGTTTTAGCCATGTGACTAATAAATGCCGGCTGAAGGCGGTCGTGAACAGCCTGCTGACAGGCCGTTCTCAGATCCTCAAGACGCTGACGTTGTTGCTTCTTACTATGGGCTCGTTCAGGCGAAGCGTCTCCGCCAAAGCCCAGATAAGCGCGATCTATGACAATGTCAATGTCTTCGGAAAAGCGATCGATAACACGCCATGCTTTGGATAGGGATGTGCCGCCTTTGAAAAACAGATGAGCGCCGATGTCCGGCATTTGAAAAAGTTCGCGGAGCGTCCAGCAAACCCACAGGTCCTTCTCCACACTGGTTCTGTTTAGGCCGAGCCGTGCTTCAGTTTCGGCAAACGCATTACGGAGTTGTTCGTCGGGAAGTTGAAGAAATGCATCCATCCGTCAAGAGCCCCCCTTTCGCGCAACACGAATCATGATGCCGGCGACCCAAGTTGGGGCGAAGCGGAGATCCTTAAGCAGTTGATTTTTTTGGCCGGGTTTTAGGTGCCGCCGTAATCGGGCGATAACATCATCGTCGATATGATTGCGTCCAATCCAGCGAAGAGCCTGAATCACATCTCCGCTGATCCGACCGGCAGTTGCCATCTGGCGCGACGCCGCTTTTCGGAAAACGATCTGGTTCTTTCCAACCTGGACACGCCGAGCACGGCCATCCGTTAGGAAGACCATGCGCATGGGTACCTGATCGGAAAGGCCGAGAAGATTAGCGGCAACAGCGCCGGAGGGCTGTAATCGCACGGCATCGCGCTGTGCGAGCGCCCTGGCGACGGCATCAGGCCGCGGAGAGAGCACACCAAGCACCGGGTCATTGCGTGGCACGTCGTACAGGCCACGCGCAACCTTCCGGATGACGCCCAGGCGGCAGTTGCGGGACAGGGCTTGATCCACAGCATCGCGACTACCAAAGTCCAGGAAGTCGGTTGGAGTGAAGACCAATCCGGTCTTGTCGGCCACCATCCGGTTAACCACTTGTCGATCAATAGAATGTGTATGTTTTCCCATAATTTATTGTCAGAATAACGCATCAGTTTTTCTGACAAAAACAAGCTATCGGAATCATGTTAACAAAGCAATCCCATTTTTTAACATATCCGTAATCACCAGCATGTCATACATTCTCGCCCACCTATGCCGTCTAAAACTGAACTATTTTTCCCGCCTCATGGGCATGTTTTGCACATTGCTTTTCTTTATCTGCCTCCAAACCGATTCGCCGGGCACATTCAGATCGGAAGCCACCAGAAACCCGCCCAGCTATATCTACACTTTCGGGTTTACGTGATTCCGGGTTGGCACAGCTTGTTCCGCAGTTCTGTGCTCAGGGTTGCCATATAAACCGTTGTCTGTCATCCGTGGCGGACAAATCGACTTTGTCCGCCATCCATGTCGGACAACAGTGTTTGCCTGCCACTGGTGACACTCAACCGATCTTGAGTGACACGGATGGCACTCAACGCAATTAGTTTTCGGTACGATTGTCTATGATGTCGTGTGTTGGCGTCTGTATCCTATTTTCCGGCAAGCTTTGTTCGATGTGTCTCGCTGATCTTCCTAAGCAGTGAGCTATTCACGCCACATTCTTTTGCGAATATCGGCCAACGGGCTACCTTTTTTGTCAAATACAAAGCGCAACTATATGCGCATAGAAGCGATTTTTACTCACAAAGCGCAATATATTGCTCGCAATGAAGACTTATTTCCGATCTGGATTTCGACATCATTTCGCTACGCTCCCTTGTCGTGCCGGAGTCTGAGCCCACAATTATCATGCTGTGGCTGGGAACGAAATGACGTTGTCTTTTTGACTCGGCTTGATATTCCAATACTGCTCCGCTTGTTGTGGCGTGGCCAGCGCCTTGTAATGGTCGAATAGGAGCCCGGTCGTCGTATGCCCGAGCATCAGCGCTACCTTATTAGCCGACTGGTATTTCTGCAAGGCCATCGTCGCGTATGTGTGGCGGCCGGCGTTCTTAGGATAGTCTGAAAAGTGTTTTCTTTCGAACCCCGCCTTGAGTCGGACCCGATCGAGCTGAATGCGGTATCCTTGTCCCCCTGGCACTATTATTCCAGATTCATGCCGGCATGTCAGAAGCCATTGGATAAGGTTCGGTTCCATCTCGACATGCCGGGCCCGGCGGCGCTTGGCGACTTCCGGCCGGACCGTGATCAATCCGTTCTCAAAGTTAATGTCTTCCCAGCGCAACTGTCGAAGCTCGCTTGTCCGTAGTCCGGCAAAAAACGATAACGCCAGTGGCGCGACCATGCCCGGGACTTCGGCCTGCGCGGTGATCAACAACTTCTTGACTTGGTCCGGCGTCAGGATTCCCGGAAGCACACTGTCGCGTAACAGTTTCTTGCCGCGCCGGCTTGTGGATAACGGCGCGAACGGATTCACCTTGGCATATTCCTTCTCGATCATTCAGTTGAACAGGCCGGATACGATGACTTTGAAATGCTGTCTGCTCAACGGTGAATAGGGTTTATGCCTCCGCTTTTTTAATCCGCGCAACCATTCATCGGCATCAGAACGGGAAATGGATGTTACGGCTTTTTTACCGAAGGTGTCGGCAAATTTTTGCAAGCGCCCGCATAAGTCCTGAATGCTCCGATCTCGAAGTCCGTCTTCCTTTGATTGTTGCATGTATCGTTTGATCGCTTCATTCACCGTCAAGGCAGGACCGGTGGGCAGGATATTGTGTTCGAGATAGAACGCGGCGCTTTGCAGGAGATTGGCCTTGCCATCAAGGATTCGCCGGGCTTCCAGAACATCAATTCTTTCCGCGTCCGAAAGATGGTTCAGCGACACGGTCCTGTTTTTCAACTCGACGGCGCGTTCGTCGCGGAGCCTGGCGGCATCAGCCTCAGCGTCTTTGCGGTCTTTGAATGAGCGTTGGTATCGGGTGCCGTTCAAGAGCCGGCAGTTGATCTGAAAATTAGCACCCTTGCTGACCGCTCCGCTTTTGTCTTGCCAGCGATAGGTCCTTGCTCTAATTTTAGGCCATTGCGCTTTGCTCATTGGCTTGTCTTTTTAAAATATGATACCTATGGTTTGCATGTGTCCATCGAGCATACCGGTGACAAGAGCATTTTGCATGTTTTTTGCGATTTTTACTTAAATCATAAAACATTGACAATAAAATACTTGGAAGGGTGGCTGAGTGGACTATAGCACCGGTCTTGAAAACCGGCGCGCCGCAAGGCGCCGGGGGTTCGAATCCCTCCCCTTCCGCCCTCCTACGCCCGAGCGCTTCCACCGTCGCTCAAAGCGCTTTGGCGGACACGTCGGAGGGCAGGCCCTCAAAAGCGCATTGGTATAGGATGGTCTTGATCACATAATAATTGCATAGCCAGAACAGCCGCAGTGAAAATTTATGCGTTGGCGAAAGCCTCTTTTCCGTGTATAAATAACCGCCATTAATGAAAGCGTCGGACGTTGTAAAGACCGGCTTTATTTGAGGAAACAAGCGTGTATGGCCGTAGCACTGTCCAATCAGGAAATCCAGAAACTCATTCCGCACCGTTATCCCATGCTGTTGGTGGACCGGATCATTGAATGCGACGATCAGAAACACATCGTGGGGATCAAAAACATATCGGTGAACGAGCCGTTTTTCCAGGGGCATTTTCCCGGCACCCCCGTTATGCCAGGCGTTTTGCAGTTGGAGGCCATGGCCCAGGTCGGCGGAATCCTGCATTGCCGTAAGACCGGCATCCATGGTATCCTGCCGTTATTTATGGGGGTTGATAATGCCAGGTTTCGTAAAATGATTACTCCGGGCGACCAGATGCGCATTGAGGTTGAAATCACAAATACCCGCGGGAACGTGATCCGGGCACACGGTCAGGTGCTGGTCGACGGCCAGTTGGCTTCGGAAGCAAACCTGCTATTCATGTTGACGGACCAGAAAGTATAACGATGACAACCATTCATCCTGCCGCCATCGTGAACCCCGGCGCCGAACTTGACGCAGACGTGGAAATTGGCGCCTATAGCATCGTCGGCGCACACGTTAAAATCGGGCGCGCTACACACGTCATGCCGCACGTTTTTCTGGACGGCTGGACGACGATCGGCGAAGGCTGTGTAATCTTTCCGTTTGCCAGTATCGGCACCCAGACCCAGGATTTGAAATACAAAGGCGCCGTCACGTTCGTTGAAATCGGCGACCATACCACTCTGCGCGAGTATGTCACCGTCAACGCCGGCACCAACGAAGGGGACGTCACCCGGGTTGGATCCGGATGTCACATCTGCGCCTATTGCCATGTGGCACATCAATGCCTTGTTGGCAATAATGTTGTCATGTCGAATGCCACCAATTTGGCCGGCCATGTGATTGTGGAAGATGACGTTGTTTTTGGAGGCATGGGCGGAGTGCATCAGTTTGCAAGAATTGGAAGACTTTGCATGGTCGGCGCCTGCTCGAAGGCCACCCAGGATATTCCGCCTTTCATGATGGCGGATGGCAACCCCGCCACCATCCACGGCCTCAACACCATTGGTCTGCAGAGGCATGCCGTAACGGAAGCCACCCGCCGCACCCTGAAAGAGGCCTATCGTATTCTTTACCGGGAAAACTTATCCACCCGTGCGGCCCTTGAAAAAATGAAAACGGAATTGCCCGTCTGTCCGGAACTCAATCACCTGATCGCATTTGTATCGGCGTCAGAACGCGGTATTGCGCGCTAAGGGCGGAAATAAATGCAGAATGTAGAATGAAGAATGCAGGATTTGTGGACGAAAGGCGGAAGCAAACATCGGACGCCAAATAAACACCGTATGAACAAACGCCTCGCATGTAGTTTTATGGTCGGCCTGGTTCTACTGGCCGTGCCGGAGCGCCCGGTTGTATCCGCCCAAGCGCCCACCCAGCAGGAGAACAATGTTCAACTGGCGGGCCAAACTACCGGCGCTTTCGTGAACTTCAACTTCGACCAGGTGGATATCCGCTTTTTAGTCAAGCTGGTCGGCGACCTCACCGGCAAGCGGTTTGTAATTGACAGGGAAATTGACGGCAAAGTCACGGTCGTCACACCGCCGCAAATTCCCCTCAGCGAAGTATATCCCCTTTTTATTTCCATTCTGGAGGCCGCGGGTTGTGCCGTTGTCGAGCGCGATGGCATCAGCCAGATCGTGGCGCGCGAAAAACGTGCCACGCCCATCGCGCCGGTCATGGGCGAAAGTGAGCAGATGCCCGCCGACAGCGTGGTCACCAAAGTAATCCATATTAACAATCTCCGCGCCGCAGAAGTGCGCCGCCTGTTAGAACCCATGGTGGACCAGGGCAAAAGCGGGGCCATGGGTGTTCTGGAAACAACTAATCACCTGGTTATCACGGACACCGCCGCAAGCATCCGCCGCATCGAACAGATCATTGCACAAATTGACAAGTCCGGTATGGCGCGCACAACGGAGATTTATGTCCTGCGGTTTGCCGATGCCGCCGGCATCGCCGCCGAACTGAACCTGGCCATGACCAGCGCCGGAAGCAAACAGGAGACACAGGGTGAACAACTACGCCAACGCCTGCCAAAACCCGCCGCGAGCGGCACCACCATGGCGCTTCCCAGCGATGCCGTCGTCGTGGCGGCGCCTCACTCCAACAGCCTGATTCTGGTCGGCACGCCCGGACAGATTGCCGAGTTGAAACGGATCATCATCGCAATGGATACCGAACCGCGCAGTGGCTATGGCCATTTGCAGGCCATTTTCCTGAAATACCTGTCCTCCGACGAGGCGGCCAAGAGTTTGACGGCTCTGATTTCCAAACGCGTTGAAAAACCGCAAAACCAGAAAATTTCCATTGAGTCCAGCCTGGGCAACAATGCCCTGCTGGTGGATGCCGCCCCGGAAGATTTCAAGATGGTCAAAGAACTGATCGAACAGCTGGACCTGCCCCCCCAACAGGTCCTCGTGGAAGTTATGATCGCCGAACTGACTTTGAATGACGGCAGTACCCTGGGGGCCGAGTTTTTGGCCGGCGCCAATCCGGCCGAAGGCGCCACCGTGGCCATGGGAGGCATGCGCACGTCTGAAGGCGACGACACGCTGATGCAACAGATCGCAAGCGGCCTGGTGCCCAGTGGCCTGACGTTCGGCCTGGCCCACGGTAGTTATACAGATGCCGACGGAAATGTAGTGCCCCGTTTTCCGGCGCTGATCAATATCATTGCCATCCAGCAGAAGGGCAAATTCAAGATTCTCTCCAACATCCCGCTCTGGACCCAGAACAACCAGCCTGCTACCGTAACGATTGGCAAGAATATTCCCATTCTGAAATCCACTGTTTCGGCCGGGGCCGGCACGGCCCGTGATTACATAGAAAACATTGACCGCATTGATGTCGGCATCAAACTGAGCGTCACCCCGCAAATCAATCCCAACCGCGAAGTGCTGATGAAATTGAATCCCAGCATAGAAGCCATTTTGGAAAGCTCCACGGGCGGCAAGTCTTTCACACCCACGATCGCCAAGCGGGAAGTTACCACGACTTTGACCGTGCCGGATGGCGACACGGTTGTAATCAGCGGGCTAATGAGCGAAAACACGGTTTATAATGACCGCAAAATTCCATTCCTTGGTTCGATCCCCCTGCTGGGCTGGCTGTTTCGCACCAAGAAAGAATCCGTGGAACGAACCAACCTGCTGATCTTTGTGACGCCGCGCGTGGCCACCAATGCCGCCGGCGCGCGCGCCTTGACCGATATGATCAGGTCGAAAACCGCATTTCAGGCGGAGACCAACATAGCGATTAAACCCCTGGAAGAGGACGAACCCCGGGAGAAAAAGTAGGAACGCGAGATGACGGACGGCAGACGGCAGACGACAGCCCTCGCGATACACGTTGCAGGTGGCGGACCATGCAAAGCGCCGGGCAAGTTTATCC
This sequence comes from Verrucomicrobiota bacterium, assembly GCA_043814705.1. Classification (GTDB taxonomy): domain Bacteria; phylum Verrucomicrobiota; class Kiritimatiellia; order JAAZAB01; family JAAZAB01; genus VSJD01. The sequence continues at coordinate 33,330 of JBDRJR010000026.1, read as the reverse complement.
CGCGTTACATGGGACGGCAGGGTTTCATTCTGCATTCTGCATTCCACATTCTACATTGGATTTACAGCCATGCCCCCGGAACCTGAGACAACCGAACCAACCGCCGAGCTGGCACAGTTAACGGCCTTGGCGCAGAAATTTCACCTGGACATCGTGACTGCGGTGGATGATGCCATGCTGGCCCATGATCTGGCCGCCGATCTGCCGGTGGAATGGGCGCGCGCGCAAGCCATGTTGCCGATCCGTCACCGTGGTCAGCCGGTTCTTTTGCTTCATGATCCGACGGCCATCAGCGCCCAAAAGCACCTCGAACTGCTTCTCAACCGGGAATTAAAGCCGCTGTTGGCGCCGCAAGCGGTGATTATGAACGCCATCGAGCGCAGTTATTTCAGCCGCTCGGATACCGCGCGCGAGTTCCTCCGTGATCTGGATGAGCATGGTCCCGCCCCGGACAAAGCATCGCCGCGCAGTGATGATCTTTTACAGGTGGCTGAGCATGCGCCCATTACCCAGCTCATAAATCTGATCCTGCTGGAAGCCATCAAGGCCGGCGCTTCGGATATCCATGTGGAGCCCTTCGAATCACGACTGCGTATCCGCTTCCGCATTGACGGCATGCTCTATGAACAAACTTCGCCGCCGAAACACCTGGAGCCCGCTCTGATATCGCGGCTCAAGGTAATGGCCCACATGGACATCGCCGAAAAACGCCTGCCCCAGGATGGCGTGGCGCGCGTGCGCATTGGTGAACGTGAAATTGATATTCGTGTCTCGTCCATCCCGGTGGCGGAAGGTGAGCGCGTCGTCTTGCGGCTCCTGAATCGCAATGCCACGGTTTTACCATTGGCCGGGCTTGGTCTCTCGACCGCCATGTTGACGGCCATTGATCATCTGCTCCTGGAACCGAACGGCATAATCATCGTGAGCGGCCCCACCGGGAGCGGCAAAACCACCACCCTGTATGCGGCGCTCCAACAATTGAACAAGTCACGTTCAAATATCCTGACCATCGAAGACCCGATCGAATACCAGCTTCCGGACATCGGCCAGATCCAGGTAAAGCCAAAAATCGGCCTGACGTTTGCCAGCGGCTTGCGGCATATTCTGCGCCAGGACCCCGACACGATCCTGGTGGGTGAAATCCGGGACATCGAAACGGCCGAAATTGCCGTGCGGGCGTCATTAACCGGCCATCTTGTGTTCACCACGCTCCACACCAATGACGCGTCCAGCGCCGTAGTCCGGATGATTGATATGGGCGTGGAGCCGTATCTGCTGGCTTCCTGCCTGCGCGCCGTGCTGGCCCAGCGCCTGGTTCGCCGGTTATGCGTCGTTTGTCGCCGGCCGACCACCATGACTGAAGCGGAGATTGCCATACTGAAGACTGCCCGCTGGGCCGGTCAGCCGCCGGCGGTCTGGTCGCCGCATGGCTGTCCGGCCTGTCTGGAAGGTTACAAAGGCCGCACGGGACTTTTTGAGCTTATGATCGTTAATGCGAATATGGCCGATGCCATTCGCGCCGAACACCCTAACAGCCAGGGGTTGCGCACGTTGGCCATCCGCGGCGGCATGACCACCCTCTTGGACGATGGTATTGACAAACTGGCGCGCGGCCTGACCAGTTTCGCAGAACTTTTGCGAACAATCGGCCGGGCCTAAACATAGATCTTCGCATGCAGACGTTTGAATACAGGGGATTTGATGAGACCGGCCGCTCCCAAAAGGGTTTAATCGAAGCCTTGGATATCAAACGGGCCCGCGAGAAGCTGGCTGGCAACGGCCTGTTGGCTGAAAATATCGTGCCCGCCGGTGAATCTAAACGCACCCGCTTCTTGTTTCAATCGGCCTTTTCAGTGGATGCGCGCACGATGTTCTATCGCGAATTGGTCGCGCTCCTGCACGCCGGCCTGCCATTGGTGGCTTCGCTCGACGTGCTGATCCAGTCTCCCGATATGGGCGCGACGCGCCCGATCCTTGCGGCGTTGCGCGATAAAATCAAGGAAGGCGACTCGCTGGCCGGCGCGCTTGCCCGCGTCAGCCGGACGATCAGCAGTTACGAAAAAGCGATAATCGCGGCCGGTGAACGGGCCGCTTCGCTGGGAACGGTTTTGGAGCGGCTGGCCGATTTCATGGACGAGCAGGCCCGTCTGCGCGACCGGTTTGTCACGGCCCTGATTTATCCGGCAATCATTTTTTTTGTTGCCATCGCCATTGCCATCGGCCTTTTGGGTTTCGGTATTCCCCGCATCGGCAGTCTGCTGATGGAAGACAGCCATGTCGCCCTACCCTTGCTGACCCGCTTTATGATCCGGTTCGGCAGTCTGTTCATGCATGCGGGCTTGCCCGCGCTGGCGCTGGCGCTGGTGACAGCCGTTTTCTGGTGGCGGCGCATGGCACGCGATCCTGAGAAAGCGCGCAATTTCAATGGCCGATTATTCGCATTGCCGTTGATCGGTCCCGGATATACGATTCTGGTTGCGTTACGGTTTGCGCGCACGCTGGCACTGCTGATCAATGGCGGCGTGTCCCTGATAGACGGTTTGCCGTTGGCCGGCGAAGCAACGGGCAGTCGCTGGGTCGCCGCCCAAGTCGCCGCGGAAGCCGATGCCGTGCGGCACGGACGATCTCTGGCGGATATGCTCAGACGCATTCCACCGTTTGGTTCCTTGTTCGGTTGGGTACAAGTGGGCGAAGCCAGCGGCGCCTTGGCGCGCATGCTGGATAGCGCCGCGGACCGCCTGCAACAGCAGTGGGACCGGTTCCTGACCCGTCGAATGAACATGCTGGAGCCGGCCTTAATCCTGATTATCGGTGTATTCGTTCTGCTGGTGGTGCTGGCTGTCCTCCTGCCCATCCTCACCTTGAACCAGCACTTGCGGTAAGGCCGCGCGAGTAACGGGAGTGTTTTCAGGATCGCTCACACCAGCGGCTGATTGGTTGCCTGGTTATCCGCGGCACGCTGGATTATGAGCGTAATCCGGGCGGAGTTCAGCACTTCCTGCGTGCCGAGTTCGTCGGGCTGGCGCCTCCCCTTGATTTCATTCAAGAACGATTCCAGGTATTGCCCCGCCTTCACCGCCGGCAATGGCACAACACGGGGTGTTTGCTCACCGTTTTTGAACAGCGTTACACCGCCGGACGCAACATCCAAAATACCGGCGCTTCCCCAAAACAAAAACCGCCAATACAGCGGATGGCCGTAGCCGAAGCTATCCGGCATCAGATAGGAAACATCTCCCAGCACACCGCATCCGTTATCCATGGTCAGCATCATCTGGGCCGCATCCTTGAAATGGGGCGCCTCTTTCAATCGGGCATTCCAGTTGCGCGCGCTGTTGATCATCGTGAACCGCCGTCCGGTAATCCGCGGAATAGTGTTGATGGCGTGAATGGCAATGTCGTTGATCGTGCCCCCATGTTTACCCGGCTCAAAATACCAGCCCGGCCGTGTGCCGAACATCAGCGGATGCTGACCGCCGAACGAGATGGCATGCACTTCGCCAATTTCGCCCGCCTGGATTGCCGCGCGGGCGGCCGTGCTTGCGGCGCCGTCGCGCTGGTCTAATTGACAGCCGACAACCAAGCGTTTGGCGGATGCCAGTTTTTCGATTTGATCCAGTTCTTCCAGCCCGGTGCAAACAGGCTTGTCGCTGATAACGTGGCATCCGCGCTCGAGAGCTTGGATCAGAATGCGGCCGCGCTTGCCGTAATAATCGCCCACGGCAATCACATCGGCATGTGCTTCCGCCAGCATGGCGTCAAAGGAGTCGTGCGTGATCTTGAAGGTGCCCTCGGCGGCGAGCGTGCGGCGGGTGGCTTCATCCTCCTCGCAGGCGGCCACGATTTCGGCGTCATCCCGGTTTTGGAGCCGGCGATAGACATCTCCGATATGCATGTGACGAAAGCCCATGAACGCTACGCGAATTTTGCCCATTGGATTCTCCCGCTCGTCGCTTGTTTTTACTCTATTCGGTTTCACATCCGCGGTCATTCCGCCTTTGCTTCTCGGGCGGTGTGGTGTCCCTGCTTCGCCAGGGCTTCCGTCTTTGTCAAGGCTTCCGTCTTCGCCAAGGCTTCCGTCTTCGCCAAGGCTTCGCCGGACACGTCGCCGGACACGTCGCAGGACAGGCTGTCGTCTGGCGCGCGCCCTGCGTAACTCCTTGAGCAAAGCAGGGTCCGGTGTCTGCCTCACGGCATCCAGTAAGCACTCCTGACACCGTGGAGCCGATCTTCGCGCAGGGCAACAATGGCCATGACCTTGGGTACATAAGACCGGGTTTCAGCGGGCAAATATGGCGCCACCTCATTAAACGTCCGGGCCTGGCGCTTTTTCATGATTTCCCGGACGCGCCCTTCACCGGCGTTATACGCCGCCAGCGCCAATGACCAACTGCCGAATTCCCGATGCAAAATTTTCAAGTATTGCGCCGCCGCGCCGGCGCTTTTTTCAGGTTCCATGCGCTCATCCACGGGCGTCGTTTGCAGGCCAAAGCGCCGGGCGGTGCCGGGCATCAATTGGAAAAGTCCCGCCGCCCCCGCCGAACTGATAGCCTGCGGATTGAACGTTGACTCGACTTCTGCCATCCATATCCATTGCTGGGGCACGCCTTCCTCCACAAAAACTTTTTTTAAACGCGGAAGCATGGCCGCCATATCCGCGCGAACGGATAGCCCGGCAACATTCAACGATTGTGTCGGTCTCAAAACTTGACCGGGTAACTTGTCCGCCATGGCCTTGGCGACGGAGGAAGCGCTCGCGCGGAGCCCAGCACCATCCGGGCACGGCCAGGCGCTATCCGGCATGGCCATGGACAGCCGATAACGGGAGACAAGCAATGCCCTGTCAAGTGGGTCTGCGGGGACATTTATCGCGACCAAACTTAAGCTGGGAAACATTATCCGGCGGACACCGCCCCGGCCCATCGGATAAATGTCAAAACCGTCACCAGGCCATACGGCCGGAAGCGCCAATGCCATGGGGGGCGGCGCCCAAGATGGACAGCCGACGATAGGCGACAGCCGACGGACGGCAAGATCATCATGAAGTTCAAACGCACGCGCCACCGCTTGGCTGGCAACCAAGCCATCTGCTTTTCCCAATTTACGCTCCACGCGATTCGGCCACCTGTCCGCCGCCGCTCTTTCCGGCGGCCGCCCCGCATCCGGCACGTGCGCGGACAGACTGCACACAAAGAAAGCCGATACCATGAGTTGTTTGGATAATGACCGTTTCATAAGATTTCACCAAAATATACCGATCATTATGGCGGATTACGATAGCGGCTGTCAAGTCTGGGGCAGGACTTGATTTAGGACAATGGACTATAGCACCGGCAAGGGATTGGGAATGGCGTCAATGACCTGCAGGGCAAGTAACAACTCGGCTAATTTTGCCATGTTCCGGTTCAGATAATTAAGTAAAATCTGGTCTTTGCCGGGCTTCCAGCCATAGCGTTTGAGTTCAGCACGCGCCTCATCCGGCGAATTCCGCTCCACCAGTACCCGATAAGCGGCCACAACCCCACCCGTGCGCTGGGCGCCGGCGGCACAATGCACCAACACCGGCTTGCCTTCATGCCGGGCCTGGCACATAACGGCAATTGCCTGCGCATAACAAGCAATATCTCCCGTGCCGTCGCCGATTAAAGGAAAATTATGGTACTCAATGCCCAAAACTGCGGCCGCCGCGCGCTCTTTCGGTTGGAAGCGGTTGGCGGGCTTATTCTCCGTGAGATCTATCAGAACGCGAATGTGATGTTTAGCCAACACGGCCAAAACGCGATCCAGGGGAAGGCGCCCGCTTCGATAAATAAGCCCTTGCTCGACCACGCCCCAGTTCTTGGCCGCCAAGCGATCTTCAAATACCAGATTCCAGCTGGTCAAGGCTCCGGCAATGATCACCAATGCCGCCAGAGTGGAAATGATCAGGCGGCGCAGGCCAAGCCATCCTTTTGATTGACCGTTGATATTCATGGAATGTTACGTTCGTTCATTGACTCGTATGCGGTCATCTGACCTCTGACTTCTGACCTCTGACCTCTGACCTCTGATTTCATTATCAGCCGGAACTTCGCGCTCTTGTAAGCGCCATGCATGGGCTGAATGACGCGGAACGACTTCCCCGTCAGCAGGCGCTCAACATTGATCAAATCGCTTTCAGCCACGACAATGCCCGCCGGACCAGGGCGGTCGTAAAGAAAAGCGACGCATTCCGCGGCCTCGCCACTCATGGAGGCCGGGGTGAGCGCGACAATCTCCATCCGCGAATCCAAGTAAAACATCAGGGCGCCCAAATTGCGTTCGTGCTCGCCGGCCAGGGCCATGCGCCTTCCAGCATTCAACTCATGCCGAACAAAAGCGACCAGGGGCTCATAGGTCCGCTGGTAATTGACCGCCGGCATGAAGATTGCGGCATCCAATAAAACCAGCACCGCCAGGATAATGGGGGCTGACAGAATTGCGTCGTCCCGTCTGCCCGATCGAAATATTCGCCAGATTTTAATCTCGGCATACCCGCCGACCACCAGCGTCATTAGCGCCAACCCGAAACAAATGATCGCCGCGCCGGTTCCCGGGGCCCACACGATCCTGATACCGGCCAAAAACGCCAGCACATAACCCACGGGCACCGCCAGCACTGCGACCCCGACCAAGCCAAAAGTAAGACCGACCACGTACTGATCGAGCATGGATGTCCCGCCCGCCTGCCCGCAGGACTTCGTCAGGCGGGCGGGCAGGCGGCTTGCGGTGTCTTCCAGCCAGATTCCGGTCATCAGGAACATAATGGGAAAGAGCGGCATGGCATAACAGGCCGCCTTGGCCGAGGAGACATGCAGAAGCGCCAGCATGCCGACCAGCACAAATCGGATGAACGAAGCCGACAGACCGCTCGCCGGGCTTTTTGGCCGGAACCATGAAATCAGCGCGGCCATGACCAGAAGCGTCCAAGGTAACAATCGCACCGGCAGGCTGGCCAGGTAATACAGCACGGATTCTTTATGGACATAATACGGGTCCATCGGCAGATTGGGATCATTGAAAGCCAAAAACCGGCCAAACTGGTTTTCCCAGAAAACACCATAGAGGAAGTCGCGTCCCCCCGCCTGCCATAAAGCTGCAACCCAGGGCGCCAGCACCAGCGCAAACACCACGCTGAAGGCCGCACCCAGCCGAACGATCAGTTTCCATTCGCGTCGGGACACCAAAAAGGCGCCCACCGATACCCACACCAAGCCCGGTCCAATGAGGCCCTTGGCGTAAAACGTCACGGCTGAAGCCGCCAGAAACGCCAGCCAGCCCGCAATGCTACGCACCCCACCCGGCTTGCCGGCAGAGTAGGCTTTCCAGAAAAGGTAGAGCGACAACACAACCATGAAAGCCAGCGCCGTATCGGTGAGCACAATACGGGAATATTCAAAATAGAGCGCGGAGGTGGCGCACAGGAAGGCGGCCACAACGCCGGCGCGCTCGCGGCCCAGATCGCGAGCCCAGAGACCGATGATCCACAAGGCGCCGAATCCGAACAAGGCGGCCGGCAAACGCACCAAGCCCTCGTTCACCCGGCCGAACACCTTGCACAACGCCACCCCCGTCCAGTGCAGGAGGGGCGGTTTTTCGAGATAATGCTGGCCGTTGAAAACCGGTGTAACCCAGACGCCCTCGCGCACCATTTCGCGGATCATGGCGCCTTCGCGCGTGTCGTTGCTGGACCATAAGGAATGGTCAAACAGGCCGAAGGCGCAAAACAGCGCCAGCAACAGCCACGCCGGAGCGTGTGCGCGGCTTGGTAACATGCGGGTCAACAGACTCATAATGCGGCTACTGTGCCCGATTTCTATTTTGCATTCAAGCCCATAGTTGATCCGGGACTGAAAAGTGGTTATTATATTCCTGATGGTAACTACTTGTTTGCGAACAAGTCATCAACGTTGAACTCCACGCGCAGGTCAAAGGGGGAACGGATGGACGTCGGCCGCCTCCAACAGCAATCCGAAACGCGCTGGATCATGCCCCCCGCGGGCCGCATGCGCGCGCCGGCAATTTTGTATGCCTCGCCGGAGTTGATCCGCGAAATGGATGCCAAGGTGCTGGAGCAACTGACCAATATCGCGTCCTTGCCCGGCATCGAAACGGCGGCCTTCGCCATGCCGGACGCGCACTGGGGTTACGGCTTCCCCATTGGCGGCGTAGCCGCCTTCGATGCCGAAGCCGGCGGCGTGGTGTCGGCCGGCGGTGTGGGTTTTGATATTTCCTGCGGCGTGCGCACAATGTTAACCGGCCTTTTAGCCGAGGAAGTGCGCGCATGCCAGCAGAAGCTGGCGGATGCCCTGTTTTATGCCATTCCCTCCGGCGTGGGTAGTTCGGGCGCCATCCGTTTGACGCGCCCGGAAACCGACCGGATGCTGATCGCCGGCGCGCGCTGGGCGATCCAGCGCGGTTACGGGACGCCATGCGACCTGGAACGCATCGAACACCACGGCGAAATGTCCGAGGCGGCGCCGGAGCAGATTTCCGAGCAGGCCCGCAAGCGCCAGCAGGATGAAATGGGAACGTTAGGCGCCGGGAATCATTACCTTGAAGTGCAGGAGGTGGTCGAGGTATACGATTCCGCCATGGCGGCGGTGTTCGGCCTGCGCGAAGGCGAAATTGTCGTCAGCATTCACTGCGGATCACGCGCATTAGGCCACCAGGTGGCCACGGAATACGCCCGGCTCATGTTGAAAGCGGCCCATACTCACGGCATTCCAATCACTGATCCGGAGTTGGCTTGCGCGCCGATTCATTCCCGTGAAGGCGAAGCCTACTTAGGCGCCATGCGCGCGGCCGCTAATTGCGCGCTGGCCAACCGGCAGATCATTGCCAGTTTAGTGCGTGACACTTTCAACCGGGTATTCGGCAAAATGGATTTGCCGTTGTTGTTCGACGTCTCGCACAATATCTGCGTGGAGGAGGAGCACCGGATTGGAGACCAGGTGAAACGGTTGTTTGTTCATCGCAAGGGGGCCACGCGCGCACTGGGGCCGGGCCACGCGTCTTTGCCGCCGGAGTTCCAGGCAACCGGTCAGCCCGTTTTGGTCGGCGGCACGATGGGCACGGCGTCATACGTGCTGGCAGGCCTTCACTCTGAAGCATCTCCTCGCCCTGAGGCTTCGGAACGGGCGGAACGAGTCAACACCAACGCAACGTTGCCGTTCCAATCGGCCTGCCACGGGGCCGGGCGCCGAATGAGCCGACGCCAGGCCGCCAAGCAGTGGCAGGGCCATGACGTGGTCAAGCGCCTGGAATTACGCAACATCCTGATCCGCAGTGCCTCAACGCGCAGTGTTGCCGAAGAAGCGCCGGGCGCTTATAAGGATGTCAACGCAGTGGTGGAAGTCACCGAACAATCGCGCTTGGCGCGCAAGGTTGCCAGACTCTTGCCGTTGATCTGTATTAAAGGCTGAGATTTTGACGCTCAGAAACATGGGCTTGACAACGGTCCGTGCGGGATGTTTAATGCATTCCAATCACTGGCGTCCCATAGGGCCGCCGAGGGCTGTAGACTTTGGGCTGTAGGCCGTAGGTTCAAACAAGCAAAATGCATTTGTAAAAAACCGGAACTGTGGTTTTAACAATGGGTGTAAATACCCTTTGTTTTTCTACAGTCTACAGTCCACAGCCTTCGGTCTGAGCATCCTGTAGGATGCTAATGCATTCCAATCAGGCGGGATTGATACATGCTTGTTCGATTTCCGCCCGGCAGATTACGCGAACCTTTCTCCTCCATGCGTCCGGCGGGCAGAGAAACAACATGTCCGGACTTGGAGTTCCCATGCACAGCAGTCAAGATCGTTCTATTCACGTCCCGAGCCATAAACCAAAGGCAGACCTTAAGCCAGTAGCGGCGCATCTTAAGCACACGCCTTCCCATGTCATTCCTCCGGACGCGAGCCTTCGTCTCGCGGCTACAGATGCACATCCGCATCATGCGCCCCACCATGGCGTGCCCTCGCAGACCCATGCGGCTCCCGTATCCTTGCCTATCCGACCGGCCGCGCCACTGACCGCTTTTGCCGCGCTTCTGCCGGAGCTCCAACGCGCGGTGGCCGAGGAGGGCTACATCACGCCCACGCCGATCCAGGCCAAGGCTATTTCACACCTGCTTGCCGGGCGCGACCTGCTCGGGTGCGCCCAGACGGGCACGGGCAAGACGGCCGCATTCATCCTGCCCATCCTGCAATATCTTACCCAGCACAAGGGTCAGCCCCAGCGCGGAAAACCGCGCGTACTGATCCTGGCGCCGACGCGTGAACTTGCGGCCCAGATCGGCGAGAGCATTCGCGCCTACGGGCGGCATCTGGCGATCAAGCACACCGTGATCTTCGGCGGGGTCGGCCAGCAACCGCAAGTGGCGGCGCTGGGCCGCGGCATGGATATCGTCGTCGCCACGCCTGGACGCCTGCTTGACCTGCTACAACAGCGGCACGTGCGCCTGGACGGCATCGAAGTGTTTGTGCTCGACGAAGCGGATCGTATGCTGGACATGGGTTTCATTCACGACGTGCGCCGGATCATCACGGCGCTTCCAGCCCGCAATGCTACGCATAGCGTTGCTGGCGGGCCGGCCCGGCGTCAATCACTTTTTTTCTCCGCGACCCTGGCGCCCGAGGTCATCATGTTGGCACGCTCCATGGTGCACAACCCCGTGCATATTACCGTGACGCCCGACCAGCCCGCCGTCGAGAAGATCAAGCAAAAAGTGCTGTTTGTGGATAAGAAGGACAAGCCCATCCTGCTTGTCACGCTCCTGCGCGACCCCGCCATCAACAAGGTGCTCGTGTTCACGCAGATGAAGCATGTCGCCAACCGGGTGGCCGATATCCTCCTCTCGGCGGGCATCCAGACTTCCGTGATCCATGGCAACAAGAGCCAGAGCGCGCGCACCCAGGCCATGATGGGATTCAAAACGGGGCGCGTGCGCGTGCTTGTCGCGACGGACATTGCGGCGCGGGGTATTGATGTGGACGGCATCACGCACGTGATCAACTACGACCTGCCCAACGAACCGAATATCTATGTGCACCGCATTGGCCGCACAGCCCGCGCGGGCGCCGAGGGCGACGCGGTTGCCTTCTGCTGTGCCGAGGAGCGTAATTTCCTGCGCGACATTGAACGCCTGATCAGGAAAAGCGTCCCGGCCGATTTAAAACACGCGTACCATTCCGAGACCGCTCGCACCGCCACCGGTGCGGCGGCCCAGCCGCCGCCCAGGGGTCCGCGGGGCGCGCAACGGTCGCATGCGCCGCATGCCACGCGCCATTTTTCGTCGCGGAGCAACCGGTTTCCGGCTTCGAGACGATAAAATCCGCGTAAACATGTCTGCAATTCATAATTGACAATTCCGGCAAGGCTGTTAAACACTTTTCCGGGCAATCAACCGCAATATGGACTAAACACAATACCTTGTGTTCGTTGGGGATATTTTTTGTATATGTCATTCTACGATATATTATTGCTGGTTCTTTACACCGTGCTCATGCTCGTGCTGACGATTTACGCCACCCATGCCTATCTGATGCTTTACCTATATCGCAAAAACCGCGCCAACCGGGTAAAACCAGTTTGCACTTACACGGAATGGCCGCGGGTCACGGTGCAACTGCCTATTTTTAACGAACGATACGTTGTCGCCAGGCTCCTCGAAGCCGCCTGCGCGCTGGATTATCCCCATGATCGCCTTGAGATCCAGATTCTGGATGATTCCACCGACGAGACCCAGGAAACCGCAAAAAAGTTAGCCGTTAAATTCCAATCCCAGGGAATCAACATTCATTACCTGCATCGCACAAATCGTCAGGGTTTCAAGGCCGGCGCACTGAAAAACGGCCTTGCCCGGGCCCAGGGTGATTTCCTGGCAATTTTTGACGCCGACTTCATCCCGCCGCGCGACTTTTTGCGCAAGATGATGCCTTACTTTTCCGCCGAAAATATCGGCGTGGTGCAAGCCCGCTGGGGACACCTGAATGCCGGCTATTCCATGTTGACCCGGGGACAGGCCATCGGTTTGGACGCGCATTTCGTCCTGGAACATGGCGCACGTAATTCCTCGGGCATTTTTATCAATTTCAACGGCACCGCCGGAATCTGGCGCAAAGCCGCCATTATTGACGCCGGCAATTGGCAGGATGACACCCTGACCGAAGATATTGACCTTTCCTATCGCGCCCAGTTGGCGGGATGGAAGTTCGTGTATGTCAATGACGTCGTCTGTCCAGCCGAAATTCCAGCCGAAGTTTACGGACTGAAAAACCAGCAGTATCGCTGGGCCAAGGGCGCCATTCAGACCGCCAAAAAACTACTGCCCACGATCTGGCGGAATAAAACCATTCCATGGCTGTTGAAGTTTGAGGCCACCGTCCATTTAACCAACCATCTGGTATTCCCGACCCTGCTTTTAATCGCCCTGCTCTCCTACCCGATCATGCTCATCCGGGTGCAGTGCCCGCAGTCGGCGCTGTTTTTCTGGGTGGCTTCGATCTTTACCATCAACACCTTCAGTTACCCTCTTTTTTATATCTTTGCCCAGCGTGAAATTTACACCGACTGGAAACGCCGTGTGCTCTTTTTGCCGATCCTCATGGCCGGCGCCACGGGACTTTCCGTAATCAATTCCAAAGCTGTTTTCAGCGGGTTTCTGGGACGGAAAAGCGCCTTTAAGCGCACACCCAAATTCAATCTATCCGATCGCCAGATGAGTTCGTGGAAGGGACGGCATTATCGCAATCGCTTCAATATTACCGTTCTGTTGGAAATTACGCTGATTATTTACATATCGCTTACGCTTTTTTACGCGGTCAATAACCTGCAATTTTTGGCCATCCCGTTCATCATTATTTACTGGCTGGGATTTGTGTTTATTGGCGGACTCTCCATGGTCCACGCCCTGCGGCACTGAAGCACGTGAAGCGTGGCGCGTGAAGCGCCACAACGAAGAACTTTCCTTCACGAAATATGTTCGCGAAGGAAGGCGCACACGGCCTGGGCATCGGCGGGCAGGACCGTGCGGCGCTGGGGCAGGTCGGCAAGTGCATCGAGCACGGGGTGATGCGCAAGATCCTGGCCGGTTGCCTGGCGAATGGCATCGGCAAATTTGGCCGGATGGGCGGTGGCCAACGCGAGCATGGGCTCGTCCGGGCTCAGGAACCGGCGCCCCACGTGCACCCCCACGGCGCTATGCGGATCAAGAAGGTATCCGTGCTGTCCGTAAAACTCGCGAATTGTCGCCAGCGCATCGGCTGTCGGACAGGTCCCGGCCGCAAAGAGCGGGTCCACGTTGGCGCTCCTTTCCCGATCCAGGCACAGTTGACCGGACTGCGCGAACGTCTCCATCAGCCGGCAGACTTCCCGGGGATCGCGATCCACCCGATAATACAGATAGCGCTCGAAATTGCTTGCCACCTGGATGTCCATGGAAGGACTCAAGGTGGCCTGCACCGTTCCACGTTGATAAACGCCGGTATTAAAAAAACGGGACAGGATATCGTTCTCGTTCGTTGCCAGAATCAGGCGGCTGACCGGCAACCCCATGCGAGAGGCCAGGTATCCCGCAAAGATGTCGCCGAAATTACCTGTCGGCACCGCGATCCGGACCGCGCGCGCGCCGGTCCGCGCCATGACCCGGAAAGCGCCGTAAAAATAATACACGATCTGGGCCAGCAGGCGCGCCCAGTTTATGGAATTCACCGCGCCCAGTTTATAGCGGTCACGGAACGGCAGATCGCAAAATATCGTTTTAACGATGCTCTGACAGTCATCGAAACTGCCGCGCACGGCCAGGCAGAAGACATTGTCGTCCGGCACGGTGGTCATCTGGCGCTCCTGGGCGGGACTGATCCGTCCATGCGGATAAAGCACAAAGATGCGCAGTCCAAAGCGTCCCCTGACACCGGCAATGGCCGCACTGCCGGTATCGCCGCTGGTGGCCGCCAGAATGTTTAATTGCCGTCCCGACTGCGCCAGATAATATTCAAACATTCGCCCGAGAAATTGCAGGGCTATATCCTTGAACGCCAGCGTCGGTCCATGAAACAGTTCCAAAATATGAATGCCGTTAACCGCCACAACCGGCGTTACTTGCGGATTCCGGAAAGAGGCGTAACTTCCGCCGATCATTTCCCGCAGGTCGTCCCCGGGCACATCGGCAAAGCGGCGCATAATCTCCAATGCCAGCGCCTGATAATCCAGCCCCGCCCAGGCCGGCAAATCGGCGCGGACATCGGGAATTACGTCCGGCAGGAACAGTCCCCCGTCGCGCGCCAATCCACTCAACACGGTTGTTTGAAAATCCACCGAGCCACCACCGCGTGTACTGATATAATTCATTCGCGCCAGCGCCTTTCATGAAATTCCAATTTACCATTGACCTTTTGCAGTCGGGGCAAGCGCAAAAGGACGGCCGCAAACGCCCGAAACGTATCCGCCGGCATTTGCTGATTTATGTCATAGTCCAGCCAGATTTCCTCAATGGGTAAATTTTGAATGGGCGACAAATCCCGCACGGCTGATTCGCTGATATCCAGCCACTTCAACGGCATATTTCGCAAAGGGTCCAAATCCTTAACACGTGTAGCGCGCACATTCAGCATTTCCAAGGCAAGACTCCGCATCGACGACAGATCCCGAATATTGGTTTTGCTTAAATTCAGCGTCCGCAAAGGCATTGCCGCCAGGGTGGCCAGGTTACGCACCCGCGTATGACTCAGGTTAAGGTGCTCGAGCTTCATACCCATCAACGGGCTGAGTTCAGTCACCTCGGTGCGGCTGATGTTCAATTCCGTAAGCGGCATTCCCGCCAGAGCCGTAATGTCGCGGATGCGGCTCGCGGCGGCATTCAGCCGCTTAAGTTTCATGCCGGTTAACGGCGCCAGATCGGATACTTCCGTGTAGCTGATATCAAGGAACTCCAGCGGCAGGCCGGTCAGCGGCTTCAAATCCCGAACAGCCAGATGGCCGAGCGTCAATTCCCGCAGGGGCATACCTTTCAAGGCCGATAGATCCATGACGCGTGTGCCGGTCAAGTCAAGCTTGGTCAGCGGCAAACCGGCCAGCGGCGCAAGGTCCTTAACCCGCGTGTGACTGACACACACTTCCTCCAAAGACAATTCCTTGAGCGCCGTCAGATCGCTCAGCGGCGCCTTAATCGGCGACTCGCGCCATTCGCGCAGGCGCGCAACAGTGCACACGAGCGCGCGTAAATCCGGCAGGCCGGCCAGCGGCGCGATATCCTTCAAATCCGGGGCAATTAACTCAGCCCGCACGATTTTGCCGCTGTCATCCGCCATGAGGGAAACATTGAATTCGGTCAGACCGGGATTCCGGTCGAGCAATGCCTGACGCACGGCCGCGCCATCCGGATGAGTTGTCCTGGCCGTGGCCGGCACGGTTTCAATATGCGTGGTTTCATTCGAATGCGCGGCGGTTTTCAGCGCCTGTTGGAATGCCGCCAAGACCGGCGCGTAAGCCTGTGCAAAGGCGGTCTGTCCGTATTGCGCCTGGTAACCGGCAACGCTTTTGGTCAGCATTTTGGCCATCCGTGGCGTATATTTCTTTTGAGAGATGGCCGCCAGGCATACCTCGCAACCCGGCAAAGAATCCGCATTGGCCGCCCCGGTCTCCGCCAAAACATTGGTCGCCTTTGCCACCACTACCGGCGGGTAAACTTCGCCGGATACTTTGGCAGACAAGTCGTCCGTTTCCACTTGGGCGGCGCGCAACAGCAGGATAAAATCACTGCGAGCCTGCCCTTCCTGCTGGCGGATTTTACGCTCTTGCAATTTGGCCGTCAACGGCGCGGACAGGAACGGGCCGGCCTGACTCCAGAAGGTTTCCGCCGCGGTCCAGTTCCCATCACGCAGGGCCATCAACCCATAGACCAGGACGGTGTCCGTCACATTGGTTCCAAGCCGGGCTTTTTTTTCATCCAAGGACAAATCCTGCAATCGGATTGCTTTTGATTGGCCGATCTGACCGGCGCTGACGATGATAATTTTTTCCACCATGATCATATCATCCTGCACATCCCGTATTACCAGGCGTTCCGGGCCCCTGGTCAAAGCAACAACAACTTCCTGATCCTTTTGCGAGCGGAACGAATCCAGCAGGCGTTGATCCGCACGGTCGGCTTCGGCCAGCATGCCTGCCAACGCCAGAAGGTCGGAACGGTTTGCGGCCAACATGGCGTTATTGGCCGCCTGTCGGACCGCCTCCAGCGCGGCGGCGGCATTGTCTTCCACCAGGCATGCGGCAATTTCGTTAAGCAGACCTTGCCATTGCCGATGCTGTTCCTGTTTTTGGGCTTCGGCCGTCTGATGGATCTCAATTTGTCGGGACTTGTCGCGGTCCCGCCATTCCTGAATTTTTGCATTTCGTTCCGCCACGGTCTCGGTTTTAAACCGTCCTCCATACTGCTCATATACGTCGGCCGCCTCCCGCCATTTTTGCTGGTCCAGCAGAGGCAAAACCTTTTCATGCAATGCTTTCATATCCGCGGCCAGGTCAGCGCGCTTCCGTTCGCGGATGTGCGCGATTTCATTCTCGGCCGCTTGGGCATAGCGTGTGCCTTTTGATTGTGCGGCTATCTTTGCGAGTTGCTGGATGGCTTCGTTGTATTGATCAGGATTCGCCCGGCACCACCGCAAGGCCGCTTCCAAGCGATGCCGGGCCAAGGTGTCCTCTTTCTCGTCGAACACGTCAATCTCCGCCGGCGGCGGTCTATCCACAAGGGATACGGCCGGCTTGGGCTTAACAAATATATTCACCACGAGCAACGCGGGCACGGCCAAGGCCAGGACCATAATTACGGCCGCCAACCATTCCGGTTTGATCCACTGTCGGGGCCGCGCAACGATGCAGGGTAACGGCGCGGTTGTCACCGACGCTGAAGGCTCCCGCACTGGGGCGGCATGGGCCGATGCGTTCAGTTCCTGCAAGTATTGTTCGCGCGCCGCACAGCGTTTCACGGTACTGGCGCCGGCCGGCGGCATAGACCCCTCCGGAAGCAGTTCCGCACGCGCACGGATCATGTCACGGATGACTTCCGGCCAGTCCTTTTGGCGATGCGCAGGGTTCTTGGCCATCATTTTTTCAATCAGGCTGGCCACGGCCATGGAAGCATGCGGCTGGAGATCCACAAGGTCCGGGATCTGATCGGTAATCTGGCAATCCATGATTTCCAGGAGCGGTAATCCCTCAAACGGCATTTTGCCGGTCAGGCAGTGATACAGCATGGCGCCGAGCGAATAGATATCGGTGCGGCAATCCAGTTCGAGTCGGCCCTGCGATTGTTCTGGGGAAATATAATAAGGCGTTCCAACCACAATGCCGGTTTGGAATTTGGCCTTGTCCATGACCGAGCGCACACTGCGGGCCAAACCAAGATCAGCGACCTTGACGGTGCCATCACCGTCAATAATGACGTTGTCGGGCTTGATGTCGCAATGCACGACGCCAAAGGTTCCCCAGGCGTAGTCCAACGCTTCGGCCACGCAGTGCGCGCATAACAGCGTGTCTTTTACGGAAAGAATTGTTTTCCGCCGGATCCAATCCGCCACGCTGTAGCCGGAAACAAATTCCATGACAAAGTAATAAATATCTTCCGGCGACTTGCCGAAATCGTAGACCTGGACAATATTCGGATGCTTCAACTGGGCCGTGATTTTGGCTTCGGCCAGGAATTTCTCAATATCCACTCCGTCGGCCGCCATGGCCGACGGCAATATTTTGAGGACCACCACGCGGTCCAACGAAACCTGGCGCGCCTTGAACACGGCGCTCATGCCGCCCTGCGGCAAATGCGCCAGGATTTCGTAGCCGGGAATGATCGGGGTATCCATAGTGAAAACCTGCGCGTTCACAATCAGCCGTTCTATGATTGACTTTTCATGCCTATCTGGTTTAATTAAGCATATAGGCAATCATGCGCAGGGTCAAAGAAGAAATGCACAAGCGCAAATGCAAAATGCAGAAGTCGGAAAGCATGGGGCGGATGAAGGAAGGTAACACCCGCCGTTCGTCATTCGGCATCCTGCCTTCTGCCTTCTGCCTTTCTTCGCGTGGCCAGGCGCTTGCCGAATATGTCATTATTGCGGGGTTGCTCATGGCTTCCCTGGGCATTTTGACGGTTTTTTTTGTTACGTTCAAAGAATACAGCGGGCGGATTTTGGCGCTGGTTTCGTCGGAGTATCCTTAACCTTATGAATGAAAATTTGGTTTCCATGAATAATGCCGGTTGACGTCGAACGTGATCTGATAACACAGGAGGAGGGCACACAATGAATCGCATGCCTAAAGGCAAGCATGGCCAGGCTATGACCGAATATATCATTATCGTCGCCATTATCGCCTTGGCGGCGCTGGCGATTTTCGGTCTGTTCGGCGACCGGCTGCGCGCCATGATCGGCGGCGCCGTCACGGACCTGGGCGGCGACCAGAGCGAGGTTGATACCGCCACGGAGACCAAATCGGCGGATTATCTCAAAACCCTGGGCACCGAGTCAGGTCAATGAAAAAAATGCAGAATGCAGAATGCAAAATGCAGAAACGAGGAAGAAGCAAGGCGTCCGACGTCAAGACGAACAATAAGAACTGCCTTGGGCGTCGGCCATTCTGCATTCTTCATTCTGCATTCTGCATTTCTTCAGCTTCCCGCGGCCAAGCCCTGATTGAATCCTGCATTGTGATCGGCCTGATTTGTCTCCTGCTGATGGGTCTTTTCCAGCTGGCACAGCTGTTTATGGCCCGGGAGATCATGGATTATGCCGCCGGACGCGGCGCGCGCGCCAAGGCGGTCGGTTTTAATGACTTCATGGTAACTAAAACCGTGCGTATCGGCGCCATTGCCAATTCCGGCGCGCTGACCCTTCCCGAGCGTTCGGGCGGCGGGCCCTGGGTCCAATGGACCATTCAGGAATTGCCGCGCATTCCTTTCTATCTTCTCTATGGACAATTAGACTCCCCATTGAATTATGCGCTTTGGGATACGATTGGCTGGTCTTGTCCGGCGCCGGACGCGGACATCCTGCATTTCGAGGTAAATCAAGCGGTGCCGCTGATGTTCTTTTCCAACATGTTCAAGGCGTTTTTTTCCGCATCCGCCGTTCCAATGCAAGGCGTGGCGGATATTGAAAACCATTATCCGCTTTACCTGCAATAATCATGACCCGTTGTCCTCCATCTCGCCAACCCGCCGCGCCGATTGCCGGCCAAACCATGATTTTCATGATCATGGCGCTCCTCATCATGGCCGTGGTCATCGTCTGGATTTTTGAGGTGCACACGGTGTTGCATCTCAAGGCGCGCACACAAAACGCCGGCGACGCCGCGGCCATTGCCGCGGCGCGCTGGCAGGGCATTTCACTTAACCTGATCGGGGACTTGAACATTCTCCAGGCATTAGCCTTGAGCCGTGGCGATACAAACGCCTCGGCGCAAATAACGGACGTGCAGGCGCGGCTCGGCTTTGTGGGACCCCTGGTCGGCCTGCTGGCGTCCCAGCAGGCGGCCAAAAATAATCGCGCCTACGTCAATCCGGACTATACGGCCAACCTGCTGGCGCATGCGGACCTCGTGCGGTCCTATTACGCCGTCGACACAAACCGCTTCCCCGAACCCTACGGCGATGCCTGGCTGGAATACGGCAATATGCTGGCCAATATCGCGGCACAGGGCGTGGCCGCCGGTCCTGACAATACCAAGTATTATACAGATTCCACCGCCAGCCATTGGCTCCTGTCACGGAATTTTTACTGGGCCGTGGCCGGTCTTGAATGGTGTTGGTTTTACTGGCATGGTCTGGCTACCCTGCAATCCTATTCCGACTTTCAATATTGGCCGGAACTGCCGACCGCCCCGCCATTGCCCAATACCCACAACTGCGAAATATTCGGTCTTGGCCTGGTCCCGGTCACGACCGTTTTGCCGGGTGGCGGCGTGGAGCGCATGAATCAAATCCGCTCCGAACGCGGGGTCAGTCCGGAAATAATTTCCAATGAAGTTGCCGGTATGGCATGCACCTGGTACGAATATGCTTGGAGCGCATGGACCGCATTAGCGATCAATGACTTTCCAATGATTTCAGCCGTCAAACCGCAATATGATTATGCCGGCGCCGATACTGTCATCCGCGTGGAAGCCCAGCCTGATTCGCGTATGTCGGCCGCCTTTCCCAGTATCCAGCCGTTTTTAACCCGGTCCGCGCCCAACGCCGCTCGCCTGACCCAATCCGCCACGGCCGCCGGCGCTGTGACTTGGACGGCGGCGGCCAAACCGTTCGGATATATCGAGGGTCCGATGCGTCCAAACGATTACACCATGGTCCTGCCGGCATTTCGCGATGTGCGTCTGATTCCCGTTGACGCCGCCACGGGCGCCAATATCGGCGCTTACGATCTGGACTGGCGCCGGCACATCCAGGATCATCTGCCCGCCTATATGCAAAGCGGCCAGGCCGGCCTGGATGCTGATTGCTGGTATTGCCGGCAACTACAGACCTGGGAAGATCCGGCATTCCGCCAACAAGGCATTGACTGGTTAAACGACACCAACCACACTTGCGCCACTCCCGTTCCTGGCGGCACACGCCGGGGACACTGAGGAAATGTGAGGAAATGAAGAATGCAGAATGTAGAATGCAGAATGAAAAATGAAGAAGTCGGCTTGCCCTGCGACCTGTCTGCCATGGCTTTAGCAAATGAGAAAGCCTTGGCGAAGCAGGGAGGTCAGAGGTCAGCGGTCAGCCTGTCCCGCCGAAGCGCTCGGGCGAAGGGGGAAGGTCAAAAATCGGACGCCGGACGCCGGACGGCAGACGCCGGATTGTCAGTATTTGAAATTGATCGTCCGACAACACGCATTCCGTCATTCTGCATTCTGCATTCTTCATTTTTCATTTCTTCCCGCGGCCAGGCCATGGTGGAATTCATGGTAGGCTTGGTGATTGTGCTTGTGCTCCTGGCGGGATTAATCCAGATTGGTCAACTGACGCATGCGCATACACGCACCATGATGACTGCGCGCGCGCAGGCCGGCCAGCTGGCCATGTCTGTTACGCCGCCGGTGTCCGAGATCGCTCTGCTTATTTCCGACTGGGTTCCGGGCGCCGACCTACGGCGTCACACGCATGATGACATGGTCCTGGTCACCAGCAATGCCGTCACATTGCCCGGCGAACTTGTCGGGCAAGCACATCTGGAGCGGGTGACCAATGCGCCGGCCAACGCGCTGACAGCGTTGGCGGCTTCGCCGAACGCGGCCGGCGATTTTTTCCTGGTCAAAAGCGAAGCATCCGAATGGGTTTCGATCATGCCGATAATCCGGCGGCTGGTGTATGCGCATCCGACGCTGGAGGTAAAAGGCGATGCCTGGCTGGTTTGGACGAAAGGGATCTACTAATTCCGGATTGCGGATTGCAGATTCTTCCATCAGAAATCACTGGCGTCCCACAGGGACGCCAAGGCTGTAGCAGTTTAGGCTGTAGGCTGTAGGTTAAAACCGGACTAATACATATGCAAAAGACCGGAACTGGCGTTTTAGCAACGGGGGAACATTGCTCTTATTTCCGCGGTTTTTCTACAGTCTACAGCCTATAAACCTACAGTCTGAGCACCTATGGGATGCTAATGATCAGAAATCAGCAATTACCATGCGGGCCACATATAAAACTATCACAATCATCTTGCTGACAGCAGGGACCCTAACCCTGTCCGCCGGGGCCAGGGTTTTCTGGATCCGCCCCGCGGCCCGGGGCCGCGCCGTGTTGGAGACCACCCACGATTGGGAAACGATCCATACCGGTTCCGTGCAGATCAATGATGGTTCGGGAAATCTTGTGATCATGGGCTGTGACGATCATTTGGGCGCGGTAATGACCAAACTCCGTCAGGCTTATGCCGCCTGTGAAATACTGGAAAGTTTCCGCCAGAATGAAACCATGGGTTATGGGCGTCTGCGCACGGACGGAACAATCGTAACCTTGCTGGCGCTGGCGCCCAACACGCCGGAACAAACCGTGCTCTTTGTGCTGACCCAGACACCGGGCGATTTTGACAAGTCGCGCTTGCCGCCGACCGTGTCACGCCTGCGCGATCCACCCCCCTACCCTGGCAGTCGCGTGCAGACGTACTTGACCAACGCAGAATCCCAAATGCAGTTGGAAATCTACGCCGCGGCGGCCGCGCCGGAGGCCGTTCAGCAATATTACGAAAGCGCCCTGCTCGGTCAGGCGTGGGCACGCCTCGATCCCGCCGGCGCCTCCGCGAGCTTGGCAATATACCAGAAAGATACCGCGCTTTGTGCGGTGTTGGCGCTCCCAACCGGCCGTGGTGCCGAAAGTACGATTACAGTGTTGCACAAACGGTTGAAAATGGAATAATAGCAATCACAAGTAGTCAGGAAACAGTAGTCAGAAGACAGAATTCTGAATCCCTGCCCGCAATGCTGCGCATAGCGTTGCAGGCGGGCTGAATTCTGTCTGTTGCACCATCACAGATATTTAGTTTCTTGAACGTTGGCAACCGCCATAAAAAACAAGCAGAAAGACGGCCGGCAGGGACGCCGGCCGCCACCTTTGAAGAACGTTTATGATAAATGCTTAAGGTGGCCGCCGACGTCCCGGCGGCGGTAATTCCGGGTTACGGGCATGGCCCGCATTAGACAAGGAGCAATACCATGAAACAAAAATCCGTTTTGATAATTGCCATTCTGGCCGGCCTGATCGCCTTCTGGCTCACCGGCCGGTATTTGCGTCACGAACAGGAAAGAATGCTGGGCGAGGCCAGACGCGTTTTTGTAATCGTGGCTAACCATGAACTGCCGGCCGGCTCAATTCTTAAAAACACCGATCTGGCCAAGGCGGCGGTATTCCAAAGCAGTGTGGGCGGACGAGCCGTTCTGCCGGAGTCCGTGCGGGATATCGTGGGCAAAAAACTGCTGTTCAACATCAGCCGTGGCGACCCAATCCAGTGGTCGGATATTGACGTGCCGGCCCAGGGAACAGCGGGTTTGGCCGAAATGATTAAACCCAACATGCGGGCGGTTTCCATTCCCGTGGACGCAATCGCGTCCGTAAGCGGCATGGTCAAGCCCAACGACCATGTGGATATTCTGGGCACTTTCACTTTTCCCTCTGCAACCGTAACCGGCGGCGTTGAAACCGTCACGCTGACCGTATTGCAGGATGTTACCGTCCTGGCCGCCGGCCAGGTGCTGGCCAACCAGATTCCCGCGCCAGGGGCGCGCCCAGAACGCGCCCCGCGCAGTTACAGTGCGGTCACGTTTGAAGTAACGCCGCGGGAAGCGGAACTGCTCGTGTTCGCCCAGACTGTCCGGGGGCGTTTGACGCTGGCTTTGCGTAACCCGTCTGATATTACCTTTATCACCAATCCCCCGGCCATTAATTTTGAGCATCTCCAGAAAAAATTACCGGAACTGAATATGATCCGCCAACGCGAAATTCGTCATAAAAAGGACATCTGATTTGATGTTAAATCGAACATATGACTGCCGTTCTCCAGCTTGAAATTCACCGCCCGGGACACGAGGCCCAAGCGCACACGATTGAACATGGCATCTATCCGACTGGCGCGGAACAGGGCAATAAAATCATTATCCCCGACAGCGGCGTCGAATTGCGCCACGCCATTCTTATTGTGCGCCAGGACGGGTTTTACGTTGAGGACTTGAACAGTAAATCCGGGACATTCCTGAATGAAGTCCCCATCCGGGGGCGCGCCGCATTCCGTGTCGGTGACGTCATCCGGGTGGGCAACTGCCGCCTGATCCTGCGCCTTCCCAGCCAGGCGGAGCCGTCCTCTCCGCCAATGGCCACGGTCCCCCCCCCATTGCCCGTCAACCTTGCACCCGCGCCGCACGTTACGCTTGACCAGCAGTTACACACCGAAAAAAGTCTGATTAAAAAGCAGATTCACACCGAACTGCTGGAACGCCTGGATATCAAGCGCCTGACGGCGGCCCATATCAAGGAAGCCGATCTGCACGAACGCACCCTGCAGACCATCGAAAAGATCGTCCAGGAAGTGCGTGCGCGTCTGCCCGCCTGGATTGATCCGGCGGCGCTGACCAAGGAAATTTTCGATGAATCCGTGGGGCTTGGCCCACTGGAAGACCTGCTGGTTGACCCGGATGTGACCGAAATCATGGTTAACCGCAACGATCAGGTCTACGTTGAAAAGCACGGCAAACTGGAAATGAGCGACCGCGTATTCATGGACGACAGTTCCGTGCTGGCCATCATTGAGCGCATTGTGGCGCCCATCGGCCGCCGAATTGATGAAAGCCAGCCTTACGTTGACGCCCGTCTCAAGGACGGTTCGCGGGTTAACGCCATCATTCCACCGCTGGCGCTCAACGGACCCTGCCTGACGATCCGCAAGTTTTCAAAAAACGTGCTGACCATGCCGGAGCTGATTCAACTGGGCACCCTGGCGCAAGAAATGGCCGATTTCTTGCGCGTGTGTGTGCAGTTGCGCAAAAATATCGTTGTCTCCGGCGGGACAGGTTCGGGTAAAACCACTTTTCTAAATGTCGTGGGATCGTTCCTGCCGGATACGGATCGCATCGTCACGATCGAGGACTCGGCCGAACTGCGCCTGCCCCAGACGCATGTGGTCCGGCTGGAATCGCGGCCGCCCAATATGGAAGGACGCGGCGCCGTGGCCATTCGCGACCTCTTGCGCAACGCCTTGCGGATGCGTCCGGACCGTATTGTGATCGGCGAGTGCCGGGGCGGCGAGTCGCTGGACATGTTACAGGCCATGAATACCGGCCACGATGGGTCCATGACCACCGTGCATGCCAACTCGCCACGCGACGTAATTGCCCGGCTGGAAACCATGACGCTTATGTCAGGCGTCGAATTGCCCTCCCGCGCCATTCGCGAACAGATTGCCTCGGCAATTCACCTGGTCGTGCAGACCGCCCGCCTGAGCGATGGCACACGCAAGGTCACTCACATCACGGAAATTTCCGGCCTGGAGGGTGACCGCATTACCATGCAGGACCTTTTTACATTCACTCAGACCGGACTCGATCAGAACGGCAGGGTGGTTGGCCGCTTCGACGCCACCGGTTCCGTGCCGACCTTCATTGAGGAAATTAAAATACGCGGGCTTTCCTTAGCCATGAACATCTTTGATACGCGCAAATGGAAACATTAACCAATACCGCCGGTCTTTGGCTGATTCCGACTCTGTTCCTGATCTGCTTCAGCGGGCTGACCTACGCCTTCATGCTCGCCCTGCGCGCAGGCGCGGAAAGCTACGAACGGGTGTATAGCGAGCAGACGGCGCGCCAGTTTGCCGACATATTTTTTTTCATCCCACCGCGGCGCATCCGTGACTTGGCCTGGACCGCCGCCCTTGCTTTCTTCCTGATTTTCTTTTTTGCCGCCGGCGATTTTGAAACTGTCGCCGGCTTCCTGCGCGGGCTATTCATTGGTGTCCTGGCCGGCCTGGTGGCGCTTGCCCTTCCGCGGTGGTATCTATCCATCCTCAAACAGCGGCGACTACGGCTGTTCAACGAGCAATTGGTTGATGCCCTGATGACCATGAGCAGTGCCTTGCGCGCTGGTTCCAGCATCATGCAAACCTTTGAACATATCGTTCGGCAAAACCTGCCTCCGATTTCCCAGGAATTCGATCTTTTTCTTCAACAGACCCGTGTCGGCGTGAAGTTCGAAGACGCGCTTGTTAACCTGGATAAGCGCGTGAACAGCGAGGATCTGACGCTCATGATCCGCTCCATCGAGATTGCCCGGCAGACCGGCGGCAACCTGACGGAAGTATTCGATAAAATTGCCGCTGTGATCCGTGAACGCATCCGCATCCAGGGGCGCATATTAACGCTGACCTCGCAGGGACGCATGCAGGGAATCGTCGTGGGGCTTATGCCGATTGCGCTGGTTTTTGCGCTGTTCCTGCTGGATCCCGTGATGATGACGGCGTTTTTTACGTCGAGCGCCGGGATTCTGACCGGGTGCCTGGCCCTTTGCCTGGAACTTGTCGGCGCCTTGCTGATCCGGAAAATAATGCGGATTGATATCTGAATAGTTTCAAAAACGTTCTTCGTTCTTGGTTCCTCGTTAATCCGAAACGAAGAACGATGAACAAAGAACAAGGAACTCTTAATTTAAATACCCAACAGCCTTCAGCCTACAGTCTAAACAACCTGGATTTAATATGGGCCTTATCATCATAATCAGTCTGGGTGTGTTATGGGCGGTGTTTGCCGCCGGCATTACCTTGCATCTGGCGCAAACGGCCTTTGCCATCACCTATGTAACGCTGGCCGATGGGCGTCGCCAGGAACGGCGGCTACCGATGCTCTTGCGGGTATTACTACCCCTGACTCCTTCCCTGACGTTTTTTTTCCGTCAACCGCGCTTTTGGAAGGCGCGCGCGCAGGCATTGGTTGACCTGACGTCCGGCGGATTCGATGATGTCATCACACCGGAAGAATTCATGGCCTTGCGGGTGCTGATGCCGTTGATTGTGGTTCCCGTGCTGAGCATTCCGGTCATCAGCGCGGTTGCCTGGATTCAGGGCCCGGCCGACAGTGGTTTGGGCATACGGTTCGCGGCCTTATTCGGCGCCCTGTTGCTGACAATGATCATGTACCCGTCCTGGTGGCTCAAACAGGCTGTCGCTCTCCGGCATCGGCTGATTTTGAAAGCCCTGCCGTTTGTCATTGATTTGTTGACGCTTTCGGTGGAGGCCGGCCTTGACTTCATGACCGCAATTAAAAACATCGTTGAACGGCGGCCGCCCGATCCGATTGCCGAGGAATTATCGCGGGTCCTGTTTGAAATTCAACTCGGTAAGACGCGGCGCGAGGCGCTCTCCCGCCTGGCGGAACGCGTGCGTCAGCCGGATATCCAGTCCCTGGTCATGGCCCTGGTGCAGGCCGATGAAATGGGCGTCAGTATCGGCGCCACGTTGCGGATCCAATCCGACCAAATCCGGCAAAAGCGCTTCATGCGCGCCGAGAAATTAGCCAACGAAGCCCCGGTCAAAATGCTGTTCCCGCTGGTGGTCTGCATTTTCCCGGCCGTCTTTTTGATCATGCTGGGGCCCATTATCTTGCAGATGCTGAAATACGGATTTTAGACAACCGCAAAACGTTCTTAGCCTGACCTATTCATAGTCACTTGCCAATCAGGCAAGTGGACAGTTCCGGTTTTTTACACATGCATTTTGCTTGTTTGAACCTACGGCCTACAGCCCAAAGTCTACAGCCCTCGGCGGCCCTATGGGACGCCAGTGATTGTCATGAATAATTCAGGTTCGGGCAAGCCGCCATCCGGATTGCCCCTGCCGGTTACAACTTGAACTCAGCCGCCGCTTCCGCCAAAGCCGCCAGATTTTCCCAGGGCACTTCGGGTTCGACCAGATGCGTCGGCCCGATGACAATGCCGCCGGCTTTGCCGCAGGTCTTGAGCCGGGACCACACGACCTCTTTGACTTCCGCCGGTTTGCCGAAAGGAAGCGTGGTCTGCGTGCCGATCGTGCCCCAGTAGGATAACCGCCCGGCGGTTCGTTGGTGAACGACGCCGAACTCCATGCATTCCGGCTGGATGGGATTGAGGATGTCCACGCCCACTTCGATCAGTTCGTCTAAGAACGGAATGACATAACCGCAGGAATGATAAAAGATCAAAATGTCCGGCTTGACTTCGCGGGCCGCGGCAATGATCCGGGCCAGGCGCGGCTTGAGCCATTTTCGCCAGAGCTCCATGCTCATCATGATGGTGCTTTGCATACCAATGTCGTCGCCCAACTGGATAATGTCGGCGTCGGCACGGGCATAGGCGCGAATGCGCGCGATGGAAATTTCCACGATTTTATCGAAATGCACCGTCGCCCGTTCGTCGTTGGCCATCATGTCGGCCATCAGGTCTTCCATGGACCGGATGTACCAGGCAATTTCCCATAAGGTGCAAGCCATACTGCCGAACGCGGCAAGTCCTTGCCGATGCAACTGTTCCACGGCGGATTTCAATTGGGCGTTCGCCGTGGGCGCCAAGCAAGGGAGCGGATAGTTTTGAATGTCATCCACAGTCACATCGCCGGCGAGCGGATGATGCATATGCGTCATATGAAAACAGCCGGGCTGGTGCGAATGGCCGACGCCCCACACATCGACATCGGTTTCGGCCGGCAATGTTTCCCGCGGATACAGGGCCTTGGCATCTCGATAAGCAGCCTGCAGGTTGACGGCAACCGGGCGATACGGCACTTTGAACCAGCCGAAATAATCCGTATGCCCGAATCGGCGTTTAAATGCTTCGACCTGGGAATGGCAAAACCCGCAGACATCCACGGGAACCCATTCGAAGCCTTGGCGGCGCAAGGTGCGCAACAAATTGTCGCGAGGGGTTGTTGGCATGATCGTATGGCTCCAATAAGGATGTTGGGATTATAAAAGAGAGATGATATTTTCAAATCCGGCGGTCGGCCTGTTTGCCTGTTTTTTTAAATTTAACACTTTCCCGGGGGAGAGGAAATATTATTTTGGACACCAATGACCTGAACGGGAGAGCCTGCACACTCAAGGGCCCCAGGGAATATCGCCAGGGGCCCATGGATGGCCCCCTGGCCGGCGCCAATACGGTGGTGTTCGGATTTACGGACGCATTCCGCATGAGAAGGATCACAACCCCAACAGGCGAACAAGGTAATACAGCGACGGCACAGTCAGGATGCTCCCCAGGGTCGAATAGAAAATGGCGCGGGCGGCCAGGGGCGTATCCCCGCCAAAACGTTCGGTTACGACACTGCAACTGATTGCCACGGGCATGGCCGCAATCAGGTAGGTGGTCATACGTGTCACTTCGGGAATACGCAACCCAAGCAGAATCGCGGCCATCAAAATTGCAATGGTAATTACGGGCGCAACCAGTAACCGCAATACGATCACCCCGGCAAAATCGCGCGTGGGGTAATGATCCGCCAGGTTTAAACCACCCAACTGCGACCCTGTGATCACGAGTGAGAGCGGAATCGTCAGGCTCCCCAGCATGGCCAGCGCCTGGACCATGGAGGCGGCTGAAAGCACACCGGGCGAGACGCCGGTCACGGTCACGGTTTCCAGCGTGCGCGCGAACGGCAACGCCAGCGCAAGGATTATCCCGGCCACGGTTGCAACCAGACCGTGATTGGTGACCAATTCCTTGAAGGCCATTTTGCGTGATATCGTCCCGCGCAAGGTCCAGACCCCGATCGTCCACAGCATCAGCTGGGCGCCCACATTGCAGAGCAAAACATCGCGCACACCGGCATCGCCAAATAATCTTTCCACAATCGGCAGGGGAAAAAACACCCAATTCGGCATGGCCACCAGGAATACGGCGGTAGCCAGGGCGCCCTTGTGCCGGAAAAGCGGCATCCCCAACTGCCCCACAATTTTGGCAATCACGATCACGGCGGCGCCGAGGATCGGCACAAACCAGCTTGCGCGCAGAACCTGGGGATTCACGGTACGCAACATTTGCGTAAAGACCATGGCGGGGAAGATCATATCCACCAGCAGACGGCTGAGGACCCGGCCGGCATCTTCGTTAATCAGGGCGCGCTTGCGCGCCACCCATCCCAGCGCCATGACCAGGAACATGGATGCGATTTTTAATAAAACTACCAGGAAATCAGACATACCATACCCGCCAGAGAAATAAGCCTTGCGGCGGCGCTGTCGGCACACGCGCCGTGCGTATCTTCGAATGCAGGATGCGCCGCGCCTCCTCGGGCGGCACGGCGCCCTCGCCCACCCGGATCAGGAAGCCGGCCAGACTACGGACCATCTTATAAAGAAATCCATCGCTTTGAGCCCGGATGACGATCTCAGGCCCTTTCCGGCTTACCGTAAGTTTCATCACATGTCGCCGCGTGCTTTCCACTTCCCGATTGGGGTTGGCCGTGAATGCGGCAAAGTCGTGCCGGCCGACCAACAAAGCGGCCGCTTGCCGCATGGCGCGCACATCGAGTGGCGCGCGTATCTGGGTTCGATACAACCGCAAGAACGGGGAAATAATATCGCCGTTCCAGATGTGATAACGATATTCCTTGCGCACGGCACTGCGCCGGGCATGAAATGCCGCGCCAACCGGATGGGCGCCCAAAATGCGGATGTCCGCCGGCAGGAGCGCATTCAATGCCCGTGCCAGATTGCCTGCCGGAAGCCTGAACGGCAAGTCGCAGTGCGCCACCTGTCCGGCGGCGTGGACGCCCTGGTCGGTGCGTCCACTGCCATGAAGTTTCACGGGCACACCCGCCAGACGGCGCAAGGCCGCCTCAAGTTCGCGCTGGACCGTGCGCTGGTTGGGCTGAACCTGCCAGCCCGCATAGGCGGCCCCGTCGTAAGCAATCAAAAGGCTATAGCGTTGTCCGTGTTTCATCCTACAGCCTACAGTCTAAATACCTACAGTCTCGGTGTCCCTATGGAGTGTGTGCATCAAGATAACTCTGCAAAACGACCTGGGCGGCCAATTTATCCACCAGGCCTTTACGCCGCGCACGGCTGACATCGGAATCAATCAACATCCGTTCCACCTGCCGACTGCTCATGCGCTCATCCCAAACTTCCACCGGCCGGTCACCCTGCCGGCGAAGCTCCAGGACAAACCGCTCCACCGCTTCAACCGCCGGCCCGCGCGAACCATCCATATTGAGCGGTAATCCGACGACGATTACCGCCACCTGTTTTTCCTGGCACAGGCGCAGGACATCCCGGATCACCTGCTTGGAACTCTGCACCGGCAGGATATCCAGCGGCAAAGCCATCAGGCCCAACTCGTCGCTCATGGCCAGACCCACGCGCCGCTTGCCGTAATCAACGCCTAATGTGCGAGGCATAGTAGTGTTTCCCAACTTAAAGCCATTGCTGCGCGTTGCGCCGGCGGCGGAGCTGTTCAACCATGCGCTTGACATCCTGGGAACGATCCTTACTGCAGACAAGGGTCACGGCGCCGGCCTTGACCACCACCAGGTTATCCACGCCGACCAGCGCTACCAATCCATTTTCGGCGAACACGATGTTGCCGGATGATTCCAGCAGTTCGCCATTACCCACGACCACATTCCCCTGCCCGTCCTTTGGAAAATGTTTTTCCAATGCCGACCATGATCCCACGTCATCCCATGGGAACACGCCTTCGGCCATTACAATGTTATCCGCATGCTCCATGACGGCATAATCAACCGATATTTTTTCCAAGCCGGCATAGGCGCGCTTCAATGCAGTCTGAAATCCAGGCCGGCCCGCCAGCGGCGTCAGCGTCCCCAGCAAGCGCGCCAGGGACGGGCAATGCCGCCTCAACGCACGTTCCCAGGCGGACAATGACCAGATAAACATGCCCGAATTCCAATAGAATCGCCCGGCCTTGACATAGCGTGCCGCTATACGCGCGTTCGGCTTTTCGACAAATCGCCGGACATGGTAAAAGACTGTCCGTGACGAATCGGTTATACGCCCGCCTGCAATCCGGCGACTTCCGGACGCAACCTTGCGGGCCGGCGCGCCGGCTTCGATGTATCCGAATCCCGTGCTTGGGAAGGAGGGCTTAAGGCCGATAGTTACCAGGATATCCGCGGCGGCGGCATGGTCAAAAGCCTCCTTCAACGTGCGTCGGAAAACGGCCGCGTGGCCGACGACATGATCCGCCGTCAACACACAAAACACGGCCTTCGGGTTGCGCGCCTTGATCAGGGCCGCCCCGAGAGTAATAGCCGCCGCCGTATCACGGCCGCAAGGCTCGCCAATCACATTGGCTTTCGGCAAGTCGGGCAACAGATGGTGCACGGCATCCTGGAGGTCAACGCTGGTAATCACCAAGATGTGCTTTTCCGGAATGATGGCACGAATGCGGC
Organism: Verrucomicrobiota bacterium; assembly: GCA_043814705.1. Classification (GTDB taxonomy): domain Bacteria; phylum Verrucomicrobiota; class Kiritimatiellia; order JAAZAB01; family JAAZAB01; genus VSJD01. The sequence goes on along the minus strand of JBDRJR010000026.1, from coordinate 1,423 downwards.
GGACAGCATCCGCCAACAAAGCTCGCCGGGTAACCAGGGCCAGGAGCTGTTTTGGGCGGCGGCGCGTGCTCATTGGCCAGAACCGCTCCCCCCGGCCGCCGGCCAGAATGACTGCATAGGCATTGGTATTCATCATAAATTGCTCCTGTTGAGTTCATCAATCCGGGCAATGCCGAATAACGTCAAGTCCGGGTCAATCCGAACCGGCAGGTCACATCCGGCCAGCGCCCAGGCCGCATAACCGCCGGTAGCGCAAAGGCAAACCGACCGATTTTTCAGCGTCCGGCTTAGCCGGATGAAAATTTCGCGCACCATGCCGAGGTATCCCAACCGCGCCCCAATGGCCATGGCCTGGCGCGTGCTTTTGCCAATAATCGGCATGTTGTCTAAATTCCGCGGAATACCGTGATACCGGTCCAGCCGCAGGCGCGGCAACAGCGCCGTTTTTTCAGCCAGATAATCGGTCATGAGCGGCAGGCCGGGGACAATGATGCCGCCCAAATAGGCATTATTGGCCACCACATCAAAAGTCAATGCCGTTCCAAAATCAGCTACAATCACGGGCGAGCCGTAGCGGTGCGCCGCACCGCAGGCATTCGCCAGGCGGTCCGCACCGATACTGGCGGGATTCGGATATTCTATGCGCAGTCCCAGCTTCAGGCGGTGATGTACCAAGCGGGGCGGCTGGTTACTGCAGGCTTGTAATTCCCGAAGCCAAAGGCGGTTACACTCCGGCACGACGGAACACAACATGGCGCCAGCGATCCGACGGTTACGCGTCAGCCTGGCCAGGGCGGCGGTTACATCCGCGCGGCGCGCGGTCCGGGTTGGCAGGCGGATAATGCCGCTGATTCGTCCGATGCACGCTAAGCCCAGCGTTATGCTGGTATTGCCCACATCCACGACTATCACAAATTCCGGCATGTTATTTTCCCAATACGGGCTTTGCCCACAAACCAAGTTTTTTGTGGAAGGCGCGCTACTTGTTACCCGTAGCTCCATGAGCGAAGGGGAATATGCGCGGCGACGGATCGGTCCTGCCGGTCGCGGCGCGTAGCGCCCCTCCCACATCAATTTGTCCAAAAACATACACGCAAAACGTGTATCTTTACTGGAAAGGAACTACCGCACGGATAATAGCCGCCGTGCTTCCAAAATCAAGGCCAAAACCCAATTTGCAGTCTCTGCCTCGCGCGTCCCGCCCCCCCCTGCCTTCGTCCCGAACTCAGGCCGAGGGGAGCGAAGGCCTGTCGTCCGGCCGTAGCCGAAGCCCAATGGGCTGTGGACTGTAGGCTGTAGGCTGTGGGTCGGAACAGAATAAACACAGATGGGAAAAACCGGAACTGCGGTTTTGATAATGGTCCTTCATAGCCCTCGGTTTTATTGGGGTTTTCCCACAGTCAATAGCCCACAGCCCTCAGCC
>JBDRJR010000025.1:0-5925 GCA_043814705.1 Verrucomicrobiota bacterium | reverse complement strand
CACCGGCTACGTTTACGGATGGGGATATAATTATTACGGCCAGTTGGGTAATGGCACGACGACCGACACTAATCTCCCCGAAATAGTTGTCTCGCTCAGCAATGTTACCGCAATTGCCGCCGGCGGGGATCACTCACTGGCACTTAAGGCCGACCGAACAGTCCAAGCCTGGGGATTTAATAATATGGGCCAATTGGGCAATGGCACAACAATCCGCACCAATCGCCCGGTTACCGTCATCGGTCTTTCCAATGTTACCGCAATTGCCGCCGGCGGCTATCATTCCCTGGCACTGAAAAGCGACGGCACAGTTTGGGCCTGGGGATATAATGAGGATGGACAACTGGGAGATGGAACCTTCCGTAACAGCTCTCTTCCTGTTAACGTAATCAATCTCAGCAACGTTATTGCCATTGCCGCCTGCATAGGCTATCATTCCCTGGCGCTGAAAAGCGACGGCACGGTTTGGGCCTGGGGGTATAACTATTACGGCCAGCTGGGTAATGGCAGCACAGTGAATACCAACCATCCGGTAAAAGTAATCGGCCTTGAAAACGTCAGGACCATTGCCGCCGGCGGCTATCATTCCCTGGCACTGACAAGCGACGGAACAGTATGGTCCTGGGGAAACAATTATTACGGCCAGTTGGGAGATGGAGTTTGGGAATATTATACAACACCTGTTCTCTTCCCCCTTTTTCTTGGACCGTGTCTGAATGATTTTGATGGCGACGGCAAGTCCGATTTGGCCGTTTACCATGACGGCTATTGGTCCATCTACCTGATGGCAGGTAGCATTCTCCTCATTAACGAGGGCGTCTGGGGCGGGCCGGATGCCGTCACAGTGCCGGGGGATTACGATGGCGACGGCAAGGCCGACCTGGCCGTCTACCATGACGGCTATTGGTCCATTTTCTCACTGGCCAACGGGATCATCCTCAACGACGCCGGCGTCTGGGGCGGGCCGGATGCCGTCACAGTGCCGGGGGACTATGACGGTGACGGTAAGGCCGACCTGGCCGGGTATTGTGACGGCTATTGGTCAACCTACTCGTTGACCAACGGCATAATTTCCCTTAATACTGGCGTCTGGGGCGGGCCGGACTGGACCCCTGTGTCAGGGGACTATGACGGTGACGGCATTTCCGACCTGGCCGCGTATTGTGACGGCTATTGGTCCATCTACTCTCTGGCGAATGGAACCATCCTCTCCAACGCTGGCGCCTGGGGCGGGCCGGGCTGGACCCCTGTGCCGGGTGACTATGACGGCGACTGCAAGGCTGACCTGGCCGTGTATTGTGACGGCTATTGGTCCATCTACTCGTTGGTGAACGGAATCATCTTCATCAACGCCGGCGTCTGGGGCGGACCGGATTCCATCACGGTGTCAGGGGACTATGATGGTGACCGCAAGTCCGACCTGACCGTGTATCGTGACGGCGATTGGTCCATCTACTCGTTGGCCAACGGAATTATCCGCCTCAACGGTAGCGCCTGGGGCGGGCCAGGCTGGATCCCAGTGCGTTAAATATTGTCCATGGATGTTTTCACCAGCCCGTACCTTGAGGAACGGTTACGGACGGAGGAAAAGTTGCTGGTGGTGAATTCGATTTCGACCGTTTTTGCCGTTGCTGTCTATTCTTGCGAAGGTTCAGTGGTTCGCGGCTCAATGGTTTTGGGCGAAAAGTTCTTCTCGCAAGGCCCATGACTGGCGAATGGTTTCCGTAATGGCATGCTGGCGTGCCAGCTTTAAAGCTATTGAAAGGAACGGGACATGAATACAGTTGTAACAGCTAAGGGTGGGTTCCAACGGACAGCGGGTTTGTTTCTCGCGGTGGGCCTGCTGATGGCGGCGGAAACAGGTTTAGGGCAATATGCCGAAGACGGATTTAACCCGGATGCCAATGATTTTGTGTATGCGATTGCGACCCAAGCAGATGGGAAAATTATTCTCGGTGGCAACTTCGACACCATCGGCGGCGTGGCGCGGACATCCGTGGCGCGGGTGCTTCCCGACGGCAGACTGGATACCACCTTCGCTCCCGGCGTCATCCCCAGTAGCATAGTTGAAGCCCTGGCCATCCAGGCTGACGGCAAGGTTATTATCGGCGGCGAATTTAGTGAAGTCGCCGGGCAGACCAGATACAACCTCGCCCGGCTTAATGCCGACGGCAGCCTGGATGCAGCCTTCAATCCGAATACGGTCGCTACGGAAGCTGATAAATCGATAGCTGCCCTGGCAATTCAGCCGGACGGAAAAATTATCGTCGGCGGTTTCTTCGTCAACCTCGGCGGCCAGATGATATCTTTCATTGGCCGACTGAACGCAGACGGCAGCCTGGACACCGCGTTCAACCCGACAGCCAACGGCGATGTTAACGCTATTGTCATCCAGCCGGACGGAAAAATTCTGGTTGGCGGCGATTTTTCGTCGATCGGCGGCGCCGCTCGTAGTTACATTGCCCGACTGAATTGTGACGGTTCGCTGGATACTTCTTTTGTCGTGACCAACGCCAACAATGAAGTTTACTCCCTGGCTATCCAGGCCGATGGAAAAATTCTGGCGGGCGGCCTTTTCACCACAATCGGCGGACAAGACCGTAATTTTATTGCCCGGCTGAACACAGACGGTTCCGTAGACACAGCCTTCAACCCGAACGCTAATGGTGAAGTCATGGCCTTGGCCATTCAACCGAACGGTAAGATTGTTGCCGGCGGCACATTCACAACGCTGGGCGGAACGGCTCGGATCCGGATTGGACGCTTGAATCTGGATGGCACGGTGGATGACACATTCGAATCACCCGGCGGGGTCAACGGCCTGGTGTGTACGCTGGCCGTGCAAGCGGACGGCAAAGTACTGGCCGGCGGTGTTTTCACAACGCTGGGCAACGTGTTGCGGAATTATATCGGCCGGCTCTATCCCGACGGCCGCACCGACCAGGATTTCGATCCGGCGGCCAGTCTCCCGATTTACGCCATGGCCCTGCAGACGGACGGCAATATCTTAATTGGCGGTCCGTTTCACTCCCTGCAAAACGGCGCGGACCTCCGCCAGCACATCGCGCGAATCCATAACGACGACACAACAGATACGGCTTTCGATCCCGGCGCCGGTGATACTGTCTATGGCCTGGCAGTCCAATCAAACGATATGATTGTCGCCGCCGGTATATTTCATACCCTGGCCGGCGGAGTAGAGCGCCTGAATTTTGGCCGGCTTAGCGCCGATGGAACTCTGGACGCCGCCCTCAATCCCGCGCCCAACGCGCCGGTTTACGCGCTGGCCATGCAAACCGATGGGAAAATAGTTGCCGGCGGCGGGTTTACCAAGCTCTGGGGTGAGGATCGATTCTATATCGGTCGCTTGAACGCCGACGGCCCCCTGGATTCGTCTTTCACTTTGGGCGCCCTCGCCTTGGTAAAGACCGTGGCGATGCAACCCGACGGCAAGATTCTTGTTGGCGGCGCTTTTACCACCTTGGGCGACCAGCCGCGCCTTTACATCGGCCGGTTTAACGCCGACGGTTCGCTCGACACATCCTTCGATCCCGGCGCCGACAGTACGATCTTTACCATGGCGGTGCAGGCCGACGGCAAGATTATCGTGGGCGGCGCTTTCACCACCTTGGGCGGCCAGCCGCGCAATTGCATTGGCCGGCTCAATGCCGACGGCTCACTCGACACCGAATTCAATCCGAATCTCAACGTCGGTGACAGTGTCCTTTCCATTGTGCTACAGGCTGACGGCAAAATTCTGATCGGCGGCTCGTTCACCACCGTGGGCGTTGTGCCTGTGGCTTGCAATAATATCGCCCGGCTCAATGCCGACGGCTCTCTGGACACCACCTTCGATCTAACCGATGGCGCCGTCAGTGTTGTGTATTCGATGGCGCTTCAAACGGACGGCAAGATTATCGTGGGCGGCGCTTTCGACACGATCGGCGGCAAGGTCCGCAAGTATCTCGCCCGTATCGCCAATACCGAAGCGGCCCTGCAATCCTTGAGTGTCGGCAACACGGGCAATGCCGTCACTTGGACGCGAACCGGCACCAGCCCCGAAGTCTGGCGGACGACATTCGAGCAATCCACGGATGGCACCGCCTGGACCAGTCTAGGCACCGGCACGCGCATCACCAACGGCTGGCAGATCACAGGACTATCCCTGCCGTTCAATCAGATGGTTTATATCCGTGCACGCGGTTATGCCGCTGGTGGCATATATAACAGCTCCGCTTCGATCTATGAATCCGTGCGCCTCTGCTATTTGCCGAACCGAATTGACAATGATTTTGACGGCGATCGCAAGTCCGACCTGGCCGTTTACCGTGACGGCTATTGGTCCATCTACTTGATGGCGGGTAGCGTTCTCTTTACAAACGCCGGCGTCTGGGGCGGGGCGGATTCCATTCCCGTGCCCGGGGACTATGACGGTGACCGCAAGTCCGACCTGGCCGTGTATTGTGACGGCTATTGGTCGATCTACTCCTTGGCAAACGGAATCATAAGTCTCAATGCCGGCATCTGGGGCGGGCCGGACTGGACCCCTGTGTCAGGGGACTATGACGGTGACGGCATTTCCGACCTGGCCGCGTATTGTGAAGGCTATTGGTCCATCTACTCTCTGGCGAACGGAACCATCCTCTCCAACGCTGGCGCCTGGGGCGGGCCGGGCTGGACCCCTGTGCCGGGTGACTATGACGGTGACGGTATTTCCGACCTGGCCGTATATTGTGACGGCTATTGGTCAATCTACTCTCTGGCGAACGGAATTATACTCCTTAACGCCGGCGCCTGGGGCGGACCGGGCTGGACCCCTGCGCCAGGGGACTATGACGGTGACGGCATTTCCGACCTGGCCGTGTATTGTGACGGCTACTGGTCCATCTACTCGTTGGCAAACGGAATCATTCTCCTCAACGCCGGCGCCTGGGGCGGACCGGATTCCATCACGGTGCCAGGCGACTATGATGGTGACCGCAAGTCCGACCTGACCGTGTATCGTGACGGCAATTGGTCCATCTACTCGCTGGCAAACGGAATTATCCGCCTCAACGGTGACACCTGGGGTGGGCCGGGCTGGACCCCGGTGCGTTAAATATTGTCCGTAACTGTGGACCTTTTCGGGGATGCCGTAAACGTGCATTCGCTGATTTATGTGTTCAAAGTTCATTACCACAGCCATGGGATATTTCTTTGACAGTGATTATCGTAGTGATAGTATATTTAGCATAGATTAACAACCTGACGAAAGGGAAAATCATGAAACTTCGCACAATTCTTTTAATCAATTTATTCATTGCCGCTTCCATGACGCAGGGTGTGAACATCACCCGTATTGGCGGCGGGGTATATAATACGCTGTTGCTTAATCAGGATGGCCGGGTCTGGACCTGCGGCTTGAACTCCAGAGGCCAATTAGGTATTGGTTCATACAGTAATGTGCCCTATCTGGTTCAGGTCAGCAATCTGACGGATGTCGTTGAAATCGGCGGCAATTATTACGGTTCTTTTGCCGTAAAGAACGACGGTACGATTTGGGCCTGGGGATTAAACGACTGCGGTCAGCTGGGCATCGGTAATTACGACGACACCAACCTGCCGACCCAGGTCAATCTGACCGATGCCCGGAAGGTTGCCGGTGGTTTTTACCACACTCTGGCAATAAAATCCGACGGCACGGCCTGTGCCTGGGGATGGAACGGCTATGGCCAGTTGGGTGACGGCACGTATGACGACAGCAATATTCCCGTACAAGTGCAAAATATTCACAATGCCGCCGACGTTGGGGCAGGATTATTATCTTCGCTGGCATTACTGGATGACGGCACGGTCTGGTCATGGGGCGTTGATATGTATGGTCTGCTTGGCGTCGGCGGAACAGTAGATATCACGAATGCGCCTATTCAGGTTACAACTTTATCA
>JBDRJR010000024.1:0-16175 GCA_043814705.1 Verrucomicrobiota bacterium | reverse complement strand
GGATATCAATCACAGCATCATCACGGCCGGCGATGGAATTGTCTGTTCGGGCGGTGCGCAATGTGATTCCAGCTATAACAATATATTCTGCGTGAATCAGAATTATATCGGGACCAGCGCGGGGACGGGGGATATATCCGTCAATCCGTTATACAGCGATAATGATGTCGCGGAATATTATGTGCTGAAAGAAAGATCATCCTGCTGGACGAACGGCTATCGCCAGTTAAGCGTCGGCTGGCAGAGGATTAACCTGACGGAGAACTTCGGGTTTGAACTGGGCACGGAAGGCTGGGCTCCCGCCCGCAGTGACAATCCCTCAACGCTGGAGGCGTCTACCGCATCATTCGCTGGCAATAAGGCGCTCAAAGTGACCACACCAGGACTGCACTTATTTGAAGGATTCAGGAATCCGGCCGGCTGTTTTGTGGAGCAAGGCAAGACTTATACCGCCAGCGCTTACGTTAAAGGAGCGGGGCAGGTGAAAATATGTCTCTTTTCCGGGGCCGGTGGCTGGACCTATGCCCAAACCGTAACGACGCTCAACAGCGCCTGGCAGAAAATAAGCGTGACCAGAACAATCACCCAGCCTGATGAGGTGTTGTCCGTGAAGATTTTAACCTGGGATACGGCGCAGGCCGTCACGTTTTATGCGGATAATGTCGAATTAGTGGAAACTAAAAACTATAAAATGCTTTATAACGGCGGTTTTGAACTGGGTACAAAAGGTTGGGCTTCCTACAAAGCCGACAATCCCGCAACGCTTGAAATATCCGACACCGCGCTCGTTGAAGATTACGCGCTCAAAGTAACCACTCCGGGCATCAGCGTATTGGAAGGCTTGAAGACTGCAACCGGCCAAGTTGTTGTGGAGCAAGGCAAGACTTATACCGCCAGCGCTTATGTTAAAGGGGCTGGCAATGTCAAGATTTGTCTCTATGGGGCCGGCGGCTGGACCTACGCTAAAACCGTAACGACGCTCAACAGCGGCTGGCAGAAAATAAGCGTGACCAGGACAATCACCCAGCCCAACGAAGCGTTGGGCGTATATATTTTAACCTGGGATACGGCCCAGGCGGTCACGTATTATGTGGACGATATTAAGCTGAAAGAGGAAAACCTGGTCGGGGACTGGCAGTTTGATGAAGAAAACCCTGACATAGCCAAAGATTCCTCCTGGCAAGGAAATCACGGGGTCCTGTTCGGAAGCCCGCTCTGGACCGGCAAAGCGTTCAGCTTTGACGGGATTGATGATTATATTGATTGTGGGTCTGATGCCAGTTTGAAGGTTTCTCAGATTACCATGGAAGCCTGGGTCTATTCGCCCACGACGAATTTCTCGGGCTGGCAGGAAATAATTGGAGCGGAAGGCGCTTACGGTCTTTTAATAATGAACAACCAGTTACGCGCCCATATTAATACGGCCGACCAGGGCTGGCATTATTGTCCTTACACTTCCGTTTTATCCTGGGAAGGCTGGCATCATGTTGCCTGCACTTATGACGGGGTGGGAACGGTCAAATATTACAAGGACGGTGATTTAATTTTAACCGATACCACCAGTTCTTCCGGTCCTTTGCAGTGGGCGGACTGGGTGGGCGGTTTATATATCGGCCAGGTTAATCAGGGGAGCAAGTTATTCAAAGGTTCCATTGACGACGTAAAAATCTTCAATCGTGCCTTGAGTAATTATGAGATCAGGAATCATTTCAGGGAAAAGGAGGAACATATTAATCTGGTTGGCGGTTGGCAGTTGGACGCGGATGACGCGGTCATAGCCAAAGATTCATCCTGGGAAGGGAATAACGGCGTTATGAGTGGAAGCCCGCTGTGGAGCGGTGACGCCTTTGTCTTTGACGGGATTGATGATTATATTGATTGCGGCACAAATGCCAGTTTGAAGGTTTCCCAGATTACCATGGAAGCCTGGGTTTATTCGCCCACGACGAATTTCTCGGGCTACAATGAAATTGCCGGCGCGGAAGGCGCTTACGGTTTGAATATAAATAATAATCTAATGCGGGTTCATCTGAACACCGTCAATCAAGGCTGGCACTGGTGTACATATCCAAGCGCCCTCACCTGGGACGGGTGGCATTATGTCGCCTTTACCTATGACGGGGTTAATACCGTGAAGTGCTATCAGGACGGCGAATTGATTTTCACCGATGTCACCAGTTCTTCCGGTCCTTTGCAGTGGGCGGACTGGGTGGGCGGTTTATATATTGGCCAGGTTAATCTGGGGAGCAAGTTGTTCAAGGGCGCCCTTGACGACGTGAAAATATTTAACCGGGACTTGACCGATTATGAGATCAAAAATCATTTCAGAAAAGGGCGAAAATATTAATTCACCGGTTGGGTTTGAGAATAACATAGGTGGGCAAGCCCATCACGGCAAATGCGTCCAGGATATCACGGTCAGGCGGCTGATTGGGATGCTCAGTCTGGACCTTGACCTTGACAAACGATGCCAACTGCCGGCGGACTTGCGCGTTCCGAAAAGTCGTCGCGTCCATGGCATGACAGTTTTTACACCACGAGGCCCAGAAATCAATGAAGACCGGTTTCTGTTCCTGGTTTGCCTGTTGGGAAAGGGGTCAGCCCCAGAAATAGGATTTAACATCAGTGCGTCCCCTTGTTCTTGTTACTCAGGGATTGACGCCACTTATCTATCCGTTCCTCGGCCAATATGGAAAGGACCGCGTCGGATGTCAACGGTTCGGTTATCCCCCGGAAGGCGACATCTTCAGGACGGCGATGATGCTCGCTCAGGTCCTGATATAATTCGTCGATCCAAGCTCGAAATCCTTTCCCGCCGATGCTGCATGGCGGCACCCGTGACCCTTATGCACCCTTATGCACCGTCGAAGGGTTCGGAATGATCCGGCAACCGCCGGATCAAACTGTTACCCATTTATGGCGTCTTTTGAACCTTCCCCCGATTTTGGCTTGTTCCATCTCCTGTTTGGCACTATTTTACACCCGGATTTCGCGCGGGGACGCGCAATATACGCAATATCAGAAATGCAAACATCCACATCCATCCGACTGGCCGCCGCCCTGTTAGCGGCAGTGATTGCATATATTCTGGGACATTGTTTCTTTTTGAATTTGCCTTTCACGACGGACGAGAACAGTTACTTGTTCCAGGCGCATAATTTTCTGGAAGGACACGTGGCCAGATGCGCGCCGCCTGTGCCACAGGCATTTCCCAATCCCATGATCATCTGCGATGAACAAGTCGGCTGGTTATCACGCTATCCGCCGGCGCATCCGCTCTGGCTGGCGCCGGGCGTCCTGATCGGCAACGCGCGGTTGATGAGCGCTCTGGCCGCCGGATTAAGCGTTTGGCTGATAACCGGTTGCGCCCTGTTGCTTAATATTCCGGCATTGCTGATATCCCTGTTATTGCTGATTTCACCGTATTTCCTTTTTGTGCATGGATCCCTGCTCAGTCATACAAGCGGAATCCTGGCGGTCAGTCTTATGCTTTGGGCATATCTGAAGTGGGCGCAATCGGAGCGATGGGGTTACGCCGCGTTGGCCGGTTTGGCTTGGAGCCTGTTGCTGTTAAATAGAACATATACTGCCGCGTTATTAGCCGTACCTTTCGGCGTTGATGCCCTCCTGTATGCGTTGCGCCGGCGCACCGGTGTTGCACTGGCTGGCACACTGGCGTTCGCGCTATGCGCGGCGGCGGGGCTTGGCGGCTTTCTTGGATACAATCTGCTGGCCATGGCCAATCCGCTAATGACACCTTACGAATACTATGCTCCGGGCGAGGGTCTGGGTTTTGGCTCAATGGTTCAAGTCCATGGCAATAAATACATTCATACCATTTCCATGGGCTGGGTGTATTTGGTCAAAAATTTCCGTTTGCTGGACAGGTGGTTGTTCGGATTCGATGGGTCATTGCTCTTGACCCTGGTCTTGATGGCGGCTGGATGGCTACGCCGCTGGAGCGCGCTCTGGCTTTCAGGCGTAATCTTAATAGGCATTGGTCATATGGCCTTCTGGTATCCGGGCGTAAATAATATCGGACCATACTATTATTTTGAAACATTCCCTTTCCTGGCACTGATGACCGCGCTGGGCCTGGCACGCCTTTGGCGGTGGGCAGAAGCGCGCAGGGGCATATGGCGTGCGGCGTATCTGATGACGGCGGGCGTAGCCATGATGGCCGCGGCGGTCTTCATGGTGCAAGAGAGTCGTCGCATTCAAATCTCATTGCGGCCGGACTATGAGTTAGTCAGGCAATTGCAGTCGGCTCCAAAAAACGCGTTGATCGCTATTGATGCGGACATACCGACAGACCGGTGGGAAATGCTGGCTTTTAATCCGCACGGACTTGACAGTCAGCCGCTAATTGTTCGTCCGCACAAGGATACGGTGCAATTCCTGATGCGATATCTCAAGAACCGACACGCATATTGGTTCGACGTGAACAGCGGGCGGGGTTTAGAGACAATTCCCAAGGTGCCGTTCAGAATTGTGTTTAATCCAGCCAATGCACACAGACTAACAGGTAGCAACGAGAAGCAACCGGACGGCAGTGTGGTCCGTACCGCGCGGGCCGGCAGGGATGCCGGCGAGATGCTACTCTTCGGACATGGTTTTTATCTGTATGCAAGCCGCTTTGCGATCGAAGCTGATCTTGTATGGAGCAACGTCTCGGTTGAGGCTCCCGTTTGGATTGATGCGGCAACTAAGAGCGGCCGCAATGTTCTGGTGCGGAATGAATTCCATGGCGACGGCGCCGGTTCCGTACGCGTGGAATTTTCCATATCAACGCCTGCATTCGTATCGCCACGCATTTACTATGGCGGATCGGGTGACGTCATGGTCAGGGCCCTGCGGATTGTAGATGTAGTTGAGGAGCAAAGCGCGCACGATAATGAATCGCGCCAGAATTGGCGTTGACATTCATCCGAAATCCAGTCTTCGTTATCTGCGCGGTTATTGCGGCAGAATCCACGGATCGAACAGATGGTTGAACACCGGCAAGTCAACAAAGAGCAGAAAAGCACAGGCCAGGCAGACTGCCAACACGATCAGCACCAGTTTCTTTTCCCGGTAAAGCATTTCAGGATATTGCACGGCTACGGCCGGCTTATAGGTCAGGTGCAGATAATACGCCACCGCCAGGGCCACCAGCGGCGTTGCCAGCACCAGTTCCAACCGGTAACGCGCAATAAAAAAACCGCTCATCAGGGCAAACAGTGTCGCATAAAAAAGCATGCTTTCCATCAAGTTTACTTCCGTGTAACGCAGGAAAGATTTCCGATAGCGGGCCGCCTGCTGGATATTGCCAATCATGCGAAATTCGGCAAACCGCTTGGCCGCCATCAAAAACGCGCCGAACATCCAGTAGGCCATAAACATGGATAACGGCGGCGCAGAACCTAATCCCGTTGCATACCAGCCCAGTGCCAGCCGGAGCGGGTTGTTGAGCGACTCGCTCAATACATCGCAATATGGAATATCCTTAAGCCGGATTGGCGGGAGATTGTATAGAATCCCTGCCACCCAGAACAGGAGACCGACCGTGCCGAAGCGGATATTCAACGCAAACCCTGACGCCATCCCTGCCAGACTGATCATGCCCCAGAGGACCCAGGCCGCGGATACCTTGGCGTTGCCCGCCACCAGTGGACGGTTATGCTTGACAGGGTGATGCCGGTCACTTTCGGCATCAAGAATTTCATTAAACACATAATTGCTGGAGGCAATCAGACAGACCACCGCAAAGCCATGGACCAATGCCCAAATAGTGGCGCTGTTCAGCAAATCGGGCCGGAAGTAAAAAACCAGGAGCATGCCTGGAAGCATAAACACATTTTTGAACCAGTTGTCCGGTCGCAACAGGCGCAGGTAGGGCATCCAACGGTTTACGCCAAGCCTTCCCCTCTCAGTTTGTTTTGGTGACATCATGTTCTCAAATCATGCTTTCAGGTCATGAGTTGCTGAAAAACGGCAAGGTGCTTTTCGGTGGTAACCGCCATATTGAAACGGTTTTGCGCTGTGCGGCATCCGGCTTCCGCAAGGCGACGGAAGTATTCAGGTTTTTCAATGAAATCGGCAAGCGCTTTCAGCCAGGCGTCTTCATCCCGAACCTCCACCAGGACACCGTTCATCCCGTCTGTGACCATGTCCATGACGCCGGGGATGCGGGATGCGATAACAGGAACTTTGCAGGCAAGGGCCTCCAATATAGAAAGCCCCTGGGCCTCGGATTCCGAGGGAAAAACAAATACATCCACTGCGTGCAGGTAGTCTTGCACGTTGCCCACATATCCTGTGAAAGTGACGGAGGATTCCAGACGGCGTTCCCGCACAAAGTTCCGTAAGGCTTGCTCACAGGACAGAGGCTGGCCTCCACCCGAGCCGATGAGGACGAGATGAATGTCCGGGTGGTTGGCAATGAACCGCTCCCACACGCGCAGGAGCCGTTCCAGACCCTTGCCCCGGTTGAGTTTTCCGGAGTAGGCATAGAGGATTGCTTCCGGCAGTCCCAGTTTTTGTCGAAAGGTTGAGCGTTCTTCAGGCAAACCGGGGTAAAAAATTTGCACGTCGAGACCGTTGGGAATATCAGCAAGGTGGGCAGGCAGGACACCTGCGGCCAGAAATTCCGCGCGAATGGGCGTACTGATGCTTAAAAAGCAGGCGGCCCGCATAAATAAGCGATTGCGAATAGCGATCAAGGGACGGAAAAAGGCGCGGAATACCGGCTTGATCTGTCCCTCCGGGCTTTGCCATATAAATTCGCCACTGAGTTCACCACGTGACTCAGCCCGCAGAACGCAGGGCTTGCGAACGAGAATTTGGGCCAGTATGCCGGCCAAGCCGAGGACGCGCAGACCGCAGACATAGATCAGATCGTATTGCCGGCGCCAACGCCATAAACGCCATAGGGCGGGGAAAAGCATCAGATATTTACCTATTCTCGGAAATCCGGAAGGCCCAACCCTGATTACCGTAAATCCATCCAGCAATTCACGGCCGCACAGATCGCGTGTGCGCCGACGAGTCAGGACCAGCACGGCATTGCCCCGCCGGCTAAGCTCGCGGCAAAGCAGATAAGCATGGCGCTCTCCACCGCCTATGACCGGGTAAAATGATCCGGCCAGCAGGCAAATACGCAGACGCGCGGCGCTTTTTTCTTTGGTTTTCATCATCATTGCGGCTGTTGACATCGGAACCGGACCGGCTATATAGTGCAGAGGGCTTTCCAAGACTTGTTATTCTGAAGAAGGGGAGGTCGTTTGTCGAGTAAAACCGTTACAACAAAAAGGCGCCCCACCGTTACGTGGCGACAAAACTTCGCAGAGTAGCATCAGGTCGGGAATGACAGAACAAATTCAGCGCCATCGTGTAACGGAGGATTACGTAAAAAAGGACTTTCGCATTGCTATGGAAAACTCTCGGTCGGGCCTTATCCGGATCCTGCATTTATGCGAGCACTTCGGTAATCAAAGCTCCTCATTTCACGGTGTTGCCCGTTCTTTTGAGCTTTGGCTGCCGCATCTGGATCAGCCGCCTTTCCGGGTTTTTTTGTGTAGCCGCTCCAAGCCGGGGATATCGGCGCTGGAGCGCTTCCACAAGATAGGGGTAGAACCCCTCTGCTTAGGATATGGCAAGCTGGATCCCCGTAATTTGTGGCGGCTGATCCGCCTGATCCGCCGGGAGCGCATTGATATTCTGCATCTCCACGGGTATGGCGCATGCACCTGGGGGCGCATTGCGGGTCATCTGCTGGGCATTCCGGTAATCGTACATGAGCGCTGTAACTACCGTTCGGTCCCCTGGTTCCAGCGTCCGGTGGAATGGATTCTGGGACCGTTCACCCGTTATGCGTTTGCAGTATCCGAATCCACCCGGCAGTTCACTGTGCGCAAGCGGCATATTCCGGAGGCAAGGGTAAAACTACTCTATAGCGGTATCCCGCTTGACGCAGTCCCGCGCCTCGGAGCGGATGAGCGCCGGAAGGTCCGGCACATACATGGAATTGGCGATACGGATTTTTTGCTGGGTGTTGTGTCCCGTCTTGAACCGCACAAGGGGCATGCGGACCTTCTGCAGGCCTTCGTAACAATCCGTGCCGAACTGCCCGGGGCACGGCTGTGGATCATCGGCGATGGATACCATCAGGCGGCGCTTGCGCAATTGAGCGGGACGCTGGGGCTGGCGGACACCGTTGATTTTCTGGGTTATCAGCCCGATGTTTGGCCCTTGATTCAGGCCTTGGATGTGCAGGTGTTTCCCAGCCATCAGGAAGGCACGCCGAATACACTTTATGAAGCGATGGCGGCCGGCAATGCCATCTTGGCTTCAACGGCGGATGGACAGGGCGAAATCCTCACCCATGGGAAGGATGCGCTGCTCTTTGCGCCGGGTGATTTGGCGGCGCTGGCGCAGGGCTTACTGCGTCTGTATCAAGAGCCCGCCCTGCGTGTGCAACTGCGGCACGCGGCCTTACAGCGGGTCGCCGATTTCGACATGCAAAAAACAATTACCACGCTCAAGTCCACTTACCTCGCGATAAGAAATCGCTTTTTACCCGATGCGGACATGCATCAACTGGAATCGGTGTAAAACTTGTCCTCCGTAGCTCGCAGGGCGAAGACCGATTCTCGCTCAGCAGTGCGCCAAACAGCGGCGCTTTCTTCTGGCCTGCCTGCCGAAGCCGCTTCGGCGCAGGCAGGTGGCAGGATGGGCCTCGCGCCAGAGCCTTGCGGGCACGGTGCGGGGTAGACACAACCAGCGGCCTTTGTAGGAGAAGGCGAGCAGGTATTCGTGCTGGCAGTGATCACAGCGGACGCGGGCGAACCCGCGTTCGAGATCGCCACAGTCCATGAATTTATGGACGACCTCAGGGATGATTGAACGTAGAAAACCATAGCGCGGCTGGTAGCGATCATCGTATGTGTTCAGTGTATATTTTATTGACAGAGTCGCGGCAACTTGCTATTTTTTTAAAAAACTGAGGGGAGAATTTTTCTTCAAAAAAGTTCTCTGCAAATGGCTCAATCGTTACACTTAAACGAAAGCGTTTTGCAATCAATTCTGGTTGTTTGACCAGGCAGAGGGAAAATCATATTCTGGAGGAAAATGAAAACAAAACACGCCGCATTATTGTTTGTAGCCCTGGCCGTTTTTTTCGCTTGCGCTTCAATTCTTACGGCGGCGCCTTGGGCGGTGGTCACCGACAACACACTGGGCAGGATCGCTACGCTTGATTTCGGAACAACAACTCCTACGGTATATGGTCCGTTTCTGCAAGGACAATTGGGAAACACCAACAGCGGCAATCTTTTGGATGTGGCCATCACTCCGGATGGACGGTATGCCTTGTTGTCGAACTACGGCGGCAAAACCGTACACCGGGTGGATATATCCAACCCTACCAATCCGATCGTAACGGGATGTGTCACTAACAGTTTTTACGCGGAAGACATCGCGATTGCGCCCAACGGCCAGTTCGCTCTTGTGACGGACGGCTATGATGCGACCAATATGGCGATCATAGATCTGTCATCCTTCAGCACATCCATTACTTACTCGGTCACCTCCGGTCATGCTCAAGCAGTGGCCATAGCTCCGGACAATCAAACGGTAATTTTAGTTGATTACTCGGGCCATAAGGTTATTTTCGGGATAATTGGTCCAACTGGGTTGGTTTCGGAATCCGTCTTGTCTGTCGGGGAAAATCTGCCCGTCAATGTTGCCATTGCAACCGATGGAAAGACGGTGCTGGTGGCCAATTACGTGACTAATGAAGTGAATGTGTTCCAAATTCTCAGCCCGGGGAATGTGGTAACCGGCGATACTCCAAGCGTCTTGCTCATGCCGGACAGGTCCTCGCAATCATTTGCTTTCTCACCGGCTGGAGATCGTGCTTACGTCTTGCAGAATTGGCATGCACCAAATACCAACATGCTCTCCTGGCTACAAATCAATGGACCCGGCAATGTCACTTTAGGTGGGGCAGGCGTCGCCACGCTTTTATCCGGAGCATCCAACTCATTCTTAGGAGTTGACACGCTTGGAGTGAGCCCGGATGGCGCCTGGGTCTTGGCTGGCAACCCAGGCACTTTGGGTAAAACCAATGTGTTGTCCCTGGTCAACTTGTCCACTTATGCCGTATCTTCGCTTGATGCATTGTTGGAATTGCCGGGCAGCTTGGCCTTCGTGCTCACACCGGGTTTCAACACGGCTTTGGCGGTCAGTCCGACTACGTCGTCATTAATCAGCTCGAGTATAACCTGCCAGATCACGGTGACTAATTCGGGCTATCTGGCTCTTAATCCTGTCCAATTGGATCTTGGTTTTGATCCGGCGTGTCTTTCCTACAAAGATAGCACACCTTCGGCGGATACGATCAGCACTGGCATGTTGACCTGGACTAACGTTGGGCCGCTGGTAATGAGCGGTTGGACAGTGGTGACCGCGCAGTTCACAGCCCTGCGTCCGGCATTGGGAACAACCATCACGGTTACAAGTACCGTGAGTACGGCAGGCGGCTTCCCTCTGGCTAAGCAGACCAACGATGTACAGGTGGCAATTAATGGTTCGGTTTTGGCCGATTTCGATGGGGATGGCAAGTCCGATTTAGCCATATACCGCTCCGGCTATTGGTCAATTTATTTAATGGCCGGCGATATTCTTTTGGCGAACGCGGGTGAATGGGGTGGATCAGGTTGGACGCCGGTGCCGGGCGACTATGATGGTGATGGCAAAAATGACTTGGCTGTATACCGCTCCGGCTATTGGTCAATCTATTCATTAGCGAGTGGGATCATTCTGGCGAACGCGGGCGAATGGGGCGGGGCCGACTGGATGCCCGTCTATGGCGACTATGATGGTGATGGCAAAAATGACTTGGCTGTATACTGCTCCGGCTATTGGTCAATTTATTCATTAGCGAGTGGGATCATCCTGGCGAATGCGGGTGAATGGGGTGGATCAGATTGGATGCCGGTGCCGGGCGACTATGACGGGGATCTTAAATCCGACCTAGCCATCTACCGCAATGGGAACTGGTCAATTTATTCGTTGGCGAATGGTCCAATCCTGATCAATGCGGGCGAATGGGGCGGGGCCGACTGGGTGCCCGTGCCCGGCGACTATGATGGCGACGGTATTGCCGACTTAGCCGTGTATTGCAACGGGTATTGGTCGATCTTTTCGTTGGCCAACGGGGTCATCCTGGCGAATGCCGGTGAATGGGGTGGCGCTGGCTGGGATCCGATTCAATAATATTGTTAGTGGATAAATATTGGGATGGTTGCCAGTAATGGCGGGCTGTTCCGGTGCTATGGGAATTAACAAGTAGCGCTTAATAAGGAAGTAGTATAAAGATGGTCCTTCCGGGTTTAGCGTGTAATTATTTATTGACGAAAAACAATTTCACTGTTTAATAAAGCGAATCTGAGACAAACAATTTGGACAGGATTAACAGGATTTACAGGATTGGGGCCAAGCAAGACAAATAAGTTTCTTAATCTCTGACCGACGCTCCCTGGCCGAGCTTTGGCAGGCAGACAGGCTTATTAATCCTAAACTTCCGCTCCCAACCGCATATTTCCATCTTATAATCCTGTAAATCCTGTTAATCCTGTCAAAAAAACTGCCCAACCGTCAGTTTAACCAATGCTAAATCACACGCTAATTCCTGAAGGACCAAAAAACAAAAATTGGGACAACCGGAAGCAGAGAAATCAAAATGCACAGATCAATCACCTTGATTAGCGGAATGCTGGTCGCGGTTGCAATCTGTATCCAAATGGCCGGGGCCGCGACCAATTATGTTGACCGCTATGGCGCGAATCCCGTCCCGGACTACACGAACTGGGCAACCGCGGCCACGAATATCCAGGACGCGGTAGATGTGGCGGCGGTCGGCAATACCGTGCTGGTCAGTAACGGCGTATATGATACCGGCGGCAAAAAAACGCCGAGTTATGCGTTGACCAACCGCGTTTGCGCAACCACGGCCATTATTTTGCGCAGTGTCAATGGGCCGAATTCGACTTTCATCAAAGGCCAGCCATCGCCCGAAGCAGGAGGATTAGGGACCGGCGCGGTGCGGTGCGTCTATTTGGCCGGCGGCGCAAGTCTGATCGGATTCACCCTGACTAATGGATATGCGATGACGAATGGATCTCTGGAATATGATCAGGGCGGGGCGGGCGTTATGGTTATCACCAGCGGGAGTGTAAGCAACTGCGTGATGGTGGGCAATTCTGGAAGTTATTATGGCGGCGGCGCATGTTTATGGTGGGGCGGGACGCTGAATAATTGCATAATATCCAATAATCAGTGCGTAAGGTATGGCGGAGGAGTACGTTTGTATGGCGCGGTTGATAACCCGGCAATAATGAACAACTGCATAGTTGTCGGGAATACTGGTACAGTAGCTTTCGGCACTGGCGTCGAAATGGATTACTATTCGGAAGCGAATAATTGTCTGATTGCTGGAAATATTGGTTCTGGCACTTATGCTGGCGGTGTGTTTGCGTGGCATGGACCAATAACGCTGAACAGTTGTACGATTGCGGGGAACGATTCCGGCATTAGTGAAAACTCCAAAGGCGGGGGAATAACCTGGTACCAGTCCACCGCATCTTCGATGACTAATTGCATCGTCTGGGGAAATTTGGGCACGGGGGGGTATAGTAATATAATTGACGTAAGTCACGTTTCCGCGCCGGCATATAGTTATACATGTTCCGGGCCGGTGCAGACCGGAACGGGGAATACCGGCTCTGACCCGCTATATGTCGGGCAGGCGTCCGGGGATTATCGCTTGACCAAGTATTCGCCCTGCGTGAATGTGGGGATATATCAGAGCTGGATGACGGATGCGGATGATATTGACGGGCATCGGCGGTTGGACAAATTCAGCGGCATTGTGGATTTGGGCTGTTACGAATATATTCCCCAAGGCACGCTCGTTAGTGTCCCGTAGGAATACAATTGAACCGGTTTTTTCATAGCACCATCCGTTTCAGCCTCTATTTGAGGGTTGGAACATTGAAGTTGATTCACTGGCGTCCCATAGGGCCGCCGAGGGCTGTAGGCTGTAGGCTGTAGGCTGTAGTCCGTAGGTTCAGACATGCAAAATGCAGACACATAAAACCGGAACCATGGTTTTGGCGGCTCTACAGCAGAATTTGTGGGTCGAACGGCGAAATTTTCCGCCGCAGGCGGATCCGCCTATGGCAGATACCACGGAGACGCGGAGACATGGAGGTTCGCAGATGAAGCTTTGTCAAATTTGACATTAACCAGGGCGTTAATATCGAATTTGACAAAACTGGTTGTATATGGAGGAAGACGTGAGATTTAATCATATTCAGCACGCCATTGGGGTCAAACCCGGCTTTAGCACTTTACTATTGCATTGAGGGCGGAATTCTTCGAGTATGTGTCCATGGCGCGACATCTCCACGCCATTGGGGTCACACGCCATTGGGGTCAAACCCGGCTTTAGCACTTTACTATTGCATTGAGGGCGGAATTCTTCGTCACGCCATTGGGGTCAAACCCGGCTTTAGCACTTTACTATTGCATTGAGGGCGGAATTCTTCGAGTATGTGTCCATGGCGCGACATCTCAGACTGCAATTTCCCGGGGCGATCTATCATGTGACGATCCGGGGCAATGGACGGCAGAGCATTTTTGCGGACGACCGGGATCGAGAGCGGTTTCTGGAGAGGCTTGCGGATAGCGTGGAAACCTACCGTGTGCGGCTGTACCTGTTTTGCCTTATGACCAACCACGTCCATCTGGTCATTGAGACCCCGTCGGGGAACCTGAGCCGATTCATGCAGAGCCTTGAAACCGGCTATACCGTTTACTACAATCTGCGACATAGAACGGTGGGACATGTATTGCAGGGGCGGTACAATGCGAAAGTTGTTGATGGGGACGAGTATCTTCTGAAACTAAGCCGGTACGTGCATTTGAACCCGGTGCACGTGGACGGAGTAAAAAAGAAGCCGTTCAAGGAGAAGGTTGAGTATTTGCGACGTTATGCGTGGAGCAGTTATCCAGGTTACATCGGAGTGTGCAGGAAGCTTAATTATGTGGCGTATGGGCCGATCCTGACGCATGCTGGAGTGAAGAAACGCTGGCGGCAGAGGGAATACCGGCAGTTTGTAGAGGAAGGGTTGGCCGATACAGACACGGACTTCCTGTCGGCGTTAAAGGGATCGCGCCGAAGCATAGGGGGCGAGGACTTCCGTCGGTGGGTTGACGAATTGTACGGGGAACTGGCGGAGAAGAAAGGCCATCCTGAGGACGTTGAATTGAGGCGGGAGACAGCGTGGTTGGTGTCCGACGAAATACTCAAGGTTACGGGGAAGAGGCTGGGTGTCCCGGTAGAGGCGTTTCGGATTCGTCGGCGGGATTCGATATTGAGGCCGATTGCCGGGATGATGCTGATGAAGTACGGCGGGATGACCCAAAGGGGGGCAGCGAAGGAACTCGGTATCAAGTCCGGGGGACTGGTTGGGCGATCGGTGAGGAGACTGAAAACGGTTGCCGGGGAAGAGTGCAAAGTCGCAAAGTTGCTGGCGGGGATCGAAGAGGATCTTAGCCAAAAGTTACGGGAGTCGGTTGGAGTTAAGCACACATGAACACGTTAAGTGCTAAAGATAGGTTTGACCCCAATGCTCCCACAATGCTCCCCAATGCTCCTCGAATCTATTCATACCCGTAAGGAGATTTCTCGAAATGGACATTCCACGGATCTTCAGCATTACCGAAAGTACTCACCGCATCCATAACCCGTTCACACCCGAAAAGCTCGCTACGCTAGGCGCGGCGTTGCGTCTGGAAACGGGAACCCGAGTGCTCGACCTCGGCAGCGGTTCGGGGGAGATGCTGTGCACCTGGGCACGCGATTACGGAGTCATCGGCACCGGCATCGACATGAGCCAGTTGTACACCGAGCAAGCGAAACTCCGCGCTGAAAAACTCGGTGTCGCCGAGCAAGTCAAGTTCATCCATGGCGATGCTACCGGCTATGTCTCTGACGAGAAGGCCGGTGTGGCGGCCTGTCTCGGTGCCACGTGGATCGCTGGGGGAGTCGTCGGCACCATCGAGCTTCTGGCGCAGAGCCTCCGCCCCGGAGGGATCATCCTCATCGGCGAACCCTACTGGCGGCAGTTACCGCCGACGGAAGATGTTGCCAGGGGGTGTCTTGCCGGCTCAATTTCCGACTTTCGCCTGCTTCCAGAACTTCTCGCGTCTTTCGGCCACCTCGGCTACGACGTCGTGGAAATGGTTTTGGCAGACCAAGACAGCTGGGACAGATACGAGGCGGCCAAGTGGCTTACCATGCGCCGATGGCTTGAAGCCAATCCCGACGACGAGTTCGCGAAAGATGTTCGAGCCAAACTAACCTCGGAACCCGAGCGCTACGCCGCTTACACGCGTGAATACCTGGGCTGGGGCGTGTTCGCGCTGATGACGCGGTGATGAGGGGATTACCGGGCGACTCAGAAAGTGGGGAAAATCCAATCATGCCTAAAATATCCACAAGATTCACAGGTATGGCTGGGCCGGGGCGGGATACACGCGGGACGCCTCGACGAGGAGCGGAGGCCGGGGGTTTCGGCCGTGGAAAAATTGCAAAAGGAGGATTGAAAATCAAGATCGAATACGGCTAGAATGGAGGGGCCGGCGGGACGCAAGCCGGGGACGGGCCCATAGGCGTTTTTTCTTCAGCTTCGTGAGGCCGGAAGCGAGTCACTTCTCGGGGAGGGAGAACGATGCGACGACGAGCAATACGTTCAATGGATCAGCGTGGGATGTCTGTTTGGACTTGCGTTGCGATCTTGGCCGCTTCACTGTGCGTGCCGGGACAGGCCCATTCCACAGGCAACCCTCCAATCCTCGCGAATGGGGAACTGGGCAACGTGCTCAGCCGCGGGCTCGTAACATACCCTCTTCGCAAGGGCGTCTGGCAGACCAAGATCGCACCCGCCTACGTGATGGACAAGGATTCCAGGGGCGGTCAAGAGGTGGACATGAAGGGCTGGGGCCTGGGCGCGGCTGTGACCTACGGATTGAGCGATCACTGGGGCCTCAACTTTATCACCGGCTATTCAAGGACCACCGGCGAGCGCCATCTCGACACCTGCTATACGCAGGGAGATTTCGGCGGGGGG
>JBDRJR010000023.1:0-4170 GCA_043814705.1 Verrucomicrobiota bacterium | reverse complement strand
TCCCGTACCGGAGACGGATGCGGTTGTCAAGATCAAGGCCCGTCGCCATCCAACTCTCGTAGTAACCGGCATTGATGCAGGGCGAGCTGGAACTTAAACGATAATTACCCGTATCCTTATCTATAAACATTGGATCGGCCGTGATATTACCAACTGACCCAACATTCGTAGTAGCCGGGGCTATGCAAGAGTTTGTAAAATTATCTACTTGGCCTATGCTATACCAATTTGAATAGGTCGCACCACTGGTATTGAAATAGATGATGCAGTTTACATACTTTGCAATCCCCTGCACCCCGCTATTGTTATCTACTCCGCCGCCACCAGTCGCTGAATAATTACTTACAATCGTGCAGTTCTTGTAGATGCCGCCGTAATAGGCGTTTACGGCGCCTCCCCGTGCCGCCGACCGATTACCGAAAAGAACGCAGTTGTACAGGTTGCAAGCCTCCACGGCCCCGCCGGCGCCATCTGACGAATTACTGATCAGCGAACAATTGTACAGGGTTGCTATGCGCGCTCCGCCGGCGTATTTCTTCGCCCAATTGCCAACAACCACGCAGTTAGACAGGACACAATCCGCATCTCCCTGCACGAAACCGGCCCCCCCATACGCCCGATTACCAATCACCGCACAGTTGAAAAATCTGCCGTTGTACGCTCCGCCGCCGTCACCAGCCGATGAATTACCGGTTATTATGCAATTGGATATTGTCGTAAGGTAAGATTGAGAGAATACCCCGCCGCCGGACAGATCCCACCGTTGGATACCTACAGGCACTTCATTGGTCGTCAACCCAGCTCCGTTAGTCAACGTGAACCCGATCAGCGAAGAGCCGTTGGTCATATACACACAGCGGACTGCCGCCGGACCATTTGTCGTAACAGGATTCCATTCGCCCTTGATGACCGTATTGATCGGATCGTTGTTGGCACTACGCACCGTGATCGCCTTCCAGATCGCAATCCGGTTGGTTAGAAAACAGTTTGCGCCGGTGGGATAATTCGTGACGCCGCCTGTTTGATACACGCCGTTGCTTACCCAGACCGTACCGGAATCGATGGCATCGATTGCGCCCTGGAGGTTGTTGGTGGCATTGGCCCAGCCTGATAAACCATTTCCGGTTCCATTGGTGGCCACATAACGGTCTGCGGCGGTTGTTATTTGCGCAATGGCAAACGTTGCCAGGGCCAATGTGGCAGCCGCAAGTAATTTGAATAATCTTTGCATTCTGTCTCCTCAGCAAGAAACGCGCCTGTTTATCATTTTCTTCAGTTTTTCGGATTATGACAAAGGCACTGTTTTATTTCTTTCCTCATGGTTTTGGCTCAATCAGGATGCCGTTAAGCGCAAAGTACGGCAGTTTCATACCGGGATTCTTGAACTCGAAGTTCATCAGCCCGTCGGTCAGCTCAACCTCAAAGCTGGGACGATACGGATCGTTTTTCTTAATCGGGCGGTTATCAACCACCTTGCGCCCTTCCACGTATATATCCGGCGCATAATGATCGTAAAGGGTATCCACCATGATCACGGTGACTTTATATTTGCCGTTGGGCAGTTTCACCGCCCAGGCACTGTCTTCCTTCCCGCTGCAATAGTCGCGGATGAGATCATCGCCTTTACCACGATCGCCCGGCCACTTCGATTCATACTTGATCCAACCGTAGCCCCGTTGATCATTATAGAAAGTGTCGTTGCGGATGGCATTAAAGTCCTTCATGATCGGGCCGGCGCCAAAGTCGAACCCGACAAGACCATTGGCCGCGAGCTCGAACCGGACAATAGTTTCCTGCGGCTTGGAGCGGTTACCGGCACGGTCTTCGAGCACAAATGACAGCGTGGTATCGCCCTGATCAAGACCTTCGACCGTTGTCTGGAATGTTCCATCGGGCCATACGGTGATCCGCTTTTCCGGCCGGTCGGAATAAACCAGCAGAATAGACCCCCCGTCTTCCATTCCGGACACCTTTCCTTCGACACACAGCCAATTCACACGGGTCGTGATCTTGCCGGGCACATCTACCGCCGCCGTAGGCGGCATCGTATCCAGAATGATCTCCTTCTTCACCTCTACCCGGGGATACTGGGCGGCAGTCAGAATAAGACCATACCGGCCATCCGCGCATTTTGCTCCGTTGACGTCCTTCCCTTCCCATTCAAGGCGGACATCGGGCACGTTGCCGTTAAATTCGCGCACGGTCTTGCCCTGGGCATCGCTAATCCGGGCGCTCCATGTTCCTTCCGTCACCTGGGCAACCGTCCGCCCATGGACCGCCAACACATCTTTCCTTCCATCGGCATCGGGCGAGAACGCTGGTGGTATTATCTCAACATCACGAAAAGCCACGGACGGAATCTTTGGAATGACACAGAAGCTTCGCAACTGCATGGGCTGTATGGCCACGGCGAGACTGATACGGTCACGCCCATCCGGCTCAAAGGTAAGGTCCTTGCCGGTGACAAGGTCCTGCACGGTGGCCACGGCCGCGGGCTCAGCCTTTACCGTTATCTTGACCTGTCTTTCCTTCAGGTCAAACGCCCGGTTGATGACCGCCATGTAGATACCGTAATCGGTCTTGTACTGGCGCACGACAATTGCGTTGTCCTGCGGTTGGACCGCATCGGCCAGCACTTCGGATTGTATCGCCGGCAGGGCCAGATATGCCGCCGCAAAGTCCCGCGCATACTGTGGGAAACCGCGTTGCAGGGGCTCGTGCATGTTGATCATGATGCGGGTGGGGTCTGCATGCGCCATGGAAAGAATTTCCTCCATCATGCAGAATGGCCCGGCATGCTCAACGGCCGATGCGGCCGCGAGATTATAGCAGTTTCCAACAAAGAGCTCCTCGTTATACGGGAAGGCATCGCCAATGGCCACTCCTTCGCCGGTCTTGAAGAAATTGAGAAACTTCGGATTATCGGCGGTGTACTTGTAGTGAACCGGCGCCCAGTACACGATCCCCTTGTCGTTGGCATACAGAGTCGGGTTGCACCCGACGCGGCGGTCCGAATAAATACTGCCGGGCTCGCTCAGCATTTTGACAATGTCCATCTCATCCGGATACACGAGGTGCGGCATCTCCCCGCTGCGTTTCGCGCCCCAGAATTCCTTCATGTCCTTGTACCGGCCGTAGATGATGTCCTCCATGGTGACTTTGCCGGCCAGTTCAGGCGCAATTCGTTCCCTGTAGTAACCACGCGCCTGCGCGGGTTCAGCCTTCTGTTCCGCCGTCCATTTCTCAGGCGGCACGGTGAATTCCGGCACCAGCAGGATGCTTGTGCCCGGCACGTAGATTTTGTCCTGCATCGGCAGCCCGTCGTAGCGGAGCCGGCCGCAGATCGGGCAAGAATCATCACTGGACCAGGGAAAGTAGTAGAGCTTGAGGTCCGGCCGGATTGCTTGCAGACGGTCGCGCAAGGCCAACAAGAATTCGCGCTCCTTGGCATACCACCACTGGTAGTACTCGTTCTTTTTATTGGCAACCAGCCATTCCCGTTTCCCGGCGGCGTCCGCACCTTCGGCGTGGATGCCGGTCTCCGATTCAAACCGTTTCATTGCGTAGTCGCTGAAACTCGGCATGAACGGTACCCCAAAGTGTTTAAAAAGCATCAGGCCGGGGAAAGATGGATCGGAGAACTGTGACGAGAATACATTATCCAACATTGTCCAGACGGCCCGCAGTGTCTCCGGATGCACGATGTCCGGAATATAGGCCTTGTCTAGGGAATTAGCGGCGCCGCGGAAATCACTGCAACCAACGGCGTCAACAACCCGCGCTTCTTCAGATACGGCAATTTTTTTGAAAATATCCCGTTCGATCATCAGACGGGGCAGGATGTTGACGCCCAGTCCTTCGGTCCGGTTCACCGTCAATAGCGGCGCCGTGATGTCGTCAACCCAGGACCCGCGCAACATGTTCGGAGCTATCGCCGTCATGCCGTAGAAACGTGCATTATACAGACGCTGGCGTGCCGTGGTTTCGTTTTGTTTTTCATCGAATTCACTGTTGCCCAGGGATTCCGAGGTTTCGATCAACTCGCGCCGGCCAAGTTCCATCGGCGGCTGGTTGACCTGCAGGAAAAGCGCCGGCACATTTGGAACCTCGTACAGTTTTATGGAACGGACGGCGGCCCCGCTGGCCAGCGCATCCATGCTCGGACCAACG
>JBDRJR010000022.1:0-4084 GCA_043814705.1 Verrucomicrobiota bacterium | reverse complement strand
TGGCTGAGGGCTGTGGGCTATTGACTGTGGGAAAACCCCAATAAAACCGAGGGCTATGAAGGACCATTATCAAAACCGCAGTTCCGGTTTTTCCCATCTGTGTTTATTCTGTTCCGACCCACAGCCTACAGTCCACAGCCCATGGCGCCCCTGTGGGACGCCAGTGTAAAATTTTCATGAATAGGTCAGGTTAGGCCAACGATCAAATAAAGAGAGGAAATTCCCATGCTATCCCGACGCGAAACCAAGATTTTGGCAACCCTCGGACCGGCTTCCGCGACCCCGGATATGATGCGAACCCTGATCCGGGAGGGGGTGGATGGGTTCCGGATCAATATGAGCCATATGCGCGCCGAGGAGCTGGATGGCTGGGTTCGTTTGGCACGCTCCGCCGCCGCCGCGGAAGACGCACCCGTGGCCGTGGTGGTGGATTTAGGCGGTCCGAAACTCCGGGTGGGCCAGTTGCCGGACGGCCGGATGACTCTGGCGGAAAAGGCGACGCTGGTTCTGGGCCAGGATCTGCCCGTGTCGCATCCCGAGATCCTGGCGGATATCCGGCCCGGCCAGCGCGTTCTCCTCGATGACGGCAACCTGGAGTTGGAGGGCCTTGGCGCCGTCGGTGACGGGTTCCAGGTGCGCGTCAAGGTGGGCGGACTGCTTTTACAAGGCAAGGGGATCAATCTGCCGGACACCGACCTGCATCTGCCGGCGGTGACCGAGAAAGATCTGGTTGATCTGGCGGCGGCAGTCAAGGCGCAGGTTGATTATGTGTCGCTCTCATTTGTCCAGCGCGCCGAAGACCTGCAGACGGCCCGCCGGGCGGCCCTGGCAACCGGTTCCTGTCCGCCGTTGATCGCCAAGATTGAAAAACCATCTGCCGTGGAACACTTCGAGGAAATATTGGCGGCGGCCGATGGAATCATGGTGGCGCGCGGCGATTTGGGTGTGGAGATGTCGCCCGCGCGCGTGCCGGTCCTGCAAAAACAGCTCATTAGCCGAACCAATGCCGAGGGCAAGACGATCATTACGGCGACCCAGATGCTGGAGTCCATGATCCATAATCCGCGGCCGACGCGCGCGGAGGCCTCTGACGTGGCCAATGCCGTATGGGACGGCACGGATGCGGTGATGCTTTCCGGCGAGACGGCGGTCGGTAAATATCCGGTTGAAACCGTGCGCATGATGCGCGCAATTATTACGGAAGCCGAACAAGCGTCTGTTCCGCGCCGGGAAGCCTATCGCGGCAAGACGCGCGCGCATGCCCTGGCGGCGGCCGCGGTGGAAGCCGCCGAGGAAATGCATGCCGCCGCCATCGTGGCCATCACCGTGTCCGGCTACACGGCGCAGATGGTGGCCCAGCGCCGGCCGCGCGTGCCGTTGATTGCGGCCGTGCCCGATGAGCATACCCGCAGTTGCTTGAGTCTTGTATGGGGCGTCATACCCGTAGCGGTTCCGTGGCAGGGGCATGAGGCGGAGTTCCTCAGTGTGCTGGAAACGGTCCTGCTTAAGTCAGGTTCGCCCTTCTTCGCCAGGAAACCCTGTGGCTCGTCACAGGGAGGATCCTCCGTGGATGACGAGATGGCGTTCCTGGCTTCGCAGGGTGCTTCACTGAAAGCGGGCGATACCGTCGTCCTGATCAGCGGTTCAACCAAACTGCGCGGAGCCGATTATATCATGAAAATTCACGACTTGGGAAGCGCGTTGAGCGGAGAGCGTTGAGCGGAAAGCGTAGAGCGTAGAGCGTAGAGCGGAAGAACGAAGAACCAAGAACGAAAAGCCAGGAACAAAGAACTGATCACTAATTACTGATTACTTCGGCAGTGTTCGTAATCGCGCTCACTTCATTCAGTCGAATCAACGTGCGGTGTTCGCCCGGCCAGCGGCGGATATCCAAATCCTTGATCATCCAGTTGTCGCCTATTTTTTTGAAGGTGCGCACGGTGATGCGTCGTTGAAGTGCTTGCTGGTCATCATATTCCTCAACCTTGATCAATACGAGCAGAGCTTCATCAATCCAGACACGGGTCAGCCGCGGCGCCTGCGGCGGTCTGAATTCCAACACCAGGCATTCGCGTTCCAACAAGAGTTCGCGGCCCGTAATGACACCTTCCGTCCACCAGAGGAAGGCCAGGCTGAGATCGTTCCAGGTTACGTCGCTGTTGCCAATAAAGCTGTCGCCGGAGGGCGCCGGCGCGCCCTGGAGCGGCCGGCCTGCGGTGTACTCCCGGCGCCATGTGCCATTTGAAAGGCGGACAATCGTCAACTGCTCCGTTGCGGCGCCGAATACGTCGCGCAGGGTATAGCAGGCCGAGGCTGGCGATTGGCCCAGCTGGAGATCAGCGTCCAGATAAAATGAACGGTCCAGTTTGCCGCGTCGCGCGCCGCACAGTAATTCGCCGCGGATTCGAATGGCCTCATTGGGCAGGTTAGCCCGCATTTGTTCCAATACGTCGGCGGCCTGTGTAAAGGCCATGGGCGCCACGGAAGAAGAGGCCGTTTCAGCCTCCCGGCGAGCCGG
The DNA here is from genome assembly GCA_043814705.1 of Verrucomicrobiota bacterium. Lineage (GTDB taxonomy): Bacteria > Verrucomicrobiota > Kiritimatiellia > JAAZAB01 > JAAZAB01 > VSJD01. Next base: position 1,566 of record JBDRJR010000022.1, on the reverse strand, counting down.
GGTTGCTCCGGTGCCCTGAATCACGCCGGCCGCGAGGAGCGCCAGGCAAAGCAAGCCCGCCGCATATCGGTGTTTGTTTGAGTGCAACATAAAAAAACGGGCATAGTTCAAAAAACGTAACTGCACAGGAGCCAGAATTCAGAAGTCAGTAGTCAGAATAAGGAACCTCATGTGGGCCAGGCGAATACGAAGAGAACAGGCGATAAACGCAGGGCCTTGGCGGAATGCCCCTTGCAGTCTTCAATGGCTGATTCTTGCGTATTTTATTCTGGATTCTTCCGCCTTTGGCGGATCCGCCTCCGGCGGAGAATTCTGACTGCTGACTACCTGAGTTGTTACCAAAAAACGGTTGTTTGCAAGCATGCATACGGCTTTTCATGCCGGCGCGGGCCGGTCCACGAGTACAAACGAAATTCGGGCTTCCACTGCCAGGTGCGGGCCTACAAAAATCTGACCATGTGCCTTGCCGACCCGTGAGCGCGATACCGTTTGGCGGACGTCAATCAGGAGTTGGTCACCCGGCCGGACCGGCCGGCGGAATCGCGCCATATCCACAGCCATAAAATAGGCGAGTTTGCCTTTGTTTTCCGGCTTGCCGAGAATGAATACGGCGCCGGTCTGGGCGATGGTTTCCACCAAAAGTGTGCCCGGCATGATCGGATGTTTTGGAAAATGACCGCTGAAAAATGATTCGTTGCCCGTCACGTTCTTAAGTCCGACGATCCGGTTTTCGCCCTCATAATAGATGGAGTCCACCAGGATGAAAGGGTAGCGGTGGGGGATGATATTCATAATCCCGTTTATATCGTTGATCGGCGCGGTCTGAATGGGGATGTTGTCTATGATCAGGGGGGGCGCAAATTCGGTGTCCGGGATGTGTTTGGGCACATTGGCGCTTAATCCCAAGGTGAATGTAGCTTGGCAGACCTGCTGGTCACGCACCGTGGCGATCGCGCGAAATTTAACCAGACCATTGCGAAAACGCTCCAGGGTGACATTCGTTATCAAACGGTCGCCCGGCAACACGGGCTTGCGGAACTTGATGTTGTCGAGTGCGCGCAGGAACGCGACGTCGTTGGGAATATCCAGAAACTGGCGAATGGCGGCGCCGCCGGTCTGCACCATGGCTTCCAGGATCAGCACACCCGGCAAAACAGGATTGCCGGGAAAGTGCCCCTGAAAATGGGACTCGTTGATCGTAACGTTCTTGAGCCCGATCGCGCGCTTTTCGGCGGGAATCAGCCGGACGCAGTCGAGCATCAGCAGGGGGGGGCGGTGCGGCAGGAGCGACTGTAACTGGTAATAATCCATGACAATCTCTGTTTGGGCCGTCTCGGTTACAGCGTTAGCAGGGTTGGTATTCATAAATTGCTCTTTATATTGTAACACTATTCGTAAACCACCCAGGCGCCCAGTGTTCCGTGTTCACTGGCGTCCCACAGGGACGCCATGGGCTGTGGACTGTAGGCTGTAGGCTGTGGGTCGGAACAGAATAAACACAGATGGGAAAAACCGGAACTGCGGTTTTGATAATGGTCCTTCATAGCCCTCGGTTTTATTGGGGTT
>JBDRJR010000021.1:0-5880 GCA_043814705.1 Verrucomicrobiota bacterium | reverse complement strand
AACCCCAATAAAACCGAGGGCCATGAAGGACCATTATCAAAACCGCAGTTCCGGTTTTTCCCATCTGTGTTTATTCTGTTCCGACCCACAGCCTACAGCCTACAGTCCACAGCCCATGGCGTCCCTGTGGGACGCCAGTGTGATAAATTAATGCTCTTTTTTGTGCTTTTTGCGTCCGGCAACAGCCGGACTTCGGTGGGCGAAAGAAGGTCGTAGCGAGCCTACTCCGCCGGAGCAAAGCCTCCGGCTACGAAGGCCGGAAGGCTTACTTCGCAAAGTAGCATCCGCCAATGGCGGAAAATTCCTATGCATTTAATTATCGCCATTGATGGGCCTTCTGCTTCCGGCAAATCCACGGTGAGCCGCAAGGTGGCCAAGTTGCTGGGTTATGTGCACGTGGATTCCGGCGCCGTTTATCGCGCGCTCACCTGGCAGATCATTCGCGCTGGTTTAGCCGGGGCTTCGTCCGAAATAATCGTCAAGTATTTGTCCTCGATTACGATGCGTTTTTTCGCGGCAGATGGCGCTGTCCGGTTTACAATTAACAATTACGATCCTGGGACGGCTATCCGATCCCTGGCAGTCCAGGAGCAGGTCAGCGCCGTGGCGGCCATTCCGGAAGTGCGGGACTGGGTGGGGGCGCGCTTGCGATCTCTGACGACTTTCGGCAATCTGGTTATCGAAGGGCGTGATATTGGCACCGTGGTATTTCCGGAAACGGCTTTCAAATTTTATCTTGATGCCACCCCCGAGGAGCGGGCGCGGCGCCGATATCGCGAACAACAGAATCAGGCCGAAAGTCAAGCGGACCTGGACGAGGTCAAGCGCGCGCTTTTGCGGCGCGATACGCACGATCAGTCGCGGTCAACGGCGCCGTTAGCCATGGCATCCGGGGCCTATCGCATTGAAACAACGCGCTTGGCGATTGATGAAGTGGCGGCGCAAATTCTGGCGATTATTCGTTCCGCTCCGGAACATCGTTCGCCAAAAGCCGTGAAGCGGGCCGGGTTCAACCCATTGGTTTATCATATATCCCGCGTGTTTTTTTTGTGCTACCTGTTGATTTTTCACCGCTATAAGACGCATGGCCTTAAACACGTGCCGCGGAATGGCGGTTGTATCATAGTATCCAATCACGCCAGTTTTCTCGATCCGATTGCGGTGTGCTGTAACATCTGGAACCGGCATGTTTATTTTCTGGCCCGCGACACCCTGTTCAAGCAATCGCGGTTCATGAAGTGGTGGGCAATTGCGGTTGGCACATTGCCCATTGACCGCACCAAAGGCGACATTCGCGCGCTTAAAGAAGCCATCAACCTGGTGCGGCAAGGCAATATGATGTGCCTTTTTCCGGAAGGCACACGCACCCGGGACGGCAAGCTCCAGTCAGTCAAGGCCGGCATTGGGTTCCTGATTGAAAAGGCGGGTGTTCCGGTCATACCCGCTTATGTGAGCGGCACCTTCGAAGCGTTTCACCGTGACGCGCGCCGGATCAAGTTCCGGAAAATATCCACGTATTTTGGCAAGCCGCTGACACCGGAGGATTGTGCCGTGTTCAAGGGCGACCCGGAGCGGCACCAGAAAATTGCCGATTTGGTCATGGCGCGCATTGCGGCCTTGGATCCACGCCGGGATAAAGATACCATGGATTGAATACGGACACGCCCGCTGACATCCGGCGTCTTGTCATTCATACGTTCCACGTTTCACGCCACGCCACGCGCCATCCTCGGCCATCCTCCGGCTTGCACACGCACCGCGCTTCTGTTATTGTTGCCCGCCATGAACGCGAATATTTATATTTGGCCGTCATTATTGGCCGGTGATTTTGGCCGGCTGGAAGAATCGGCGCTCAAGGCGCAGTCAGCCGGAGCCGATGCCCTGCATTTGGATATCATGGATGGACACTTTGTGCCCAACCTGAGCATGGGACCGGATGTAGTCAAGATGGCGCGCCGGTGTCTGAAAATCCCGCTCAGTGTGCACCTGATGCTTTCGCGGCCGGACCAGTTTGCGGAGGTATTTATCAAGGCCGGCGCCACGACGCTGACGATCCACGTTGAATCCGCGTGCGATGTCCTGGGCACGCTTAAGCACATTCGCGCGCTGGGCGCAATTCCAGGAGTGGCAATCAATCCCGAGACGCCGTTTGAGGCGGTTCTTCCATTCCTTGACGAGGTGGACGAGGTGTTGTGCATGACCGTTCACCCGGGTTTCGGCGGCCAGAAATTCATGTCGGAGGTATTACCTAAAATCACCGCTATTCGTCGTGCCGCGCGGCCGCGATCGGCGGCGGAAAAGGGTGGGGGCGCTATTTTGGGCATTGCCGTGGATGGGGGTATTGATCTGAATACCATCCCGCGCGTAGCGGCGGCCGGCGCCAATATCATGGTGGCTGGAAGCGCGCTGTTTAAATCGAAAACAATGGCGCAGGATCTGCGGCAGATGCGGGAAAAAGCCCGCGCTGTTTTCGGCAAGGATGTAGCCGGAGAATCCATTTGATTGGAATTATGACCGACTCGCTCGCACGCATCCGTAATTTCTGCATCATCGCGCATATTGACCACGGGAAATCCACGCTGGCCGACCGCATGTTGCAATTGACCCATACCATAGGCGAGCGGGATTTCCGCGACCAGGTTCTGGACAGTATGGATCTCGAGCGCGAACGGGGCATTACCATCAAATGCCATCCCGTCACCATGAATTACCAGGCTACCGACGGCCAGACATACGAGTTCAACCTGCTGGATACGCCGGGGCATGTGGATTTCACCTATGAAGTTTCGCGAAGCATGGCGGCCTGTGATGGCGCCTTGCTTCTTGTGGATGCCGTACAAGGTGTGGAAGCACAGACCGTGGCCAACGCTTATCTGGCCATGGAATCCAATTTGACCATCATCCCCGTAATTAATAAGATTGATTTACCCACGGCCAACGTGGATACCGTCGTCAGGCAAATTGAGGATATTTTAGGGCTTGCGGTGGAGGCAGAAAGCCTGATCAGCGCCAAGACAGGGCAGGGGGTCAGCGCCCTGATGGAAATAATCCGGTGTCAAGTGCCGCCGCCGAAGACAGAGTTGGAGATTGGAACACGGGTGCTGGTTTTTGATTCCATTTATGACGCCTACCGCGGCGTGATGCCGTATGTGCGCGTCAAGGACGGCCGGCTGAAAACCGGGGACCGTATCCGGTTCATGGGCACCGGTTATACCAGCGAAATCAAGGAAGTTGGCGTGTTCTGCCCGAAGCCCACGCCGGTGTCCGTTCTGAATGCGGGTCAAGTCGGATACATCGTGGGCACGATCAAAGAGCCCCGCGATATTCTCATCGGCGACACGATTACAACCCAGGAACGGCCGGCAAAGCATCCATTGCCGGGATTCAAGCTTGTTCTGCCCATGGTATTCAGCGGGGTTTACCCGGTCAACACCTCCGACCTTGAGAAGCTGAAAGCCGGCTTGGACCGTCTCAGCCTGAACGACAGCGCGTTCACCTACCAGAGCGAATCGTCCGTGGCATTGGGATTCGGGTTTCGTTGCGGGTTTCTCGGCCTGTTGCACATGGAAATCGTCCAGGAACGTCTGCGACGCGAACACGACCTGGACATCATCAGCACTTACCCTTCGGTAATCTATAACGTGTACTTGAACGACGGGGAGATGCTCAAGATTGATAACCCCGTGCACATGCCCGACCTGACGCGGATTGACCATATTGAGGAGCCCATGATCCGCGCGTTCATCATCTGCCAAAACGAGCATATCAACGATATTATGAAGCTCATCATGGACCGGCGCGGCACGGTGGAAAAAACCGATTCGCTGGATACGCGGCGGGTCATGTTGACCTGTTCGATGCCGTTAAATGAAATCCTGGTGGATTTTTACGATTTTCTTAAAAGTATTTCACATGGGTATGCTTCCATGGATTATGAGCACCACGGACACATGGCCAGCGACCTGGTGCGCCTGGATATCCTGCTCAATGGCGAAAGCGTGGACGCGTTTTCCTGTCTCATTCACCGCTCCAAGGCGGAGAGCCGTGGCCGGCAGATGTGCGCCGCGCTTAAGGAAGTTATCCCGTCGCATTTATTTACCATTCCCGTCCAGGCGGCCATTGGCAAGACGATCATTGCCCGTGAAACCATCAAGGCTCTGCGCAAGGATGTGACGGCCAAATGCTACGGCGGCGACATTTCACGCAAGCGCAAGCTCCTGGAGCGCCAGAAGGAAGGCAAGAAGCGCATGAAATTAGTCGGCCGCGTGAACGTGCCGCAGGAAGCGTTTATTTCGGTGCTTAAATCGAGCGGATAAAGGGCAATGGTCAATGGTTGATGGGAAATGGGCGATGAAATCCGAAATCAGTGATCCGAAATCAACAATCAAAGACTGACGGAAGGAATCCGAATGAATTATTTCGAACGGCGGCGGTTGCGCAAGATTTTGTTGCACTTGATCAAGGAAGCGCGGCATGTCCGTAATCTTCGAGAAGACGTGGCCGCGGCTATTCCCCTGGCTCGTTTGGATGAGAGCGTGCAACGGGGCAGGAATATACTGAGGGCTGGCGCCTGGCCGCAAGTTGAGTCGGCGGCCGCGGAATTGGGCGACCGAATCGAAGCGCTCATGCCCAGACGACCTTGGGCCTGGCTGTGTGAAAACCTGGAAATTATCGTGGTGGCGCTGGCCGTGGCCATGGCGTTCCGAACTTATTTTATTCAGCCATTCAAAATCCCCACGTCTTCCATGAGCCCAACGCTTTACGGCATTCATTACGCGCCTTGCAACACAAAGGGCTTTACGGATTATATGCCGCTGAACATGGTCAAGTGGCTGATAACCGGGGAATGGTATGTCGAAGTTCGCGCCGCAACCTTTGGCACAGCCTACTGGGCATCCTTCGGCGACACCCGCGGGGTAGTCATTGGCGAACGATACCAAAAGGTATATGACAGTGCCAATCCCAGCGGGGCTTTGGCCGAGTGTGTGACAAACGGCGAGCAGGTTATCACAGGCCAGAAATTGGCGTCCGGCGCGCGCATAGCGGGTGATCATATTTTCGTCAATAAAGCGGGATGGAACTTCCGTAAACCCCGGCGCGGTGAAATCATGGTGTTCAAGACCAACGGTATCAAACATCCGCAGATCAAGCAGAACGAGCATTACGTCAAGCGCCTGGTCGGACTGCCCGGCGAAACGCTCGACATTGAAAACCCGTATCTTTGCATCAATGGAAATAAAATAACACAACCGGCAAGCATTGCCCGGATCGCGGCATGCCGGTTTGGTTATGACGGCTACCAAAAAACCGGAAATTACATGGCCAATCAAAAAAATCACGTGCAATTGGCTAACGACCAGTTTTTTGCCTGTGGGGATAACCAGCGCAACAGTCTGGATAGTCGGTACTGGGGGCCGGTCAAACGTGTCAACCTGGTCGGTCCGGCCTTTTTTGTATATTGGCCCTTGTCCCGCCGCTGGGGCATGGCGGACTGAGTGAAAGAAGAGTGCCAGATGTCAGAAGTCAGCGATTTTGTTAATTTAATTAAGCCCGGCAGTTGCCGGGCAACTTTGACAAAACGATTAGCCACAAAAATGCACAAGATTCACAAATATGATACACTGGCGTCCCACAGGGACGCCATGGGCTGTGGACTGTAGGCTGTGGACTGTAGGCTGTGGACTGTAGGCTGTGGACTGTAGGCTGTGGACTGTAGGCTGTGGACTGTAGGCTGTGGACTGTAGGCTGTGGGTCGGAACAGAATAAACACAGATGGGAAAAACCGGAACTGCGGTTTTGATAATGGTCCTTCATAGCCCTCGGTTTTATTGGGGTTTTCCCACAGTCAATAGCCCACAGCCCTCAGCCAAAGCATCCTAT
>JBDRJR010000020.1:0-6384 GCA_043814705.1 Verrucomicrobiota bacterium | reverse complement strand
GGATGGCAACTTTGTCCGCCATAGGCGGCAACTCATCGCGCCCGGAGGTCGCGATCCACCTGAAGATATCGCCGCCCAAGGTGGACGCCGACCTCCGGGCGGCGTTCCCGTCCGAACTTTGTCCGGCTGTTGCCGGACTCGCCAATGGCGGAAAATTCCTAAACATTTAAATTGGCGCCGAACAGGAATCATTTTCCCTCATTTCCAATTTCAAAACCGTAGCAAATACAATACCCTAATCGTTTTCTTTTCGCCAGCGCGTTCGTAGCCCGCCAACCCTTTCAGCAGGGACCAACTGCCGCCCGTTCCGCCGGCCGCGCGGTCAACCTCAAAGAGCGGGAAAACGGAGAGGTGCTTCTGGCCTGTTTCGGCCCGGCGCCAGCGGAACAGGCCCCAAAGCAATTCATCCTCTTTTACGCCACCGCAGGACGAATGGGAATACAGTGTCCAGAGCGCCGCGTAATTGCGCTCGATATATTCGTAATCCATGAACGGGAAAAGGCTGAGCACGCGCAGATGGAAGTGATCGGGCGCGCTCCGGCTGGAAAACAGGGGCCAGACCTTGAGCGAGCGCGTCACCATATCCCACTGCCCCGGCGCTTCACGTGAAGGCTTGTGTTCGCTGGTATAATACAGGATCGGCATCAGCATGATCCGCGCGCGCTCCTCCAGCGTGCTGTAGCGCCGCGCCTGCCGGTAAAGCGGCCAAAGGACAAAAGAATAATCATTGCCTTCCATTGACTTAGAACCCCAGAACGGCCAGAAATAAAGTTTATTCACATTGCCGGCGCTCCATTGAAACAGCGGATAGGGACAATTCACTTCGCTTTGTCTTGTGCCCTTGGAAAACCTGGCCAGGGGCGGCACGACCATCCAGGTTTCCTGATCAGTCAACTTGAGATGCCCCACCAGCGGGAACAATACATAACCGCTCCCGGAGGACTTGGGGTAATTATATTTTACCGAGGACCAGAACGGCCAGAGGATAAAGCGTTTTTCATAATCCATGCGGAATCGTGTAATCCCATAAACAGGGAAAACGCGGAAACGGTCATGACCCCCGCCCCAGGTATAGGAGACAATCGGCCAAAGCCAGGAACGGGTTTCGGCTTCATTTGTGCGGTTATACATCATCAGCGGGAACAAGATAAACCATGTTTCATCCCAACCGAGGAAATCGCGAATAACGCCACCAACCGGAATTACCGCCAGGTAGGGTTTGCCGTCCAAGCCGCGGCCCTGGAAATAGATCGGAAAAAGCGCAAGTCGGTAGCGACCGTCCGGATTGGTTACATCGTAATTATTCCAGTACAAGAGCACCATGAATTGCCACATGCGCTGGTTGTCAATCTGCTTGTTCGACCAGACCGGCCAGAGCATATTGACTTCATGGCGTTTACTGCCCGGATCAGTGAGGGAGCTGTAGAACGGATGCGCCGCCCGGAACACCTGGCCGCCGGGCACCTGGTTCCATTCCAGCAACGGACCCAACGCCCGCCAGCGCGCGCGGCCGAACACATCCGTCCCGCGCGAGAACAGCGGCGCAAAGTCAATGTCCGCCGCGCCGGCAAGCATCCCCGTAAAAATAACGATCAGGAAAATCCCGCGCCGCGCATAGCGAGCAAAGTTCATGGAGCAGGACTATATCACATCCCCGGCCTTTGGCCATACCCACAAATTAATCTTCGAAAAGATCTTCGAAAAGATAGAGCCTTGACACGCAAAACATCAATGTGTGACAGTAAGGCCTATAGGGACGCCGAGACTGTAGGCTTTAGGATGAAACACGGAATCAGGTTCACTGGCGTCCCACAGGGACGCCATGGGCTGTGGACTGTAGGCTGTAGGCTGTGGGTCGGAACAGAATAAACGCAGATGGGAAAAACCGGAACTGCGGTTTTGATAATGGTCCTTCATAGCCCTCGGTTTTATTGGGGTTTTCCCACAGTCAATAGCCCACAGCCCTCAGCCAAAGCATCCTATGGGAGAAGGCTGTGGACCGTTGACTGTAGGAAAACAAACGGAAAAAGCGTGATATTTTAGACAATTGCCAAATTTACAGTTCCGGTTTTGCCCATACGCATTATGATTGTTCGGACCAACAGTCCACGGTCTAAAGTCCACAGTCCTCGGCGTCCCTGTGGGACGCCAGTGATTATTATACTAAAAATGATTATTTCACGCTTGATCATAATCATTGGACTTGCCGGCTTGATCGGCCCGGTAATGGCCGATGATCCTTTTCAGGTGTCAGTTCAGCCGGAGTCATCTAATCGGCTGTCGGTGCAGGCAGAGATTCCGGCCCATCACAAGTTATATGCCGATCAATTCCGCGTCGAAGTTCCAGCACCGGCCAGGCTTGTTTCACTTTTCCTGCCGGCGCCGGAAAGCCAGGCCGATCCTTTGAGTGGAGAAAATGCGCTCGTTTTCACGCGTTCCTTCAAGGCGCGTTACGCCGTTGAAAATCTGAATACCAATTATTTGCCGGTCACGGTGCGGTGGCAGGGATGTGATCAGACCGTTTGCTTTTTGCCGGTAACGAAAACATTCCTGGTTAAGGTGGCCGCCGACCGTGCCGATGGCGCGGCAAGCGTCCCGGTTCACCCCGCGTCACGCGGGGCGGCGGTGGATCGCCATATACGGCCGGCAGGGATGCCGGCCGCCACCCCGAAGAACAATTTTATAAATGGGCAAGTTGCATGGGATGGGCGCGTTTCGGCTCCAAATGCCGTTCCTGATGGCGTCATTGGGAAAACAAAATTTGCGCTGTCCGCTGATCAGCGTGCGTGGACCAACCGGTTTGTGCTGGCCGCTCAGCGGGCCGGATATGTCACCGCGCCGGAATTCCTTCTGTTTCTGGAATCAGCGCAAGGCAAAGAAAACGTAACACCGGAAGCGCCTCTTGACGACTGGTTGAAACGGTCGTTGTGGTTTTCGGTCCTGGTTCTGCTTGCGGGTGGACTGGCATTAAACCTGACACCCTGCGTCCTGCCGATGATTCCCATCAACCTGGCAATTATCGGCGCCGGAGCTCAGACGCAGTCGCGCCGGCGCGGGGCCGGTTTGGGCGCGTTGTATGGACTTGGCATGACCATTGCCTATGGCATCCTGGGTCTGCTGGTTGTGTTGACCGGCTCGAAGTTTGGCACACTGAACGCCTCGCCCTGGTTTAATCTGGGCGTTGCAGTGCTCTTCGTGTTTCTGGCGCTGGCTATGTTTGATGTCTTTGCGATTGATTTTTCCCGATTCCAGGGGCATTTCAGCAAAATCGGCGCGGGCGGCGGCTTGCTGGTAATTGTCGCCCTGGGTGCGTTGGCCGCAGTTCTTTCGGGGGCCTGCGTGGCCCCCGTGGTGCTTTCGGTGCTTTTGCTTTCGGCTAATCTATATGCCCAGGGTCACGGCGCCGCTCTACTGTTGCCGTTTATCCTCGGCTTGGGCATGGCCTTGCCGTGGCCGCTGGCCGGCGCGGGATTGGCTTGTCTACCCAAGCCGGGCCGCTGGATGCAACGTGTCAAACAAGGGTTCGGTGTTCTGATCCTGCTACTCGCAACTTATTACGCATATACAAGCTGGACACTGTGGCGGCCTCCGCTACCCGCCAATGCCCAGGAGGGTTGGTTGACAAATCTTGCGGAAGCGCTAACCCAGGCAGACCAGGAACAGAAACCGGTCTTCATTGATTTCTGGGCCTCGTGGTGTAAAAACTGTCATGCCATGGACGCGACGACTTTTCGGAACGCGCAAGTCCGGCAGAAGTTGGAATCATTTGTCAAGGTCAAGGTCCAGGCCGAGCATCCCAATCAACCGCCTGACCGGGATATCCTGGATGCATTTGCCGTGATGGGCTTGCCCACCTATGTTATTCTCAAACCGTTACTACTCAGGTAGTCAGTAGTCAGAATCCAGAATCCAGAATGAAATGCGAAACAACCGGTCATCGAAAGGCGCAAAGACCTGTCGTCAAGGGCGGGTGACTTATTGCTCATTTTCCGGGCATTCGCTTGTTCCCTATTCTGACTTCTGACTTCTGACTTCTGAATACCTGAGTAGTTACCTCAAACCTAACTAAAAATATTTCCGGCCGATTCTGAAATGATTCCCGATCTCATAATCGCTTAAGGCGCGGTTGAATATTTTCACGTCGTCCAGGGCGCCCTTGAACAACTTGCTCCCCAGATTAACCTGGCCGATATATAAACCGCCCACCCAGTCCGCCCACTGCAAAGGACCGGAAGAACTGGTGACATCGGTTAAAATCAATTCGCCGTTCTTGTAATATTTGACCGTTCCCGCCCCGTCATAAGTGCAGGCAACATGATGCCAGCCTTCCCAGGATAAAACGGAAGTGTAAGGACAATAATGCCAGCCCTGGTTGGCCGTATTAATATGAACACGCAACCGGTTATTCACTATTAAAAGACCGTAAGCGCCTTCCGCGCCGGCAATTTCATTGTAGCCCGAGAAATTCGTCGTGGGCGAATAGACCCAGGCTTCCATGGTAATCTGGGAAACCTTCAAACTGGCATTTGTGCCGCAATCAATATAATCATCAATCCCGTCAAAACTAAACGCATCGCCAATCCACAGCGGGCTTCCACTCATAACGCCGTCATTCCCTTCCCAGGATGAATCTTTGGCTATGACCGCGTCATCCGCGTCCAACTGCCAACCGCCAACCAGATTAATATGTTCCTCCTTTTCCCTGAAATGATTCCTGATCTCATAATTACTCAAGGCGCGATTGAAGATTTTTACGTCGTCAATGGAACCTTTGAATAACTTGCTCCCCAGATTAACCTGGCCGATATATAAACCGCCCACCCAGTCCGCCCACTGCAAAAGACCGGAAGAGCTGGTGACATCGGTTAAAATCAAATCGCCGTCCCGGTAATATTTAACCGTTCCCAGCCCGTCATACGTGCAGGCGACATGGTGCCACCCTGCCCAGGACAAAACATCGGTATAAGGACAATAATGCCAGCCCTGATCGGCCGTGTTAATGTGGGCGCGCAGACGGTTGTTCACTATTAAAAACCCGTATGCGCCTTCCGCGCCGATTATTTCCCGCCAGCCCGTGAAATTCGTCGTCGGCGAATAGACCCAGGCTTCCATGGTAATTTGGGAAACTTTCAAACTGTCATCAGCCCCGCAATCAATATAATCGTCAACCCCGTCAAAACGGAACGCTTTGCCGGTCCAGAGCGGGTTACCGAACAGGATTCCATGGTTATTGCGCCAGGATGAATCTTTGACAATGCCAGGGTTTTCTTCGTCAAACTGCCAGTACCCGGCCAGATTTTCTTCTTTAAGTTGAATATTATCCACATAATACGTGACCGCCTGGGCCGTATCCCAGTTTAAAATATATACGCCCAACGCTTCATTGGAATGGGTGATTGTTCTGGTCACGCTTATTTTCTGCCAGCCGCTGTTGAGCGTCGTTACGGTTTTAGCGTAGGTCCAGCCTCCGGCCCCATAGAGACAAATCTTGACATTGCCAGCCCCTTTAATATAAGCGCTGGCGGTATAAGTCTTGCCTTGCTCCACAACAACTTGGCCGGTTGCAGTCTTCAAGCCTTCCAATACGCTGATGCCCGGCGTGGTTACTTTGAGCGCGCAATCTTCAACGAGCGAGGTATCGGATATTTCAAGCGTTGCGGGATTGTCGCTCTTGTAGGAAGCCCAGCCTTTTGTGCCCAGCTCAAAACCGCCGTTATAAAGCATTTTATAATTCTGATTTTCCACTAATTCGACATTATCCGCATAAAACGTGACGGCCTGCGCCGTATTCCAGGTTATAATACATATGGCCAATAATTCATTGGGCTGGGTGATTGTTCTGGTCACGCTTATTTTCTGCCATGCGCTGTTGAGCGTCGTTACGGTTTTGGCGTAAGTCCAGCCGCCGGCTACGGAAAAGAGACATATTTTCACCTGCCCCGCTCCTTTAACGTAAGCACTGGCGGTATAAGTCTTGCCTTGCTCCACAAAACAGCCGCCCGGGTTCCTGAATCCTTCAAATAACTTAATGCCTGGGGTGGTCACTTTGAGCGCCTTATTGCCCGCGAATGATGCGGTAGATGCCTCCAGCGTTGAAGGATTGTCGCTACGATAGGAAGCCCAGCCTTCCGTGCCCAGCTCAAAACCGAAGTTCTCCGTCAGGTTAATCCTCTGCCAGCCAACGCTTAACTGGCGATAGCCGTTTGTCCAGCAGGATGATCTTTCTTTCAGCGCGTAATATTCCGCGACATCATTATCGCTGTATAACGGATTGACGGATATATCCCCCGTCCCCGCGCTGGTCCCGATATAATTCTGATTCACGCAGAATATATTGTTATAGCTGGAATCGCACTGCGCGCCGCCCGAACAGACAATTCCGTC
>JBDRJR010000019.1:0-9674 GCA_043814705.1 Verrucomicrobiota bacterium | reverse complement strand
CGCGTCCACCGCCCATTGAATTTGAGTGGCCGCGCCCGCCCAGTTGGTATAGCCGCCGGCAGAATCATTCGTGCCGGACAGCGAGACATAATGCGTGTCGGCCGGAACCGTCAGGGCGCCGGCCAGCCAGACTGCCGCAATTAAAAATGTGCGGCCGAGATGATCCGCCGTTCGGTGAAAATTAAAATTAGGTTGAGCAGGCATAATACGGCTTCCTTCAGCGGGTAATTGCCTTGAGCCTTGGTTTTTTGTATCCGTTTAGCCAATTGAAGAAAGACTTTTTGACAGGATAACAGGATAGTTTTTTATCCTGTCATTCTTTCTGCAAATGGCTTAATGCTTACACTGCTCGTGCCGGTAGCGCCTGATACCACCTGCGAACAGGTAATAGCCTACTCATGCCCGCCCCGAACGCAAGTGAAAAATAACGTTACGGCAACCCGTCAGAACGTGTGAAATAATTGGCGCTGAGGCATTACACGTTGCGGAAATTTTCCTTCGTGTCTTTGCGCCTTTGCGTAAGACAGATTCTCGTATCCTGTTATCCTGTCAAATTTCCTTCGGATGGCTTAATGGTTACCTTAGATACTCCCATTCCTTTTCTGCCGCTTCAATATCCTTTTCCGGATGTGGCAAAGTCCGGCAAGCCCGGTCTTCAACAACCGTAAATTTCATTCGTGTCAACGATTCATTCTCTCCGCACATTATGCGCAGTTCAGGACTATGATGATAAACGCTACGATCACATGCGCCATTCGAATCACCTTCCGCCTTAAACACGCCTTTGGAGGAACCACGCACTACTTCCACCGTCACGTAACGCCGCAGAGCTATCACTACAAATTTATAACAGCTTGTGTTCTCCGGATATCCGAACCCCTGCCCCTTGGTAAGCCCCAGAATAAAATCAATTCCCTTGCTCAAAATGATGGCCTCATTCGTGCCAAGCAGATATATATACGCCTGGCCCTTGCTACACGATAAACATAGCACGTGCGGCTTGGCCATGATTTTGATCCGGTCAGCCTCGTCATCGCTCTTAAATTGCAGATCAAAGACAGGATCTATCACCCCGACTATCGGCGACGCCATAGAATAGACCTGCAATTGTCCATCATCCTGCGTTTCTACAAAAGAAATAGCAGAACCTTTTCTGCTAAATGGTGTCTTTTTAATGTCAAGTTGCATAAATCATCTTTTTCCGACCCCGCTAACGTTGTATTGCTGAAATTTCAGGTAAGACGCTTTTTGCTGAATTCATACCCGTCATTTTGCGGCGTCAGCAGACCCGATCTGTCCGACTAAAACCTTGATGTCATATGCCGGCACGACAATTTCCGCGCCTTCCTTGCTGGTCAACGCTTGCTTGTTTATTTTCTGTCCGCCGGGATACTCTTGAAAACCACCGGCGGCGTTCTTTATGGACAGCCGGTAATTGCGCGGTTCAGACGCGGAATTGAACACCAGCGCCAGCAGTCGCCCGCCCAGACGCAGGGCGCCGAACATCCCGGTTGGTGGTCCGTTTATCTGCGCGTCGTCACGCACCCCATCAACAAAAAACTCCTCATATTCCGCCAGCAGGGCAATGGCCTCGTTGACACGCGTATAATCCAGACCATCCATTGGCGACCACTCATACTGCATGACGCCGGAACACCCGGCCAATACCAGTTTTACATACTCCAGCTTGAGGTCCATTCTGCGTGGCGGAAGATAATAAAGGACTCCGCCCAACAGCGGTTTGCCTTTAAGCGCGGAGACGGTATTGTCGATTATCGCTTGATCCCAACCGTAACCCGCCACGGCAACATCACAGGCCGGACCAGCCAAAGTCCAGTCAATGCAATATTGCCTGCGATTCCCGGGGTCCTGATAGGCGCTGTACAAATACATTTGTCCATCCGGGACAACGGTCCTAAGACCGTCGCGCCACATGCTCGTAATATCGGCCCACTGCCGGCACCAGAAATCCACCCATTGTTCTTCATGCTTTTCCAATATGAGTTGCGGGGTCAATTCCCCCGTAATTTGGTATCGCACGGCAAAATTTTTCAGGCATCTATCACAGAAACAACAACGTTTGGGACCAAACTCCAGGTCCCAGAAAAATCCGTCCGGAGGCACTTCCGCCGCATTGATTGTTTCGGCCACAGCCGCCACCGCCGCACTACGGCCCGCGCCTGTCAGCCAGGAAGGACAAAGCGCAAAGTAGTGCGACCCTTTCCCGTCATAACCGACATATTTGGTGTCCTTGCTTTGGAGACGGGCAAATCCGGCGGGCCTTGCCCATTCGGCGATAATCTTAAACCCGCGTTCACGCAAAAGCGGGTTGTAAAGCTTGTGATCGCCGGTCCGTTCCTGGTAAGAAGCGAACCCGGCATCGCGCCAGGTATCCATAAGGGCCGCCAGTTCGGCGCGTCCATACCCGCCCCTGCTGGTTCCAAAAGCATGAGCCAACTGCATCTCTATTCGCGCCGGTTTTTTTATTGTTTTCAGCGGGGCCAGAACAGTAACCGGAATTGACTGCGGTAATTCAAGCACCGTTCCCCCTTCACCTTCAATCCACATGCGGAATTGTTCCTTGCGCGCCGGTTTGGCGCCGGTATCGCGGATTACAAATCCCACGCTGAAATAACTTTCCAGGGAATAAAAAGGATGCATGCCGTTGACCGCCGTCATGGGCTTCAGTTCCTTCCAATCAAACTCGTATCGGCGCCATCGCGCCTGATCGTAAGTTACGGAACGGCTGACCTGCTTGTCATATGTGCCGATGTGTGTATTCCGGCAGGCTTGGCCCCAGTCAACCCATTCCAGCCCTTCCGGCAGTTCCAGCACGAATTTAGCATCCCGCAAGGCGCGCGGCAGGGGACTCCTCAACAGCAGAGTCAGGTGCTGGGCGGAGCCGCCGGCAATATGAATGTCCGACGGCGCGGCCGGCAGGCGTATTTTAGTGGTTTTTGCGGCCAGCACGCGACGGAAGAACCGGCCGGCGGCGGGGTCCAGCCGTCCGTGCTTCACAACAGCCGGCGTCCAATTGGCATCATCAAAACCGGCTTCCAGCCAGCCGGCCGGCGCTTCCGCGCCTTGCTTCCACCCGGCGCCGTCCAACTCCAGCCCGTCGGTGATTATGGCGACATTGACCGGCTCGCCGGCTTTAATACCTATAACGTTGGCATCCTGTTGCAGGAAGGTCGTATATTTATCCGGCGATTTTCCGCCGAAATTAAAGTGCCGGCGCAAAAAACCGCGGATGCGTCCATGATTATCCGCCGATTTTCCCCGCGCGAGCGCAACACCGTTACAAAAAACATCCGCTTCGCCGATCATGCGAATTTCAAGCCGGGCAACAGCCGCAGAACTGAACTTGTAGGCCGGGGTCTGCAGATATAAAGCATCGGTATCAGCGCTTAAAAGCGAATAAGCGGTTTCCACCTCGCCGGGTGAATCCACAACCACGTCCAGTTGAACCTGCTTTTCCTCGCCGGCCGCAACGTTTATAGTTTTGCGTTCGATAGCACGTTTTTTGGCCTGCATTATATACCAGCGCACCGCCAGCGCCCCTCCTTTAATACCCCGGCATGAAGACGTGAACCGGTTGGCGCCAACCACCATTTCCGGCATGGCGCCGCTGACTGTTACTACCCCGGGCGGCTCCGGCAGGAGATAGATGTCGCCGAAGGCTTCGACCTGGTTATGCGCAGATTGGACCGGACTCCAGCCGGAAGTTTCAACCTTGTCGGCCAGCGCATCGGTGCGGAAAAAATTAGCGCGCAGGCTCTGGCCCGGTCCGGGTGTAATCGCCAGCGTGCTCCATGGCAGTGCCAGCTCGGCGGTCCAATAACCGTCCTGGATGCCGGCGGCGGCTTGCCAGGCGCCATCCCATTTTGATTCCGTCATCTTGCCGTCATAACGCGCGCCCAGCGCATTGAGCGCAAACTGCAGGTATGTTTCCGGACTTTGCGCGGGCGCAATAAAAACTTCAACGTTGTCCTCGCTCCAGATCGGGCCGTCGCGTTCAGTGGTTTTCGCCACAAAATCATTCAGGCGTTGTTGCACAGGATCAAGCAGAATGCTATGGCTCTTAAACCCGATATAAAGGTTATCCTTATCCCATAACAGACGCACGGATGTCTGTGACTTGGGCAACCCTGAACCGGCCGGACGATAAAACTGTTCTACAACCGGGGTTGTCTCCCAGACCGGGTCGTTCAGCCGTCCGTCAATTACCGGCGGAGCAACGACCGGGGCCGCGCCAAGTCCAGCCCGCTGCCAGGAGCGTTCCCGCCTTACATCGCTTATCCAGTAATCAACCTTGTCGCCCTTCTGATGCCCGTAATAATCCTGCCAGGCCGAGAAAATAAGAATCTTCACTTGCGAAAAATCAAAGCTTTGCCCCTCTTTGACGGGACGTTCGGCGCTGAAGTCCCAGGTTATATCCAGCCATTTGCCATAAGAACCGCCGGAAAATTCTTTGCGCATCCGAATTTCATTGTTGTTGACGTCAAAAATCTGCGCTTGCAGGTGTGTGCGCGCACCGGTGGAATTTACCATTAATTTCCAGTTCAGAATGCCGTAGCCGCGCCAGTCCTGGACAGGCTTAAATTGCCGGGCAATATGCAACGTGCCCTTCCCCGCGCATTCAAAACTCATGCGCAGGGCGCGAATGTTTGCCCTGGTCTCCACGACCAGCGGCTTGATTCCCGGTGTGGCCGAGAAACGCGCCGCATCGTCCATGGCATCAACCGTAATATCCGCGTGTGCCAGGCCGATTAATGCCGGCATCAATACCACAAGTGTCAGTAATCGCATAATTTTCCCCTTTCGCTGAATTTGGGCTGACTTTTTTCTCGCAACGCAACACCTGCCATTAGAATATTATTTCCTCAACATAGGACCAATCACGAGAGATGTTTAAATTGGGGCAACCATTCCCGGTTGGCCAGAAACATCTCGGCAACCATCTGTCTGATTTCGCCCAGGCTTAACACCGCCGAAGCAAGGGGATCAAAGTACGCCGACTGGTAAATCAATTCCGGGTCTCCGGATAAACTGCCTTTTACCGCCAATTCATCGCAGGCCGCATTGATCCCGTTAAGCATGGCAAGTTGCGGCGGAAGCGGTCCAATATGGATGGGATCAAAACCCCGCCGTGACGCCAAAATCGGTATTTCCACGCAACAACCATGAGGCAAGTTATCTATCAAGCCAAAGTTGCGCACATTCCCGTTGAACTCATAAAGCGTGCCGTCTCCAAAAACAGCGTTAAAAATAAAAGCGGCATATTCAAAACCCAGGTTTAAATCAACCGGCTCGGCCAGCCATTTTTTGATGTCCTCCCGCCATGTTTTCTCGGTTTTTAAATACTCATCACGGATAAAAGCGTATTTTCCGGTGTTCCAGGCATCCGAAAGGCAGTATTTTTCAATCAGATCCGGACGCTTCCTGAACCAGGCGTTGTATTCGGAATTGTGGCCGCTGGTTTCGGTCACATAATAACCAAGATGGAAAAACATTTCAGCCCTGACTTTGTCATCACGGTAAAGTTCCGGATTCTTCTCGTAAGCCTCCCGTAGTAACGGGTAAACATCTTTCCCTTTCCACTTGAAATCAATTAACCAGGCCTGATGATTGATACCCGCACAACGGGAGGTTATTTCTTCGTGAGGAATTCCTATTTTACACGCCAGCCCGGTTGCCAGCCCCTGCACGCTGTGGCACAAA
Organism: Verrucomicrobiota bacterium; assembly: GCA_043814705.1. Lineage (GTDB taxonomy): Bacteria > Verrucomicrobiota > Kiritimatiellia > JAAZAB01 > JAAZAB01 > VSJD01. The sequence continues at coordinate 3,953 of JBDRJR010000019.1, read as the reverse complement.
CCTATAACACTGATGCGGCTCTGTTCCTGCATGGCCCGGCAAAGCATGGACATCGGATTGGTGTAATTAAGAAAAACAGCCTGGGGACAATAACGTTCCACATCCCGGCAAATATCCAGCATTACTGGAATTGTCCGGAGCGCCCTGAAAACCCCGGCCGGCCCCCGGGTGTCGCCAACGTTTATGTCAACTCCGTATTTCTTGGGTATTTCCACGTCATGCCGAAACACATCAACGCCACCCTGCAAAATAGCGCAAACCACGCCGTCCGCTCCCCGCAAAGCCTCGGCCCGGTCAAGAGTTGTCGTAATTTTTGCCGGATATTTGCCGGCCAACACTATTTGATCCACGCCCTGCTTGATATATGCAAGCCGTTCCTGATCTATGTCCATCAGAGCGATATGACTGTTGGCAAGGGCCGGAAAGGTTAAAATGTCACGCACCAGCTTTCTGGTGAACTGAAAACTGCCCGCGCCTATGAAAGCAATTTTGGGAATCATTTTATAACCTCTCCATAACCTGGATCAGTGACGGCATTCGCCGTCACTGAGATTTTTATCCGAAAGTGTTCTTAGGCGCCGACCACCGCCGGATTTTTCGATGGCCTTGCCTTTTTTTGCTTCGCTTCTCATGCCGTAGGCAGATCCGCCTTCGGCGGAAAATCAATTCATGCTCTGATTGAACTATAGGCGTGTCAATGCCATTTTGGAATATTTTTCGACAGAACCGCATGTCGAGGGCGTGTTGCCTAAACACGGATTATGCCGCCAACCGGGAGCAACGCCTCCGGATACAGCAAAAAAAAACGTCCATTTTCTATTCTGTAGCCGGCCGCGATGAGGCCGGATTTGATTTCGGCAACATGCCCTTGAGACGTGACCCTTATGCCCCTATTGCCGAACGTTTCAGGTCCCTTGCCAGTCACTCCTGATTTCCTCGGCTGTTAATGGGTGGTTATAAATCTTGAGCTCGTCAATCATCCCCTTGAATAACCTGCGCTCCCCGCTCCCGGTATTGATCTGGCCAATATATAATTTCGTGGTCCAGGCGGCCCATTGAAGCGCTCCGGATGAGCTGGTTGTATCCGTAAATATCAAGACGCCATCCCGGTAGCACTTCACTGTATTCACCCCGTCATAGGTAAACACAACGTGATGCCAGCCGTCCCAAACAAGAGGAGCGGAAGACGCACACCAGTGCCACCCCTGACTGACGGTATTAATATGAATTTTTATATAATTATCCGTGATATTAAAACCATAAGCCCCTTCGGCTCCGGCAATTTCATTCGGACCCGCGAAATTTGTTGTCGGCGAATAAACCCAGGCTTCCATGGTAATCGCCGAAACCTTTAAACTGTCGTCATTGCCGCAATCCACATAATTACTTCCGTTAAAACTCAACGCACCTTCGATCCGACCGCTGGTCCATTGCGGATTGCCCTGCAGGGTTCCGTCATTTCCTCTCCATGAAGAATCCTGGGCCGTCGTTCCTCCGCCTTCATCAAGCTTCCAGTAACCCACATCGCTTTTAAAAGGCGTGTCACTGAATTCCGCTAGATTTAAACAATAATGGCCTCCTCTGGTAAGAATCCATGTTATTTCTTTAAGATGAACCCCGAATCCCACATATAAGTCACTATCAAGGTTCCTGTATACATCAACCCATTTCCCACTCTTAACATCGGCACCGAGATAATGGTAGACAGTGCTGTAACTAACAGCAGTATAACTGCTTCCTGTGCCGGAAAGATAGCAAATATAATACCATGACCAAGATACACCGTCCGGAGAACCTTTGACCAGAATATAGCACCCTATATCTGAAGTTGTCTTAAAATTAAAATGGGCATATTTCTTATTTGTGCCGGCTTCTTTTTGGGATTTTATCGCAAATAAACACGGGTCACTAGAATGAACTTTTATTACTTCGCGCCCCAAGTCATAATCCATAGCCTTGAGCATGGATCCATTGGCGCTTAAAACACTATCTTTGAAGAGTCCCCAGTTCAAGGTGGGCGGGGCGGATGAACTGAATGACAGGTCATCCAGCTGGTAATTTCCGCCACGGATAAACACTAATCCGACATCTTTAAGATGACGCCCGGTTGCCGTGAAAAGATCTGTTTCAAGGTCTCGGCTTATCGTATTCCAATTTTGATTGCCTTCATAAACTATGGGAAGGCTGTAATACACAAACGGCCCACCTACATAATTACTGTTGGTTGAGGGCCTATATGTTAAATAATACCATTGATTATCATCTCCATGAACCAAAACATACACCCAAACACTTTCCTGTGATTTAATCGTATAGGACAGATATCTTTTCTGCAGATTGCCATAACTTTGCCCAGGAACATCAGTCGGCCTTCTGATTATGCCAAAATTCCAGCCGTCCGGCGAATTAACTCGCATCACATTACTTTTCAGAAAATCATCGTACACCGTGCTGACTGTTCCGATACCACAAGAAACCTGCCAGCCATGGTTTAAAGGCGAATCGGCGTATTCGAAATCATCCACCCAATCCATGAGCGATTCCGCAAAAGGCGTTCCCCATATCTGGATTTCGGCCAAATAGGCATTCGGAGACCCGGCGGTATTATTAAAAGCTAATTTTATTTTTCGCGCCGAATGGTTTCTAAGGTCAAGATGCACTTTATTTAAACCATCGGAATTAAAAGCGCCAATTTGGCTCCAGGCAATGCCATCCTGGCTTAAATAGCAGGTGACCGATTCAAAATCATATATTGGATCCTGCCAGATCGCGATATTGTTCAACGCGTATTTTCCCTGAAGATCGAAGGTGATTTCCGGGTCAATACCACCAGACCACATAACCCCCTTGCCTTTGCCATAGCCGAAATTACCATCCGTCAGATCGCCGTGCGCATTGGCCAAACCATTCGTATTCCCGCCGGTGTTTCCATCCTGTCCCCTGAAATATATAGGTGTTTCGGCAGTTCCCGTTCTCCCGCATTCTTCTGCAAATACATCCGGGGCTACCGAGTAAGTATAATAACCATCGATCAGCCCGTCCTGGTTAACGGCAATATCCTCGTATTCATTCCCATCGCCATAAAGTTTTCCCAGCCCGCTTTCAACGGAAACAGTTTTCCGAACCGTAACCTCATTCCCGTCATTATCGGTTACCGTAAGTCTTACCAGATAATTTTGATTCAAAGCATACGTATGCGGCGGCGGCGTCGCCTGGCTGGAATATGTGCCGTCACCAAAATCCCACAAGTAGCTCACAATAACACCGTCCGGATCACTGGCCACAGCCTGGAAATTAACTTCTAATGGTGCGATGCCTCTTGCGGGGGAAAATGTAAAATCAACCGCCGGCAATCCTGCCGCTTCAACTATGATATATTCATAATCGGTAACGCTATGGCCGGTTACGTCTGTTACCATCAGCTTTACAGTATAAAGGCCGGACAAATTATACACGCAGGCCGGCGCCGCTTCGGTCGAGTCAATTACGCCATCGTTATTGAAATCCCAGGCATAAGCGGACACTACGCCGCCACCACTGATATCCGCGGAAAAGTTTACCGTTAACGGAGCTTCGCCTTCGGTAACGGAGGCAATGATCGTAACCGCGGCAATGCTATTTGGATTTGCAACTTTTATGCCGACAGTAGCAGATCCAGTTAAATTAGAATTATCAGTTACAGTCAAACGGGCTGTATAATTTCCAGTCTGAGTGTAGGTAAAGGACGGATTCTGGGCGGTTGAATCAATTACGCCGTCGTTTGTGAAATCCCAGGCATAAGCGACGATTGTCCCGTCATAATCTGTCCCATTCCCCTGAAATTGAACGGTTAAAGGAGCTGACCCGCTTCGCGGAGCGGCCGTAATAGCCGCCAGGGGCACGCCGTCAAGCACCTCAACCTTGATCTCCGCAAAACTACTGTAGCCTTCACTATTGGCAACTTTCACAAGCGA
>JBDRJR010000018.1:0-12119 GCA_043814705.1 Verrucomicrobiota bacterium | reverse complement strand
AAACCCCAATAAAACCGAGGGCTATGAAGGACCATTATCAAAACCGCAGTTCCGGTTTTTCCCATCTGTGTTTATTCTGTTCCGACCCACAGCCTACGACCTACAGTCCACAGCCCATGGCGTCCCTGTGGGACGCCAGTGTTTATGAAACATGAGTAATTTTTTGCTTTTTTTCGATTTTACCTACAGTCTACAGCCTTCAGCCTACAGTCTGGAAATCCTATGTGATGCTAATAATGAACCCTCATCTTGAATCCATCCATCACCTGGCAGCGCAGATCGGCCGCTCCGTCCGGTTGATGGAAGTTTGCGGTACCCATACCATGACGGCTTTCCGGTCGGGTCTGCGTTCGCTCCTGCCCCAAAATGTGGCCCTGCTTTCCGGGCCGGGATGCCCGGTATGCGTCACGCCGGATGATTTTGTGGATCAAGCCGTTGCCCTTGCGCGCCGGCCTGCCTTCGCCCCTGGGGCTTCCACCTTCGCTAAAGCTACGGTGGACAAGTCGGCGGGCGGGCCGGATGTGACCATAGCAACGTTTGGCGACCTCCTGCGGGTGCCCGGAACGGAAAGCTCCCTGGAACGCGAACGGGCCCGGGGCGCTGATATCCGGGTGGTTTATTCCGCCCTGGACGCCTTGGCGCTGGCGAAAAAAATGCCGGATCGTAAAATTGTTTTCCTGGGTGTCGGTTTTGAGACCACCGCGCCGACGGTGGCCTGGACCATTCGCCAGGCACAGCGGGACGGCATTGGCAACTTTCTGGTTCTTTCGGCGCATCGGACCATGCCGCCGGCCATGGCCGCGCTCCTGCGCGGCGGTGAAGTGGCAATTGACGGTTTTATGTGTCCGGGCCATGTCAGCGCCATCATCGGCACGCGGCCGTATGAGTTCATCAGCCGCGACTATGGGCTTCCATGCGTGGTGGCCGGATTCGAAGCGGATGATATGCTGGCGGCTATCAGCATGCTTTTGAAGCAGGTGGCCGAGGGCCCGGCCCAGGTTGAAAATCAATACACGCGTGGGGTAAATGCCGATGGCAATCCGGAGGCCCGGGCAATTATGGCGGAAGTATTCGCTCCCTGCGATGCCGAATGGCGCGGGCTGGGTATAATTCCTTCGAGCGGCTTGGGCATTCGTGCCGCGTATCGCGCCCATGACGCCCAGGCGGTCTTGATGACCAGGCCGTGTGCCCAATCGGCCAAGCGGCCGGCGTGTATTTGTGGCGACATCCTGAGGGGCGTAAAGCCGCCCACGGCCTGCCCGCTATTTCGCAAAACCTGCACTCCGGAAACGCCGGTGGGCGCCTGCATGGTGTCAAGCGAAGGCGCCTGCGCGGCCTATTATCGGTATGGGAAGAAAATGCAGAATGCAGAATGAAAAATGCAGAATGGGCAAAAAACGGAAGACGGAGTAAAAACGGATCGCAAATGTCCAACACCGAACGTCGAATGAAAAAACAAGTATAACAAATTTGAAATCAGAAATCAAAAATCAAAAATCCGCAATAGATATCGTCCTGCTTTCGCATGGCGGGGGCGGACGGCGAACCCAGCAATTGATCCGGGACCTGATTCTTAAGCATCTGGGCAACCCGATCCTTGACCGGCTGGATGACGGCGCCTGCCTGGACATTCCCGAACGCGAGCTTGTCTTTACGACGGATTCCTATGTGGTCAGCCCGATTTTTTTCCCTGGCGGGGATATCGGCAAATTGGCCGTCTGCGGCACGATCAATGATCTGGCCATGCAGGGCGCCGCGCCGCGATATCTGAGCCTGGCTCTGATCCTGGAAGAGGGGTTGGCCCTGGCCGACCTCGAGCGCGTGATTCAATCCGTGGCGCAAACAGTGCGGGCGACCGGCGCGGTGATCGTTACCGGTGATACCAAGGTGGTGGAACGCGGCAAGGGTAATGGTGTTTTTATCAACACCGCCGGGATTGGTGTTCGCCGTCCCGGCGTAAATACCCACGCGGCCAATGCGCGCAATGGGGATGCCGTTATTATCACTGGCACGCTCGGGGACCATGGCGTTGCCGTCATGAGCGCTCGCGAGGGACTTAACCTGGAAACGGATATTGTCAGCGATGTCGCCCCGCTCTGGGGTCTGCTTGAACCCCTGCTACGGGAAATCCCGGAGATCCACAGCCTGCGTGATCCGACGCGCGGGGGTGTGGCGGCGGCCCTTGTTGATATTGCCGCGGCGGCGGGGGTAGGCATCCGGATTCGTGAGCGCGCATTGCCAATCCGTCCGGGCGTGCAAGGCGCCTGTAAACTGCTGGGATTGGACGTGCTCAATGTGGCCAACGAGGGCAAAGCCCTGGTAATCTGCGCTCCGGCGCAGGTTGAGCAAGTCCTGCGCATCCTGCGCGCGCATCCGCTGGGCCGGCAGGCGGCTTTGATTGGCGCGGTGTCCGCAACACCGGCCGGGATGGTGCTTCTGGAAACCGCCTTAGGCGGGGAACGGATTGTCGAGACACCATTAGGCGAAGATTTGCCCAGGATTTGTTAAGGCTGATTTTTGTGCTTGCGTTGAAAAATGCATGTGTGTATTGTTTCAAAGAATTGCTGGGCATCATTCTATAGGAGAGGTAAATGAATATTAAAAAATCGGGTTTGATCGTAATGGCGGTCATGACAATTGCGACTTTCGGATGGGCGCAAAGCGAATCCATGCGGCCGTTGTTCACGCGCGAAAATCGTTTCCCCGAAAAGGGCAATGTGGAGGTCGGCACCTTTGTAGGTTACGCGCAATATGATGAATATTTAGTCTCAAAGACTGATCCCAAGTCATATCAGGGCGTTTTTGTGGATAAAAGCGCCAATCCCAAGTTAAAATCCACGACCATTGAGCCTTATGCCAAGTATGGCTTGTTTCAAAACCTGACGGTTTATTCGACGGTTCCCTACAGCTTTGATCAATCGGATGCCAAGAATAAAAACTATAACGGGTTCAATGATATCGCCGTCGGCGCGGAACTGCTGGCCTATGAATATACTTATAAGTATCCGTGGGTCATACCCTATGCCGAAATTACATTCCCGAGCGGTAATGACAAGGAACACATGGGCATAGGCAAGGTGGACGCCATTTTCGGCGCGGCTGTCGGCACCACGACATTTGACAAATACACCTGGATACTCGATGGACGCTATGACGTCAACGTCGGCGACAATGGCCGCTTTGAAGGCGCCGCGGCCTTCATCTGGGACTTGAGTGACCAATTTGCGGTGCTGGTGGAAGCAAAAGTGACTGAAAAAGAACCAGGCAGTACCAAGGACGTGCCGTTCTATTTCAACGGCGGTATGTGCTATAAGCCGGTCGAGAATCTCAGCGTCAACCTCTATGGCGGCACGAGCGCCAATGCCGAGGAAAATGGGCGCGGCACGCTCAAGGTGGCGTATAGCTTTTAAATAGGCCGTGGACTGTGGGCTGTGGACCGCAGGAGGACGGATGACGGATGCCAGACGACGGCGGAATCATTTCCGACTTCTGACCTCTGGCTTCAGCTTTTTAGTGATTTTAAAAGGGGAGGGACGTGTAAATGGCGTTTACCTTTAATGCGGATGAAATCTTTGAAATGGCCGAACAAATCGAACGCAATGGCGCCGCCTTTTATCGGCTGGCGGCAAAACAATTCCCCGCCCAGCAACGCCTGTTGACGATTATTGCCGAGCAGGAAGACGAGCATTGCGCGATTTTTTCAGCTTTGCGCCGGCAACTCGCCGGCAAGAACCAGGAAGCCACGGCGTACGATCCCGGCCAGGAAGCCGAGGCTTATTTGAGGGCCATGGCCGACCGCCGCGTGGTGGATGTCAGCCGCCGCCCCAGGGACATTTTAAAGGGCACGGAATCATTTGCCGATATTCTGGGGATTGCCGTTGGCATGGAAAAAGATTCAATCGTTTTTTATATCGGCATGCAGGCCATGGTCCCGCCCGCCCTGGGCCGGGACAAACTGGACTTAATTATCAAGGAAGAAAAAAAACACATCGTCTTCCTGAACCGGCTTTTCAATGAGCAATGTCCTCCGTCCGGGGGATAGCGTTTTAAAACCATGAAACACATCGCCAAAATTGAAGTGCTCGAAGACTATAAACTGCGCCTGGAGTTTGCTGATGGGGTAGCAGGAGTGGCCGATGTTTCCGCTCTGGTCGGCAAGGGCGTCTTTTCTTTGTGGAATGATTATGTCGAGTTTCGCAAGGTCCGGATCGGTCTATCAGGAGAATTAATCTGGGGAGACCAGATTGATCTTTGTCCCGATGCCCTTTATATGAAGATCACCGGACAGCAACCCGAAGCAACGTTCCCCGGCCTCAAGTTAGAGGCGGCTTATGCCTGAGATTTCCAGATTCTTTGGCATTGTGATCAAGATGTTTTTTGATGACCACAACCCTCCGCATTTTCATGCATTTTACGGTGAACACGAAATCTTGGTTGACATCAATCATCTCGCAGTCTTTGCAGGTTCTCTCCCGCCAAGAGCCTTGGGCCTCGTGATTGAGTGGGCCACATTGCACCAAACGGAATTGCTTGACGACTGGACACGGGCCAGAAATCAGCAGTCTCTTGAACGAATCAATCCGCTACAATAGGCAGCCAGCTGAAATCAACGCTTGTGAACATTGCCCGCAGTCTGATCATCCTTTTCTGGCTTCTCATGACCGGGTGGCTGATCCGGCAGGAAGCTTTTCCCGGTTGGTTTACGTCTTCGGCGCCGGGCTATCGCGCGCTTTTCAAGAACAGCCCGCTCATCCTTGATACATGGATGCAGATCGAATTTAGGGATGCTCCTGTCGGCTACAGCCATACCTGGGTGGATAGCGACATGGCGTCGCCGGCCGCCGCTTATATGCTCCACAATCAGACCGTGCTTAATATTAATCTGATGGGGCAGATCCAGGCCGTGAATGTCATGGCCGGCGCCACGCTGGATGCCGGTTATACGCTTCAAAAATTTTATGCGATTGTTTCGTCCAGCGTCTATACCACGCGGATTGAGGGTCGCAAAACCGGGGATCACAATTTTACCGTCCGCATCCGCACGGATAGCGGCGAGCAAACCGTAATGCTGACAGTTCCGAACGACGTAATTCTGTATTCACCCGTGGTTGAAATAACTCTGGCCGGCTTGCGGCCGGGAGAATCATTAAATCTACGCGTGCTGGATCCCGTGACGCTGACCGTGGCTGACGTGCGCGTGGAGGCTTTGCGCCGGGAAAAGCTGAAAACCGCTGGGCGTGAACAGGAAACCACCGTGCTGAAACTGGTTTACCAGGGATTGGAAACGCTGTCTTGGATAGATTCTGCCGGGCGCATCCTGCGGCAGGAGACGCCCTTCGGCTGGACCATGACCTTGTGTTCAGCCAAGGACGTGTTAGCCTTTCAGCCGAACTCGGCCGGTGCCGACAACTCGGCTGGTGCCGACGACTCGGCCGGTGCCGATGACCTGCTCACGGCCATGGCGGTGCCATGCCGTGGATGGATACAAAACCCGCGCACCTGCCGGATGCTGAAATTGAATATGCGTGGCGTGAGCCTCAGTCCGCAAAATTTTGCCAGTCCACGTCAGGTTGTTGAATTCCGGGAAAACCGGTGTGTTGGCCTGACGTTGCAAGCTCAAGCGGCGCCGCGCCGGATTGATGCGCTTGGGTCGGCGCCGGAGGCCCTGCGCCCGTTGCTGGCTTCTTCGCCCGCGTTGCAGGCCGATCACCCGGCCATGCTTCGGCAGGCCCGCGCAATTGTCGGCGCCGAGACCAACAGCTGGGTGGCGGCGCAAACCATCGGTGACTGGGTTTATCGCGCCATCGCCAAGAAAGCGACGGTCAGCCTGCCATCCGCGCTCGATGTATTGGAGCGGCGGGAGGGCGATTGCAACGAGCATACGTATCTTTTTGTGGCGTTGGCTCGCGCCGTCGGGCTTCCAGCCCGGATTCATGTCGGTCTGGTATATTCCGAGCTGGATGGCGCGTCGGGCGCTTTCTATTATCACGCCTGGCCGTCGGTCTATGTTGGCGAGTGGGTGGAGTTGGATCCGACCTTGGGGCAAAAGACCGTGGATGCCACACATATTGCGGTGGCCCAGGGCGAGATCGCCGACCAGTTGAAATTGTTAGGCCTTATGGGGCAGGTCAGCGTGGAAATTGTGGAGGAACCATGATTGCAATCGAGCATTTGACAAAAAATTTCGGCGCCCTGCCGGCGGTCAAAGACCTGTCACTGACTATTCCACGGGGCGAACTATTCTGCTTCCTTGGTCCGAACGGCGCCGGCAAGACAACAACCATTAAAATCCTGTGCGGCCTGCTGAAGCCGACCGCCGGCGTGATCCGTATCCGGGGGATTGATCTGCAGGCCGATCCGGCGGCAGTTCGGCGCTTGATCGGCTATATTCCCGACACGCCTTTCCTTTACGAGCGTCTGACGCCGGTAGAGTTCTTTCAATTTATCGGCGATCTGTACAAAGTTTCCGCCGCCCGAGTCCGCGCGGCGCGCGAGCGGTTCTTTGCGCTGTTTGCGATGGATGAATATGCGCAGACGCTGATCAAAGATTTGTCGCATGGCTACCGCCAGCGGCTGATTTACGCGGCCACCTTCCTGCACCAGCCCGAGGTTTTGTTTATTGACGAGCCGTTTGTCGGCCTGGATCCGTTCAGCATCCGTTTAATTCACGACCTCCTGCGGCAGGCGGCCCGGGCCGGTATGACTATTTTCCTGACGACGCACATTTTGGCGTTTGCCGAGCAATTGGCGGACAGGATCGGGATCATTGCCGGCGGCAGGCTGGTGGGCCTCGGGACGTTAGCCGAACTCAAGGCGCACAATTCCATGCCGGGACCGCTGGAGGATATATTTTTAAGGCTCACCAGTCCCGAAGGGGCATGAGGACAGACGCCAGACAACGGACGACAGACGTCGGACCGGAGAAGAGGGAAAAAAACGCCCAACCACGCGGAACGCGTGGCAAGCTTCAAATTTATCCCGTGCGTCGCGGGACGACGGAAGAAGGAAGAAGGAAGAAGGAAGACGGAAGAAGGAAGACGGAAGAAGGAAGAAGGAAGAAGGAAGACGGAAGAAGGAAGAAGGAAGATGGAATAGATGTGGGAATAAAATGCATGCTCTGATGGTTTTATTAAGAAAAGACGGACGTGTTCTGCGAAATCTGCGGCGGACTGCGCGCGAGCAATCGGCCTTTAAAGTCGTTTTCATCCTGATGTTTGCCGTGGGAATGCTGGCCGGCCTCGGATATTTGTTTCTGGAGGGATTCCGGTTCCTCAGCGCTTTAGGCGGAATCGGCGTGATGCTGATCCGCCATCTTTTCGCGCTGTTTTTTTTCGGCCTGGGTCTGATGTTGATTCTTTCCGGCATTGTCGCGACCTATACCGCGGTTTTTCGTTCGGCAGAAATCCCATTTCTACTTTGCCGGCCAATCGCGCCCGGCGTAATGCTACTGCACAAATGGCTGGAAACGACGCTGATTTCCTCCTGGGCGTTTTTTTTCATCATCATTCCGTTCATCGGCGCCTTTGCCTGGCACGCGCATCTTTCCCTGCTTTTTATGCTTTGGACGTTTCTGTTTTCGATTCCATTTGTCTTGTTGTCCGCCGGGGCGGGCATGCTCATCACGCTTTTAGTTCTGCGCTGGGCGCCGTGCTGGCGGCCGCAGGTCTGGGTGGCGGCCGCTTTACTGGTGTTGGCCGGCTGGGTAGTTTGGATGCTGGCGGGCGCCGGGAAACCGCCGGCCGATGATACGGCCTTTGTTCTGGAGCGGTTTGTGCCCGGGCTGAAGCTGGCGGCTTTTCCGTTGTGGCCGAGCGCCTGGATGGCGGAAGGGATTATGGCGTTGTCCCGTGATCAGTGGTTAAGGGGGGGGATGTTGTTTGGGGTTCTTTGGGCAAATGTCCTGATGGTCGGTCTTCTGGTTGAGGGCCTTGGTACGGCCCAGTTTATCCAAGCCTGGCAACGGACCCGCGTGGCCCATGCTTCGCTCCGGGAGCTTCCTTCTTCGTCCGGCAGCGCCGGACTTCGCCGGACAAATCGCAGGGCAGGACCGGGCGGAACGCTGGCGCTGGAAACGTGTTTGGCCTTTCTGGCGCCCGATGCCCGCGCCCTGGTTATCAAGGATTTGCGCACTCTTCGGCGCGATCCGGCGCAGTGGATTCAAGGGCTTCTTTTTTTCGGCCTGCTGGCCTTGTATTTCTTTAACCTCCGCAATTTGCATTACCACCTGTTATCGGCTGTGTGGCGCAACCTGATAGTGTTTCTCAATATGTTCAGCCTTTCGGCCGTCATGTGTTCGTTTTGCTCGCGTTTCATTTATCCGCAGTTGAGTTTGGAAGGCCAGTCATTCTGGCTGATTGGGCTTGCGCCGACCACGATGGGACGGGTATTAAAAATCAAGTTTCTGGCATCGCTGGCCGGTATGCTGTCCATTAGCGTGGTCTTGATGGCCGTATCCACCGCCATGTTGGAAGTCGGCGGACGTGTTTGGGTGACGGCGCTGGGCCTGGCCGCGGCGATATCGCTGGGTCTATGCGGGCTGGCCACCGGGCTGGGCGCTGTGTTTCTCGACCTGAAACAGCGTAATCCGATGGCGATTATTTCCGGCTTCGGCGGCACACTCAACCTGGTGTTGAGCTTGGTTTATATGGCCGCGGCCATTCTGCCGTTCGGCGCGCTCTACCATTACTATACGCTGGGCCGGATCGGGACCGGCAGTTTGAATGCCGGCACGGCGGCGGCGGTCGTCTGGTTAATTGTCATTACCTTCGCGGCGACGTTGTTGCCCATCACGGCCGGGCGCCGGAGCCTTGTGAAAAGGGATTATTGAAAAAATGCAGTTGCAGAATAACAAAATATGCCGGCAACCGGGTTCCGCGGCTCAACCGGATCTTGGCCGGCAATCATTTTTCCTTACCGTGCGACATGCCACTTTGCAAATTTTTCCTGGCGGAGCAAATGCTTTGAGGCGTCCAGCGATTCCATCGGTTTTTGAAAAGCGATAGGGCTGGTATTTGCGGCGGTATTCAGCCGGCGGCATGCGGCTTTCCCTGTGAAATTGGCGATAGAAAACTTCCAAGTTTCGGAAGCCGCATGCGGCGGCAATTTCCTTGATTGACAATTGTGCGCCGGCAAGCATGGTTCGCGCGCGGGCCATTTGCTGCGACAGGATATACTTGTGCGGTGTGATTCCAAGATGGGCCTGAAAGAGCTTGAAAAGCTGGGAATTGCTGATCTGGCTGGATTTGGCCACAACTGCAATCGAGATGTATTTTCCGATATTACGATGAATATAGTCCAATGATTGGTCGAGCGGCTTGGGATAATTGCACCGGGGGGATGCCTTTCGATCGACCATTGCATGACGCAGTAGCGTGCTGTAAATGTAAAACGCCAACACTTTCACATCCAGCGCCTGCGCGTGGAAGAGGCTGATGCATTCCGAAGCAAAACGGTCGATGTCGGTATCGGCATTCGCGTCCCAGCAACTTACCCGTGCCGCCGGCCGATGCAGGTCGCTGACAATAAAGTGAAAAACAATGCAACGGTAAGGCGCCTCGGGCGTTGTGCGCCAGATCGTCTCCTCGCCGGCGCGGTGCCAGAAGATTGTCCCCTTGCCGAAAGTCTGCATCCGGCCATCAACTTCGAAAAATACCTTGCCGTCGGTGATCAATTCCACGAGCTCGATATTTTCCGGGATCCTTACCGGCGTGATGCGCGCGTGATCCGGCGCCATGTAAAACCCCACCTGTTTTAATCCATTCAATCGCCCGGTTGGATTGTTCATTTACAGCTTCAATCAATAAATAACATTTCCCGTCAATTGTCGTTGTGGCGGGTTTCTGTAATACTTATCCCTGTCAGGTTACATTGTGTTTTGCAAAAATCAACCAATGAAAAGGAGAGGAACATGCCAAAGCCTTTGTCAGTTCAATTGTATTCCCTGAGAGAATCCGCCCAAAAGGATTTTATCAGTGTGCTCCAAAGAGTTGCCCGAATCGGTTACAAGGCGGTCGAACCCGCCGGTTTCTGGAACCTGCGCCCCAGGGAATTTAAAAAAATCATTGCCGACCTGGGCTTAGAGATGTATTCCTCGCACTCGCCCTGGGCCAATTCGAACAACATTGGCGAAACGATGGAAATTGCCGATATCCTCGGACTGGACAAGATTGTCTGTGGCTATGGCCCGGACCAATTTAAAGACCTCGATGCGATCAAACAAACGGCCGAGGCCACCAATACGATGCAAGCGATCCTCGCCCGAAATGGCTTTACCCTCTTCCAGCATAATCATGATTTTGAATTCCAGCGCCTGGATGGTAAACTCAAATACCAGATCTACGCTGAACTGTGCCCAAACGTCAAATTCCAGATAGACTCCTTCTGGTCCACCAACTTCGGCGCCGAAGATGCCGTCGCAATGTTCAAAATCTTTGCCGACCGAACCATCCTGATCCACATAAAGGACGGAATTCTCAAACAAACCAAGGAAGAACTCAAGGTTACCCGGGGCATTCTCGATCGCAAGGTTGAATTGCGCGCCCTTGGAAGCGGTCAGTTGAACATTAAGGACCTGGTCGCCCATTTACCCGAACAGGTCGGCTCCATCGTCGTCGAGCTCGATTATTGCAACATTGATATGTTTACTGCCATCGAAATGAGCTACAAGTACATGACCCAAAACGGCCTCGGCGCGGGCAATCAATAATCGCGAGTTTCCGGAAAACAGAAAGTGAGGGGAAAATGAAAAAGACCAAAACTGGCATCATCGGTTGCGGCATGATCAGCGACAGCTACTTTAAGGCCGCGCAGACATTCAACATCCTCGAAGTAGTTGCCTGCGCCGACAAATTGCCCGAACGCGCCAAGGCCAAGAGTGAACTCTACGGCTTACGGAGCATGACCATCGCTGAACTGCTCGCGATGCCCGAAATCGAGATCGTATTGAATCTGACCCCTCCCAAAGCGCACTATGAAATCACGATGGCTGCGCTCGGCGCCGGAAAGCACACTTACTCGGAAAAGCCTTTTGGTGTCAATTTCGAACAGACCTCCCGGCTTATGGCGTTGGCGAAAGAAAAAAGACTCCGTATCGGCTGTGCCCCTGATACCTTCCTTGGCGGCGGACAGCAAACCGCCCGCAAGATGCTTGATGACGGTTGGATTGGAAAACCAATTGCCGGGACCGCCATCGTCATGGGGCGGGGTCCGGAAAAATGGCCGCAGGCGGCTTTCTTCTACGACATTGGCGCCGGTCCGATGCTCGACCTGGGACCCTACTACATCACGTCGCTGGTCAACATGCTCGGACCCGCCAAGAGCGTTACCGCCGTAACCTGCAAAGGTTCTGAAACGCGCAACGGCGGACCGGATACTGTGCCCCGCGTCTATCCGATTAACGTTACGACGCACCAGAGCGGCATGGTCGAGTTTCAGTGCGGTGCGATTATAACGGTCATCACCAGCTTTGAAGTTTACAAACACGGCCACTTGCCAATCGAAATTTACGGTTCCGAAGGCACCCTGCAAGTTCCGGACCCGAATAGCTTTGGGGGCCCAGTTCGAATCTTTCGCAACGGTTATAAGGAATTTGAATTTGCACCACTCTCGCACATCTACACCGAAAACTTCCGCAGTATTGGCGCGGCCGACATGGCCTATGCGTTGCAGAGCGGCCGCAAGCACCGTGCGAACGGCGAACTCGCCAACCATGTTCTGGAAATCATGTTGGCCTTTGACAAATCCAGCAAGCTGGGCAAGAAAGTGGAAATGACCACCTCATGCGAACGTCCGGCTCCGCTCCCTCTCGGCCTGGAACAAGGCGACCTCGATTTATAAATGACCGTGCCGTTTGACTGTTCCCCATCCGCCATAAAGAGATAAACTACATCGAATGGCCCGATGTTGCTCTTTATTTGGTCAAAGCAAATTCACTGGCGTCCCACAGGGACGCCATGGGCTGTGGACTGTAGGCTGTAGGTTGTGGGTCGGAACAGAATAAACACAGATGGGAAAAACCGGAACTGCGGTTTTGATAATGGTCCTTCATAGCCCTCGGTTTTATTGGGGTTTTCCCACAGTCAATAGCCCACAGCCCTCAGCCAAAGCATCCTATGGGATGC
>JBDRJR010000017.1:0-3459 GCA_043814705.1 Verrucomicrobiota bacterium | reverse complement strand
ACCCCCGCCATCTTTAAAACATACCCCCCCCCCCCCCCCCCCCCCAAAAAAAACTTGTCAGCATTTTTTTTATGTTTTATGGTTTTTTTTAACAGGCCAGAAAATATTCACAGGCTTCGAGATCATTTTCACTAAATGTCCCCTCCGCCATTTTGCGCATATGGTCAAAAAATATGTCAACAGCTTCTTTCGCATTTTCATGCCTACTCGTGGCGCGTGGTGAGCCATTATTTGCGCATTGATGTCGGGTTATAGCGTGTCACCTTACGCTTTCCGCGCCCGGAAATAGGCCACCTTGTAACTGGCATATACGCCGTCACTCTTCCGGTAGCGCGCTTCATAATCCTGCGCCAGCCGCCGCAAGTCCGTGCGATTCAGTAACTGTCCGGACCGGGACAACGGACCCCCCGTCAGCCCCTGTTCATGAAGTTGACGCAAGAAATCAGCGGCCGAGACATATGCCTGGCGCCGGCATTCCACGCGTTCTTCCTCAATGTGCAGGCCGGCCTGCGTCAGTGCGTCGCGCACGGTCAGCATTGTCGGCAACTGACGCTCAGGCAGTTTATGCGGCGCCGCGCGCCGGCGTGCGGCCTGCAGTTCGGCCAGTGTGCCGCGCACCATCAGGGCAAACACCAGCCGGCCCCGGCTAATCAGCATGCCGGCCAGGGTCTTCATGGCATCGTCAATTGGATCCATCCAATGCAAGGCCGAACTGCTTACAATCAACGGATAAAGCGTCGGGGCGCGAAACTTTTTCAAATCAGCCACATGGTAAAACAACCGCGTCGTGCCCGCCATCCGCGCCCTGCATTGCGTCACCATGCCGTCCGCCATGTCAATGGCATCAATCCGGGCATGCGGGAACAGACGGCACAGGCGCGCCGTCAACAAGCCGGTGCCGCATCCGATTTCCAGGATGCGCGTTGCGGCTTTGTCCCCGGCCAGCATGGCGCTCAGGCATTCAGCCACCGCGCGCTGGATGGTCGCCAAAGCATGGTAGGTCGCGGCCGCGGCCGAAAATCGCGCCGCAATCGCATGGTGTTCGTCTATCCTCATCACAGTTATGCTCCTAACGCGGGCTATTCCTAATGAAGCATTTAACCACGAAACACACTAAATACACGAAAGTTCAGCGAATCAATCTTGCAGTTCTTTTGGTCATCGTATTATCCATTTCGTGTGTTTTGTGTGTTTCGTGGTTGCTCATACTCCGGATGAATGAGACAATAGGAAAGCGCGAATATCCGCCGCCAGAAGCAATGGCGCCTGGCTCGGCAAGGCATGGCCATAATTCGCATAACAACGCCAATGACTGACAGGCAATGCGCGGCTCAACCATGCGCCGGCCTGCCAGGGCACAATATGGTCCTCCCGACCATGCGCCACCAGGGTCGGAACCGTCTGTTTCTTCAAACCATCCCGCAAATCAATTTGCAGGAGATAATCGAGCCCCTGCAGTAATTCATTACGGTATTGCCGGGTGATGTCTTTTTCCCGTGTAACCGCATCTGACGCGGGCGCATCTTGCGGAGCATGCACCTTGGCATAATAGGCGGCCAGCACGTTGTCCGGTGTCCGGCGCAATCCCATGGTCATGGCGCGCAGGACGGAGGCGGGCACACCGCGCCCTTCGACCAAGCTCAGGGCAGGAAGCTCATCGTTTCCCGCGCTGAACCGCGCCGTGCCGCTGATAATCACCAGTTGCTGTAACAGGTGCGGATATGCCCGCGCCGTTTCCAGGGCAACAATGCCCCCCATGGACCACCCGATTACAGCAACGCGCCCGCCGTAGACCGCCAACAGATTATGCAATCCCCATGCATACTGCGAAAGGCCGGGTAAGTGCGGCCGAGCGGCATTCGGCTGGATTTCCGATAACTCGCCGGTCGAGGTAACTTGAACGGGATACCCGACCAAGGCCTCTTTCAAGCGCACCATGGCCTGACCCGTATGGCCCCAACCGGCAATCAAAATCAGCGGCAGAATTTTCACAGCAAACCTTCCTCCCGCGCGGCGCGCGCCATGGCATCCGCGGCACGGCCTAAATCTTCGTCGGTATGTTCCAAGGTCACGGAAAGCCGCAAACGCGCCGTGCCCGCCGGCACGCTGGGCGGCCGGATGGCCGCGGCCAAAATTCCCTGGTTTCGCAGTCGGCGCGCCAAGGCCAGCGTCTTTTGATTATCGCCGATGATGACCGGCACAATCTGGCTGACTGAACCGCCCGTGTTAAAACCCGCCGATTGGAGGCGCATGCGAAAAACTTCGGCGCGGCGAAGCAGATCGGCGCCCATGCCGGGGTTTTGCGCCAGGGCATCCAGCGCGCCCAGGACGGCGCCGACGCAAGGCGGCGGCAAACCCGTGCTGAAAATAAACGACCGCGCGCGGTTCACCAACCAACGCTTAAGCGTCTCCGATCCGGCGATGAACCCGCCGTAGGCGCCCAATGCCTTGCTGAGCGTGCCCATGGCCACCGATACAGCCTGCTGGAGGCGCCCTTCGCCAATGAGCCCAACGCCACCTGGTCCCCATACCCCGACAGCATGGGCCTCATCCACCAGGAGCATGGCGCCATGTTCCTGCGCCACACGGGCAATATCGCGCAGGGGCGCCAAATCGCCATCCATGCTGAAAACGGATTCGGTTATAATGAGATCACGCCCGCTTCCCGGTTTTTGACACAACAGGTGCAAGAGGTGATCCACATCATTGTGTTGAAACCTATGGATCGCGGCGCGGCTGAGGGTTGCGCCATCGAGCAGACTGGCATGCGCCAGCTTGTCGGCCAGAACCCGGTCATGCCGGCCGACCAGCGCGGAGACCGTGCCGACATTGGCAAGGTAGCCGCTGCCGAACACCAACGCCGCCGCATAGCCCTTGAACTGTGCCAGCCGGGTTTCCAGCTCCGCATGACAGGCGAGGGTGCCGACCACCAGCCGCGAGGCCGTGGCGCCGGCGCCCCAGCGCCGCAGGGCGGCGGCGGCCGCTTCCACCACCGCCGGGGCGCGGGCAAGTCCCAGGTAATCGTTGCTGGAAAAATTAAGGACGCGCGGGACGTCCGGCATTGATGCACCTGCGCCAAAAGCGCTGTAAGCGCCGGCCGGATCACGACGAAGGCGGCAATCCGGCATAACCTGGAGTTGCCGCTCCAATCCCTGCGCGCGGAGCCGCTCCAATTCCATTTCCACCCAGGTTTCGTCCGTCATAATGCCGTCCCGATCGCAATGGATTCATACAACCTGAATCCGCAATGGAATTATGTATCCGTTTCACTGGCGTCCCACAGGGGACGCCATGGGCTGTGGACTGTAGGCCGTAGGCTGTGGGTCGGAACAGAATAAACACAGATGGGAAAAACCGGAACTGCGGTTTTGATAATGGTCCTTCATAGCCCTCGGTTTTATTGGGGTTTTCCCACAGTCAATAGCCCACAGCCCTCAGCCAAAGCATCCTATGGGATGC
>JBDRJR010000016.1:0-12758 GCA_043814705.1 Verrucomicrobiota bacterium | reverse complement strand
GTGCCGGTATTGCGGTAAACCCATTCAACCGCAGGCCCGGTATTGCGGATTCTGCGGCAAGTCGTTGGTAGCCCCGGCAAAAGAATTGGGCGAAGATCAAAAACAGAGCACGATCCGCTTAAAGCCGATTCAGGAAAATTCTACGGCAAGCGCCAAGCCGGCCGTAATTTATTGTAAACCAATACGGCCGAAATCCCCGGTGAACAGCAAACCGGCCGCGGCGCCGCCGGCGCCCCGGCCGCAAAATGCGGGCCAGCACTGGTATTCATCCTGGGGTGGCAATATCCGCATGGTGCTGTCCCTGTGTTTGCTAACTTTCATTGGATACTGTGCCTACCAGAAATTCAAGTATGACCGCGATATGATCATTCCAATCAAGGCCGCCATTGTTCGGACTGTTCAAGCGGGACAAGCGCAAAGCCGCATGGGGTTGGAAGAGGGCGCACAATTGAGCTACAGGTTGTTATGGACGCGTTTCATGGCCAGGCCGGCGCTTCCGGTTGATCCGCCAAAGGTCGAACCAAAACCGGAATTAGAGCAAACGGCATTTATTGATATTACGGCAACAAAAGAGGAATCCTCAAAAGCAGAAAACAATACCGCAGTCGAATCCAGCGCGCCCGTGGAGTCCGTGGCAAACACTGAACCGGCGGCAACATCGTCCGCGCCGTTATCTGTCCCCGAGAAATCGCCCCAGGAAATAGAATTGGAACGTTTGCTGGCACAGTGCAAACAACAGCAACCCAAGGCCGGCGAGCGTGTCACAATTACGTTAAATGATCAGCAAAAGAAAATCGAGGTGGTTCTGGATCATGTGACCGACGAAGGGGTTATGGCCAAGGTTCCACCGGGTCTTGTTGAATATCCCTTCCGGCTCATGTCGGCGGAAAGCCGGTTAATGTTTTTTCCCGAAGAGCGTGCCCGCCGCCTTCAGCGTCAGCAAAGCCCGTAGGGCGTGGAGTGGGGAAGCACGTGGAGCGTAGGGCGTGAAGCGTGGAGCGGAAAAAGAAGAACGAGCAACAAAGAACTACTTATTGATAGCTGACCTTTCCACGATATACGTGCCCTACGCTTGACGCTTAACGCTCAACGAATGCTTTCCCGCGCGGCATGGGCGGCAGGCCGAAAATCGTCGCCAGGCTCTGGGCCACGTCGTAAAATCCATGCCGGATGCCCAGTGAAGCTCCCCGCGGCCCCGACTCGAAGAGGTCGGGACGGGGCATCTTTAAGATAGCGGAACCCTCCGAAGCCAAAGTCACCATTTTTCCCTGTGGTAAGCCACGGGACTTTTTGGTGTAGGAGGGCGAACGACCTGGCAGGCCGGGCTGATAAGCCAACAGCGGCACGTATTCCCGCGTGTGATCCGTCCCGTGGAAGGTGGGATCGTTGCCATGGTCGGCGGTAATGATAAGCCAATCTTCCGGGCGCAACACGGCCAGAAGGTTGCCGAAAAACAGGTCGGTTTGTTCAAGGGCGGCCGCGTAGCCGCGGGCGTCGCGCCGGTGTCCATAAAGCGAGTCGAAGTCAATGAAATTGGCAAAGATTAATCCGGATTCACGCCGGCGAACGAGTTCCAGAACTTTATGCGCCGAATCGGCGGTATTCCCGGTGTGAAAGGAGCGCGTCAGACCGCGATGGTCGAAAATATCCTCGATTTTGCCGACGCCGGTGACCGGCACGCCCGCCGCCTTCAGGCGGTCAAGCACGGTCGGCTCGGGTAGGGGATAAGAATAGTCGCGGCGGTTTTCGGTGCGTTGGAAGGCGCCGGGCTGTCCCACGAATGGCCGGGCAATAACCCGGCCGACCTGGTAAGGGTCACAGAGCGCACGGGCTGTTTCACAGGCGCGATACAACTCGCTCAGGGGGATTATTTCCTCATGGGCCGCGATCTGGAACACCGAATCGGCGCTGGTATAGACGATCCAGGCGCCTTCGCGCATCTGGCGCTCGCCCAGTTCCTGGATGATCGCGGTCCCGCTGGCGGCCTGGTTACCGATGAGACGCCGTCCGGTCTGCTGCTCGAAGGCCGCGACCAGTTCCGGCGGGAAGGACGGCGGCCCCTTTGGAAACAGGTGAAAACCGCGGGCCATTTCCAATCCGGCGAGTTCCCAGTGGCCGGTGGTCGTGTCTTTGCCCTGTGATACTTCCCGCATGGCGCCATAGCCGGCCAGCGGCTGTTCCGCCGCAGGAACTCCGCGAATGGGTATTCCCGAGGGTATCAATGCCGGGATGTTGCCGAGCCCCAGTTGTTGGAGGGTGGGCAGATGGATCCCGCCCGCCGCTTCCGCCAGGTGCGCGAGGGTGTTGGCGCCGGCGTCGCCATACTCCGCCGCGTCCGGTGCCGCACCGATGCCGACGGAATCCAAAACGATGAGAAATGCGTTCATAGAAAACTCAATGCATAGTAATGTAAATGTTGATACGGAAACGCCGCCCAGAGGTCGGCATCCACCCTGGAAAGAGATATCTTAAGGTGGATCGCGACCTCCGGGCGCGATGAATCGCCGTCTTCGGCTGACAATTTCATCACCCCATTGATTCCAACGATAAAATGAATCTTGCCGGTTGTCGATCAATATATGATTGAATTAGTTGTTGCCTGTCATTAGAATGCCAGCCCAACAAGGAACGGTTTATGATGAAAGGTCTTCAAAACCCACTGCGCGAAGGATTGCGTTTGCAACGCACGCCGGAACCCTGTGCCATAGTCATTTTCGGTGCCTCGGGCGACCTTACCAAACGCAAGCTGGTTCCGGCGCTCTATAACCTGGACTTGGAGCGCCTGTTGCCCAACAGCATCTCCATCGTGGGCATGGCACGGCGGCCCATTCCCTCCGCCGAGTTTCAAAACCAGATGCGGGATGGTATCAATGCGTTTTCCCGCATGCGGCCGGCTGATCCGGCGGTCTGGGAAGATTTTAGCCGGCAGGTCGAGTATTTCCAGGGCAATTTCGACGATCCGGAAGCCTATCGGCGGCTGGGCGAATTATTGGATCGCCTGGATGCCGAGCGCGGCACGGCGGGTAACCGTCTGTTCTACCTGGCCACCGCGCCCGATTATTTTCCCGTCATTCTCGAGCAACTGCGCGCGGCCAAGCTCAATCACAGAGCGTCCAGCGGATGGGTCCGTGCCGTGATTGAGAAGCCGTTTGGACATGATTTGAACACAGCCCGGGAATTGAACCGCACGGTGCATGCCGTCTTCGATGAGGATCAAATCTATCGTATTGACCACTACCTCGGCAAAGAAACGGTGCAAAACATCCTCGTGTTCCGTTTTGCGAACGGAATTTTTGAACCGTTGTGGAACCGTAATTTCATTGACCATGTTCAAATCACGGTGGCGGAATCGGTCGGTGTGGAAGAGCGCGGCGGATATTACGAAACTGCCGGGGTTATGCGGGATATGCTTCAAAATCACATGTTGCAATTGGTCAGCCTGGTGGCCATGGAACCGCCCGCGGCCATGGATGCCGATGCCGTGCGCGATGAAAAAGTCAAAGTGCTTGGCTCGATCCGCCCGGTTCGGCCGGATGAGGTGAACGCCATGACCGTGCGCGGCCAATATGGGATTGGCGCCTTCAACGGCAAGTTTGTGCCGGCCTATCGCAATGAAAAAAAAGTAGCCCAAGACTCAATCACCGAGACCTATGCCGCCATCAAATTGTTTATTGATAACTGGCGCTGGGCCGGGGTGCCGTTTTACCTGCGTTCGGGCAAGCGCCTGCCCAAGCGTCTTACGGAAATCGCGATCCAATTCCGGCAGGCGCCGCTGGCATTGTTTGGCGGTACCATGGGAGCAATGGATCCCAACCTGCTCGTGCTCCGGATCCAGCCCGACGAGAGCATTTCGATCAAATTCAGCTCCAAAGCGCCGGGCCAGGCCATTAACATCCGGCCGGTGAAAATGGAGTTCGATTACGGGACGGCATTCGGCAGGGAACCGCCGGAAGCCTATGAACGGCTTCTGCTGGATGCCATGCTGGGCGATGCCACGCTGTTCACGCGCGCGGATGAAGTCGAAACGGCTTGGTCGCGCATTATGCCGATTTTGGAAGGCTGGAAGGAATCCCCGCCCAAGGACTTTCCTGATTATGAGGCGGGAACATGGGGGCCTGCGAGTGCCGATGAATTGATGGCGCGCGATGGGCGAAGCTGGAGGCGATTATGAGTAGTCGCATAGCGGTCGGGCCGCGGCAGGTTGCGCCCCCGTTAATTGAAAGTGAATTGGAAAAATTGTGGATCGCCATGCCGCACACCGGGAGTACAGCGGCATCCGCGAGCATGAACATGCGGGCGGTCATGGCCAACCTGGTTGCTGTGGGCGGCGCCGATCAGGAAACCACACGCGCAATGGAGGTGATCGGGAATATTATCGGCCGCCATCCCTGCCGCGTAATCCTGGTAACGTCCGAACCGGACATTGATCCCCCGGAACTTATCGCGGAAGTCGCCATAATCTGCCAGGATTCCGAAACGTGCCCGCGCTGTGTCTGCTGTGACCAAATCCGGTTGGTTGCCCGCGGCATCATGGCGGATAATCTGCCGAGCCTGGCGGCCTCGCTGTTGGCGCCAGATTTGCCCGTGGTCCTCTGGTGGCCGAAGCCAACTTTTGAACGCAATGATTTTTTGCTCTTTGCGAAACAAGCGGAACGCGTGATCGTGGATTCGGCCGGCTATGCGGACGATGATTTGCGCGCTTTGGCCCGCTTTGTGGAACAGTCGCGGCTGATGGGTGTTGCCGTAAGCGATCTGAACTGGGGCCGACTAACGCCCTACCGGCAACTGTTTGCCCAGTTTTTTGATTCCGTGGAGTGCCGGGATCATTTAGCCGCGATCGCTGAAATCCGCGTCGAGGGTCATTCATCAACTGGGCGGCTCCTGGCCGGTTGGCTTAAAGCGCAGATGGATAAAAGCGGCCACAGCCTGCCCCGCGAGCGCATCCGCCTGGTTGCCGCCGACCCGGCCGGGGTTGCGTTCCGCTCCCTGCTGATGACCTGCGCGGGTGCGGGCAACTCATTTGCTATCACCCGGGCTGACGACTGTACCTTGGAAGCCCGATCCGCGCTGGGTACGCAGACACGGAGCCGCGTGGTGAAAGCCCGTTGTCCGGATTTGGATAAACTGCTTACCGATGAAATTACATTTTCGGGGCGCGATGCCGTGTTTGAGACGGCGCTAACGGCAGGAATATTATTGTGAATTTCACCGCAAATGATGGAAACCGCAATGGCATGTGTATCTTATGAATATTTCGCTCAATGGCCGATGGGATTTTCAGGGAAGCGCTCAAAAATCCGGGGCCCCTTCAACCGCTAAAAAGGCATGGTTGCCCGCCCTGGTGCCGGGTGACATTCATTTGGATTTAATCGCAAATAACCTGCTGTCTGAACCGTTGGAAGGATTGAATGTAAGCAAAGCGGAAAAGTTTGAAGATTATACCTGGCATTACCGGAAAACCTTTGAATTTAAACGCCCCAAAACGCCGTTTAAAGCACGGCTTGTTTTTAAGGGACTGGATTATGCCGCCGGAATTTATTTAAACGGGTTTTTTTTAGGGAGCACCGCAAATGCCTTCGTGGAACATGGCTTCGATGTTTCATCCCGTTTGCGGGATGAACGGAATGTCCTGGATGTCAAACTCACCAACGGCTTGGAAACGCTCTCCGGCAAAGAATTTAAAAAATACCTGGCTTCTGCCAAGGAATATCGGCGGATCTGGCTGCGCAAACCCCAGTTTTCTTTCGGATGGGATTGGGCGCCCCGGTTGATTACCTGCGGTATCTGGCGTAATGTGCGCCTGGAAACAACCACGTTCGGATTCATTGACAATGTTTTTGCCAGTCCGGTACTAAGCCGCGACTTCCGGCAGGCCGTTGTCAATTGCCGGTTTAAATTCACGCCGGTGGATTCAAAAACCGGGCCGCGTCAGGCCGTGTTGAAAATTACCGACAGCGTTGGGCGCGTGGCGGCCGAAACGGCCGTGCGCTTAAAGACCGGCGAAGTGACGGCCGCTATGGTCATAGCAAAGCCGGAGCTGTGGTGGCCGGCCGGCGAAGGCAATCAACATCTCTATACCCTGGAAATTGAAGCGACCGACGGGGAAACCATCCGATCCCGCACATGTTTTGGGGTCCGGCGCGTCCGCTTGCTTGAGAAAGCGCTGGATCAAGGCGGGAGCACGTTTGCGTTTGAAATCAACGGCAAAATATTGTTTTGCCGGGGCGCCAACTGGGTGCCGGCGGATTCCATTGTGGCCAGAGTAACGGATGAAAAAATCAATGTTCTGCTGGAAGAAGCCGCGCGGTGTCATTTTAATATGTTGCGCGTCTGGGGCGGGGGAATTTACGAAAGCGATTATTTTTATTCGCGCTGTGATGAATTGGGCATCCTGATCTGGCAGGATTTCATGTATGCCTGCGCGCTTTATCCGGATGATGACGTCGGATTCCTGGCCAACTGCTCGGCGGAGGCCGAAAAAGCAATTAAGCGCCTGCGCAATCATCCCGCGATTGTGCTCTGGTGCGGCGAGAATGAAATTCACGACGGTTATTATGACGTGTATCAACATCAGGGCGTGAAGCGTTTGTATGGCGCGAAAATCTGGGATGAAATTTTACCCCGCCTGCTGAAAGCTCATTGCCCCGGGGCGCTTTATCGTCCAGCCAGCCCCTATGGCGGCAAATATGCCCGCAGTGAACTTGCCGGCGATTGCCATTCGCTGAATCCGTGTTTAACGCATGAAGAGTCCGCCGATATTAATCTTACTACCCGGGCAGTCGGCCGTTTTTTGAGCGAGTTTTATACGTGGAATTCTCCGCCCGACCTGGAGTCAATTGTTCAATATCTTCCCGCAGGGGAGCGGCGTCCGCATTCATCCGCTTATCGTCTGCATGCCAATACCGGCTACGCGAACCGGGAATGGAGCGTGGTTCGCCGCTATATCACCCAAACACCGCAAAAACTGCCCCTGGATATTTACGTTGGGGTCTTACAGCGTCTGCATGGCGAGCATATGGCCGGGTGTATGGCCGCTTACCGTCGCAACATATCCGTCTGCAAGGGCGCGCTGTTCTGGATGTATAATGACTGCTGGCCGACTTCCTCATGGACAACGCATGATTATTATCTGCGCCGCAAAGCCTTGTATTATTATGTCAAACGTTCTTTCGCGCCGTTGGCGCTCTGCTTCAAGGAGGAAGAAAGCGCGCTCTCCGTCTGGATCAGCAATTTGAGCCGGAAAACTTTTCACGGCCATATCAAATACGGCCGATATGCTTTCAAGGATGGAAAGCCGAATTGCGAATGGCGTCGGAAAATAACCGTAAGGCCGGGCCAATGCGTAAACGCGGGTTTTTTTTATACAACCCTCACCTGGCCGTTTGAAAATCTGGCATCTTTTGCCTATGCCGTTTTGGAGGATATGGCAGGACGCCGGCAGACATCAGCCTCGCATTTGTTTTCTTCCTACAAGGGTTTGGCCGGCGAGGAATTTTGTTTCCCGCCTTCTTTTTGGGAGCACTACTCGATTCGGAAGCCACAGGTAACGGTTAACCCTTCCGGGAAAAAAGCGGTGGTCATTACGACAAATGTGCCGACTTTCAGTCTGAAATTGGTGGCGGATGATAATTGGCCGGACGATAATTATTTTGATATTATGCCGGGCGAACGTATCCATGTGCGTTTTGAAAAAGGACGGCCTGCTGTAAAAATGAAAATTACAACGCTGAATGATCTCATCGTGTTCTTGCGGCGCAATACGGCGCAAAGCCGTCTAACTGGAAATAAATAAAAACTGAATTCAAGGGGTTGTTTATATGACAAAGGATGCGCTTCAGGGACAACCGATCACATTTTCAACCGATCAAAAGGTTTGCGTGGCGCCGGAGCACCCGATCATTCCGTTCATCGAAGGCGACGGCACCGGGCCGGACATCTGGCGCGCCGCCGTGCGTGTTCTGGATGGCGCCGTTGCCAAAGCCTATGGCGGGAAGCGGCAAGTCTGCTGGCGGGAAGTGCTGGCGGGTGAAAAAGCATTCAAGCAGACCGGCAATTGGTTGCCCGACGAAACGGTTGCCGTCTTTAAACAATATCTGGTCGGCATCAAGGGCCCGCTCACCACTCCGGTTGGCGGCGGGCATCGCAGTTTGAATGTCGCCCTGCGCCAGCTTCTCGATCTCTATGTCTGCCTGCGACCGGTGCGCTGGTTCGAGGGCGTGCCGAGCCCGGTCAAGGAACCCGGCCAGGTGGACATGGTGGTATTCCGCGAAAACACGGAAGACGTCTATGCCGGTTTGGAAGTGCAAGCCGGCAGTCCGCAAGCTCAAAAACTCATTGGCTTCCTGAAAAAAGAATTCGGCTGGAATATTCGGCCGGATTCGGGCGTCGGCATCAAGCCGATCAGCGAGACCGGCAGTAAACGTCTGGTGCGCTCCGCCATTGAGTATGCCATCCGCAATAAGCGCCGGAGCGTGACGCTCGTGCACAAGGGCAATATCCAGAAATTTACGGAGGGCGCTTTTCTGGCTTGGGGCTATGAGGTGGCTCAGGAATATGGCGACCGCATTGTGGTCAAGGACGCGATTGCCGACATATTCTTCCAGCAGGCCCTGACGCGTCCGTCGGAATTTGACGTTATTGCCACGCTGAATTTGAACGGCGATTACATGTCCGATGCCTTGGCGGCACAGGTTGGCGGCATCGGCATTGCACCGGGCGGCAACATCAACTTCCAGACCGGGCACGCCATTTTCGAGGCCACGCACGGCACGGCGCCCAAGTATGCCGGCCAGGACAAGGTCAACCCCGGCTCCGTAATCCTCTCCGGCGAGATGATGTTCCGTTACATGGGCTGGACAGAAGCGGCCGATCTGATTATCCGCGGTCTCAGCGAAGCCATCCGGCGCCGGAAAGTGACCTACGATTTCCACCGGCTGATGGAAAATGCGACGCTGTTAAAATGCTCCGAATTTGCCGACGAGATCATAGCCCAGATGTAAAAGCAATGTGGCCGCGACCTGTGTCGCGGCCACATGCTCACATGCGATTTGTGAATTTTTGGTCAGGTTACCAATTCGCGTTAACGATCGGGAGCACTTTCCAAATACTGTCTTTGCCCCACGCGATATTGAGGACGCCGATCTGCAGGCCATCCAATATGGAGGTGTAGTTGATCACACCCAGCTGGAGCCCTTTGACTTCATTAGCAAAATTCAGGCCAATCCATTGCGCACCATCCAGTTTGTCGGCCCAGTTAATCAGTCCCGTCTGCCAGCAGGCATCGGACAGGCCTACGTTAACTAAGCTGAACTGAGCATCAACCGCGCCGCCGGCGATATTGATACCACCGGCCTGGCCGCCAGCCACACTGCCGCCGGCCAAGTTGAGCAGACCGATTTCCAAGCCCGCGACGTTACCGCCAATTATGTTCAGGATGCCGTAATCATAGCCGGACAGGTTCCCGCTGGTCAAGTTGATCAGGCCCGCTTCCACACCAGAGACATTGCCGCCGATCAGGTTGATGAAGGACACCGTCCCGCCGGACACATTGCCGGCCACGAAGTTAATGCCGCCCAATTGACCGCCAGTCACGTTGCCGCCTACCAGGTTGACGATACCCACTTGCAGGCCTTTCTGGTCATTGTTGACTTGGTTGGCAATACCCAGATCAACACCGGTCACGTTTTCATTGGCGCCATAGATCAGGTTAAGCCGCAGGCCCTTGACCGATGAACTATCGCTGAGAATTGCAACCGGACTGACGAGCGAGAGCTGGAATGGATAGGTCGGGGACATTGGCGCCTGCGCAACAGCTCCGCAGACCATTCCGATCGCACACACAAGGCACAATAATATCGAATAACGTTTCATTTTTATCTCCTCATTATGATTCACGATTGAGGCTAAACAACCATCCGCTTAATAATCAATCACATTATGCCGCCAGCTTCACCTCCTTTCATGGTGCTTTCAGCAATCGGCGCTGACACAAATACGGGCATACGGGCACGTGTTAGATGAACAAAGTTTTACAAATATCCATTTCGATGTCAATATTTTTAAATTATTTAAAAAAGCGAGGTAGTTTGTGATACAATGTTCTTGACTTGATTCCATGCTTGTCAACCGGTGTGATCACGTGAAATAATTGCTTGACGTGGCGTCCCGGCTCTTCGAAAGATCGGGGTCATTGTGCGGCATAACAAGAGGCCCGTTCCTCGGCGCCTGATTTAATGCAGGAATTTTCCGCCATTGGCGGAGTCCGCCTACGGCGGACAAAGTTTCCATCCGGCAGGCGCCGGACACAAAAAGCACAAAAAAGAGCATTAATTCATCATGTTTGTGAATCTTGTGCATTTTTGTGGCTGATCGTTTTGTCAAAGTTGCCCGGCAACTGCCGGGCCTAACTCAAGTTTGAATCGGAGTTGCGTAATATGGCCATTCGTATCACAGCCGGGGAGTGGCGGGGACGATTGCTTCAGGTGCCGCGCGGGGATGTGCGCCCCACGCAGGACCGTGTGCGGCTGGCGGTTTTTTCCTCGCTGGCTGACCGGGTGCCCGGCGCCCGGGTACTGGACCTGTTTGCCGGCACGGGGGCTTATGGGCTGGAGGCCTTAAGCCGTGGCGCCGCCACGGTTGTCTGGGTGGAAAACGACCGCCGGGTCCTGACGATACTCCGTGAGAATGTCAGCATCCTTTGCGGTCCCGATCGGGGCGTGGCCGTCGTATCTGCCGATGTCCTGCGATTCCTGGAGCGGGGCGGTGGCGGCGCGCCCTACGACCTGATTTTTGCCGATCCGCCCTATGACCGTGACGGCGGCTGGCTGAAAAAAATCTTGCCAGCGCTGGCCGAACGGTCTATTTTAAAAAGCAATGGATTACTGGTCATGGAACAGTCCGCGCATGTTCCGGCGGTGACCCGGGCAGGTTGGCAACAGCTCAAGCGCCGGGTTTATGGTGAAACGCAAATTTATTATATTGCGCCGATCCAGCCAGGCACCGGATGACGGACGCCAGACGCCGGCCTGCCCGCCATAGTGTTTGGACGGCGGCGGGATGTCAGAGACCAGCAAGCCGTCGGAGATCAGGAGTCAGAATGAAAAAAACGGCAGTCTATCCGGGTTCGTTTGATCCGCTGACTCTGGGCCACGTAGATGTGGTGCATCGTGCCGCGCGGTTGTTTGATCGTTTAATCCTGGCGGTGGCGGTGAGCGCCGGGAAAGGCACCCTGTTTTCAATCAAGGAGCGCATGGCAATGGCGCGTAGTCTTGCGGAAACAACGCCAAACGTGGAGGCGGTCCAGTTCAACGGTCTGCTGGTGGATTATGTCCGGCGGATCGGCGCGCGCGTGATCATTCGCGGCTTGCGGGCGTTTTCCGATTTCGAATATGAATTTCAAATGGCTTTGACCAACCGCAAAATGGCGCCGGACGTGGAGGTCCTGTTCATGATGCCGCGTGAAAGCTACAGTTATATCAGCTCCAGCGTGGTCCGTGAGATTGCGTCCCTGGGCGGGGACACCAGCAAGTTTGTGCCGGCCTTCGTTCACGCGGCGTTGAAAAAGAAATTTGCGCAGTTGCCCGCGTAACACGCAAAATGACGCCAAAAATCATTTTTGCTAAATCAGTTGATTTGACCTCCATTTAGCGTCATTGCGTGTGTTTCGCGGGTAAGTAATTTTGCGGCTATTGCTTGGCTGGCCGTTTTTTTCCGTGCACGGAGGGCAGGTTAATGAATATCGAAACCGGCCAAGTGCGCCAGCGTCCCCGGCGATTTACCGGCGTGGAGCCATCCGCCATTCTGGAGTTGGACCAGGAGACCCAATTCCGGATAATTGGCGATGTGCATTATGCGTTGACCGCCCAGCGCTTTGCCGCCGACCTGCTCGTGCGCGGTGTGCTTGAAGTGGATGTCCGCGGCCGATGTGCGCGATGCGGCGAATACTGTAACCAGACTATTCGGGACGGGGATTTTGCGCGCTCATATCCCTTAAGCGCCGCAAATGAATTAATAGACTTGACCGACGATATCCGTGAAGCTATGCTTCTTGCTCTGCCGATTAATTTTTTATGTTCGGAGACGTGCCGGGGTTTGTGCGTCCAGTGCGGGGCCAATTTGAATAAGGCGCCCTGCGCCTGCGTCAAGCCGCGTCAAACGATCCCGTGGGATATGCTGGATCAATTAAAGATTAAACGAAAATAGCGTGGATGATGGGCGAGGGTTAATGACGCAACTCGGACGGGGTTGAATTGGCCTTCTATTATCATGCCGGCTGTCCCTGACCAGTGACAGATGTGGAACGATCCGGGCTAATCAACCATTTTCACCAGAAGGTGGATCCGCCTATTGCGGCAACTATCAACCATAAACCATTCTTGAGCCGTGCGCTTGCGCGCGGATCGGGGGGAGATATCCAATGGCAGTACCGAAAAGAAAAACGTCAAAAAGCAGGATTCGTATTCGCAAGCGGTCCCATAAAGAAACCCTGACAGCGACGCAAGCGTGTTCTAACTGCGGCGAACCGCATCAGCCGCACCATTTGTGTCCTTCGTGTGGTAACTACAATGGGCGACAGGTTCTGACCATCGTTGCCAAATAGCCGGACGCATAGTAAATTTGGTTCCTTGCCACAATCTGTGGGTAATGCATCTGCCATGAATGTTTCAAAGTGTTGTCGTAAAGTTATTTATGCTAACGGGCATGCCATGGTGGTTCGGTATCCGAACGAATCTGCCGACAGGTTAACCACAGAGGCATGG
>JBDRJR010000015.1:0-13380 GCA_043814705.1 Verrucomicrobiota bacterium | reverse complement strand
CCATGCCTCTGTGGTTAACCTGTCGGCAGATTCGTTCGGATACCGAACCACCATGGCATGCCCGTTAGCATAAATAACTTTACGACAACACTTTGAAACATTCATGGCAGATGCATTACCCACAGATTGTGGCAAGGAACCTTATTTATAAAATGCACTATTACACGCGGTAATGCAAGTAAAATAGGTGTGCGAAAGTAACCCGTCAGAACGTGTTTCACACGTTCTGAGGCATTACGTGCGAAAAAGTACACGGGGTGGTAACAAGCAGTCGAGGATTATCA
This sequence comes from Verrucomicrobiota bacterium, assembly GCA_043814705.1. Classification (GTDB taxonomy): domain Bacteria; phylum Verrucomicrobiota; class Kiritimatiellia; order JAAZAB01; family JAAZAB01; genus VSJD01. The sequence goes on along the minus strand of JBDRJR010000015.1, from coordinate 13,096 downwards.
CGGCCTGGTCAAGGCGTTAATTAATTTGCGATGTTGGGGAAATCGCTCCAGCAGGTCGGACCGTTGCCCGGCCGTAAAATCCTGGAACTCAAAGCCCGGCGCCACGGTACAGCCGATGAGCGCATAACCACGGTGACTGGCCAGCCGTGCCCCCATCCATGTCCCGGCGGGAATAACCGCCTGGAACTGTTCGCCGGCGGCCGTGCAACGGCCCAGGTGCACCTCCCGGGATGTCCCGTCGGGTGCGATCATGATCAGGAGCAGGGCACTGCCGTAATAAAAATGCCATTGTTCATCCGATGCCAGCCGGTGCAGGGTTGATATCTGTGTGCCGGCCAGCAGGAAATAAATCGAGGTCGAGAAGGCGCGCGGTCCACGGTAACGCGCCGGCAAAGCCATGGCCGGAATTTGATCCGCTGAGCGGTAAATCTCGCTGAAATACCCGCCTTCAGGATGCGGCTGGAGCCCCAGTTTGGTTATCCAGTATTTGGCTGTTGGTTGCCTGGGCATGATTGAGGACCGTTTGAATGATTGAATGATGAAGTGATCCAACTTCATATCATAGGTTAAGGTAGATATGCAAGCGTGCAAAATACTGAATCCCCGTCAGTTATGAACCGCATCTACACCACCGCGTAACTCACGGCTGTGTCATTCTCAAATTTGCATCGTGTATTACGGCTCAGCCGTCCGGCAGTGCTGGACCATTAGCGATGAATTCCGGGCAGGTAGGGCGAACCGTCCCTGGTGAACCGCGAGAATGACACAGCTATGCCTCGTAACTGAGGGGTTGCAGAACAGGGGCGCAGAACAATCTTTACGCCAAACGGGGTTTGCGATAAAGTGCCATTCATGGAAAGGAGCGTATGCCCTGTGGATAGATTTCAAATAACATTCCTGGCGCTGGCCCTGCTGGCGGTTGCGGCGCAAGCCGCCGACCGCGACATTATTTACCAAACCGCCCCGATTGATTCCCTGATGGCCGGCATCTATGATGGGGATTACGCCGTTGGTGACTTGAAACAACACGGCGATATAGGCATCGGCACGCTCAATGCGCTTGATGGCGAACTGGTGTTCGTGGACGGCCTTGCGTTCCAGGTTTGCGTGGACGGCAAAGTCTATCCCGTTCCGGATTCCGCCCGGACGCCGCTTGCCACGGTGACTTGGCTTGACCGGGATATTGTGCTCCCGTCCGTTGTCGCCGCCAGTCTTGAGGAATTTACCGGCGTCTTGGACCGCGCCTTGCCTTCCCCAAATCTGTTTTACGCTGTCCGGGCTGATGGCGAGTTTGCTTATGTCAAGACCCGCAGTGTGCCGAAACAGCAAAAACCTTACCGGGCGCTGATTGAGGTTGTGCAGAAGCAGGCCGTATTTGAATTTAAGCGTGTAAAAGGCACGCTGGTCGGATTCCGTTGCCCGGCGTTTGTAAGAGGCATCAATGTGCCGGGCTATCATTTTCACTTCCTGACGGACGACCGCAAGGGTGGGGGTCATGTGCTGGACTTGCGCGTAACCGGCCTTGAGGTAGTGCTGGATCCCTCGGATTCCATCTATATGGCACTGCCGCCCCAAGGATCCGATTTCCACAAGGCTGATTTATCAGTTGACCGCCAACAGGAATTGCATCGCGTGGAAAGCGCTCCCAAATGAAAAGCGCGGTAATTTTATTGAGCGGCGGGCTGGATTCCTCCACGTTGCTCCATTACGTGAAAAGCAGGCTCGATTTTCAGGCGCTCTATGCCCTGACGATCCGTTATGGCCAGAAGCATGTGCGCGAAACTATCTGCGCCGTCAACCAGGCGCGCGCGGCGGGCGTTGCCGAGCATCGGCAGATTGACCTGAGCTTTTTCGGTGCGCTGGTGGCCGGCGCATCGGCCCTGACCGATCCGGCCATACCAATGCCGGCGCTGTCCGAATTGGCGCCGCTTCAGCTTGACCAGCCGCCGACCTATGTGCCCAACCGCAACATGCTTTTCCTGGCACTGGCCGCCGCGTATGCCGAAGCCAAGGGCATTGCCGATGTTTTTTATGGCGCCCAGGCCCAGGATCGCTACGGTTACTGGGATTGCACCCCGGAATTCCTTGACAGAATGAACGCCGTGCTGGGCCTTAATCGCCGCCGGCCGGTCATCTTGCGCGCGCCCTTCATGCGCATGAGCAAAAGCGAAATACTCAAGATCGGTCTGGACCTGGGCGTAAATTACGCCGAGACGTGGAGTTGTTACCGCGGGGCCGGCACACCATGCGGCGTTTGCCCATCTTGCGTCGAACGCCGGGCGGCGTTCGATGCCTTGTTGATTGCCGACCCGGCGGCGGGACGGACGCCGGATGCCGGATGTCAGACGCCGGACGTCAGATGATCGAAATATCGTCGGTCTGTAGTCGGTTGCCTGTCTTCCGTAGCGCTCTGGCGCAGGAGGGTTCGTTTAGGTCTGGCGTCTGGTTTATCCTTTGCCGTCTATTAGTCCGTATATGGCAAGAGCTTCAACGCGCGCGCTGCGGCGGCGGAGATGAGCACATTGCTGGAACTCGGCAAACTGAACCTGCCGCCGGCCGCGCGCAAGGAAATCCAGCGAGCCGGCGTTGACATCCTCGATCGGTTGACCGGTGAACCTGAAGACCGGAAAAAACTGATTGTCGACGAAATCGCGGAATCGGAAGACTGATCTGTGGCGCCTTCTACCCGAACGTCGAGCGTGACCCTCGTTCCACCCGCCGTCCGCGGCGGGTGGAACGTAGTGGTGCACGCTCTTGTTAGCCCCTAGGCGGGCTACGCCCACAACCCAAAGGTAGATCCGCATAGCCTGTGCGGCCGGTCATGCCGAACCGACGGGACAAGCTGTCCCGTCCTCCCCGAAAACATACACGCAAAACGTGTATCTTTACGAGAAAGCGTCTAAAGCCTGCCGCCCATCTTATCAGGTCCGGCGTCCGGCCTCTGGTGCCTACTTCAACTGGCGGTGCAGGAAGACGCCGTTCTTCGTCTCCCGCGACGCCTCGTCCATGAGACGTTCGCCTGTCTTTCCTTACGACGCCTTGCGCATCGGTCGCTTTGGAGATAGGGAGACGACTGGACGATCCATGTGCTGCTGCTTATTCTTGAGGTCAGCGACAATCGATTCCAGGTCGTGGTTGAAGCGTGCGGAATGCCGTTGGCGCGCAGCACGAACCTCCTCTACAATCGGGTCTTTAAACATGATCATTCCTCCATTAATTCTTCCGGTGTGCAGATAACTGGGCAGGCAAAGCCTGCCTTCTCAAGAAAGCGCTCGACCTGTCTGCGGATGGTTGCGTTGGCCAGATGAGTGCAATTCCAAGTCACAAGATAGTCGATTCCGTTTAACGCGCAGACAGCAATGTGCAAAGCATCTTCCGGGTATTCCTTTGGCATTGGTCCATCGGCAACCATTTGACTCGCCAGGGCTTTGGCCTCGTCGCTGACGCTCAAGGCCGGAATTCCTTTGATGACGGCGAGTCTCCTCTGCACAGCCGTCGCGTCGCCGTCTTCCGCTTCCGTTACGATCAACGCAGAAACAAAAATATCGAATCGCTTGCGGCATGTGCCCCACCACTCGATTGTAAGGGCTTGGCGACCAGCGACAATCACGTCCCTGGACGGACGTCCTGTCAGGTAGCTGATTACCGAAGTCTCAACATAAACGGATGGTTTCATAGGAGTAATCTATGCTGTAATTGAGGAAACGAGAAGTTTTTTTCACCCCAACAGTGTTATTGAGCCTACTTCGAGCAGAGGACAATCCCCTACGCAACGAAGCGATTGTATGGACGCGCGCGTCAACAGTCAAGGGTCTAAAGCCTGCCGCCCGTCGCCTGCCCTCCGTCCTATCCCGCCGACTTGTCCGCCATAGCTCAGGGAGCGAAGGCGGAAGCTTCTTAGCGTAGGGGGAAGCGCTCTGGCGTAGGAGTACCTTCTCTTCATTGGACGTTGGGCGTTCGATGTTGGATGTTCGATGTTTGCTTCGTCCTTTTCCCGCCCTCCCACGGCCCACCACGTCGCCCCGTTGCGGGGCAAGTGGCCACTTGGTTGCCGACGTGGCGGTCCACGGTCTACGGCCAGATTCCGGTCTGTCATCCGGCGTCTGTCGTCCGGCGTCTATCTTCAGGCGATGCCGTTTCGGCCGGCGAGCGTTGAAAACTTTCCACCACCCATCGGGACAGTTCCCGGTCGGGCGCCGCGATGATTGAACGCGTGATTTCAAACGCGGTCCGCCCCGTGTTCTTGGAGATCAGTTTCAAGCCGTGCTGGAAATCCCTGAATTTTTCATTGAAGATCGTGCGCATGGTTTTGTCCTGCGTAATGCTCAGTTCCACGAGCAGGTCCACGGCTTCGTCACTGAAAACCAGATCCAGGGCATGTTCCTCTTTGAAGCGGCGCGCGAATTCGGCCACTTCCGATTTCAGCAGATTGCGCTGGGAGCGCTGATTCTTGCGGAGCAGGGTCTTGAGCGCGTTCTCCGGATCCGTAATGGTATCGGTGTCGGCCTCAAAATTCTTGACGGCGGTCGAGGGCAACTGGAATTTAAAATTACGGAACGCCTGTTCCATTACGGTCATCAACCCGCGCGCGCCGGTTTGCTCCAGAATGGCGCGCGCGGCAATTTCAGCGATGGCCTCCCGGGTGATCGTAAAATCAATGCCGTAACCGCTGAAATCATGGCGGTACTGCGCCAGGATGCTGTCCTCCGAGGTCAGCATGATCTGCTGAAGATCGCCGGCAGTCAGCGCGTCACAGGTCACCCGCACGGGCAGCCGCCCGATGAATTCAGGCTCGAACCCGAAATCAATGAAGTCCCGCGTCTGGGCCAGCTTCAGGTATTCATAGTCGGCCTGCGGGATGTTGTGCGCCTGTGTAAATCCGATGGGCGCGACGCTGACGCGCTGTTTCACCCGCTCGGCCAGGCGGTCGAAGGCGCCGCTGACAATGAACAGGATGTGGCGCGTGTTGAGCGTGCGCCGCGGCGGTCGGCCATTGCGTTGGAGTTGCATGATGGCTTCCATCTGGCCGAGCAGGTCGGTCTGGCTCTGCAGGCTGACATCGGTTTCCTCCATGAGCTTGAGCAGGTTAACCTGCACGCCGCGTCCGGAGACATCGCGGCCGCTGGAGGCAGGCGCCCCGGCGATTTTATCAATTTCGTCAATATAAATAATCCCATATTGCGCCAGATCCGCGTTGCCATCGGCGGCGCGCGCCAGGTCCCTGACCAGGTCTTCGACGTCGTGCCCGACGTAGCCGGTTTCGGAAAACTTGGTGGCATCGGATTTGACAAACGGCACGCCGATCAGTCGGGCGATACAGCGCATCAGGTAAGTCTTGCCCACCCCCGTGGGGCCCAGGAGGATAATATTCTGCTTGGCATAATCGCGTTCGCGCAAGGCGGGATTTTCCAGGCACTGCCGCACATGATTGTAATGGTCGCAGATTGCCACGGCCAGCACCTTTTTGGCCTCCGCCTGCTGGATGACATAGCGGTCGAGATAGTCCCGGATATCACGCGGCTTCAGGTTGAACTCGCGGATGCGCCGGAGCTTTTCGGCCGTTGCCGCATCGTTGCCCGGCGGGGGGGATGCGGATGCCGCGTCGGGACTAATCAGCGGATTGGCATGCGCCTGGCGCAGGATGTCCTGAAATTGCTTCTGCCAGTCGTCCATTGGATTTCCGGGTTCGTTGGCGCTCATGGAAAAACTATAGGCCAATGCCCGCCGCCAGGCAATATTTATCGCGACTCTAAAAAATTGATGTAATCCCGCCCGCCAAAATGTCATTCCAGCCGGCGCATGTGTCCGCGCCGCGAACTCGACCAGTGTTGCAGTCGTGGGCTCCACATCATATTCCTGATTTTACCTGCTTGACTTCATTCAACGATCTGATAATTTTTTTAAAAAGATCTGATGATAAATCCGCAAGCACGCCCGCCGGCGCTGTTTCTTCGGATGATCGTTAAACGGAATCTATCGCAATATGACCGCAAACATGGAATCAATCCTGAACGCGTTGCCCCGTATCCGGGATGAGGTGCGGAGCATGCAGGATATCGTCCTGGCCAATCTGGTGGCCATTGGCGAAGTCCCGGCGCCTTATCGGCATGAAGCCGGCCGCGTCCGCATGATGTTGGAGCGATTCAGCGAATGCGGCTTGCAAAATTGTTCCACGGATGCAACCGGCAACGGGCTGGCTATCCTGCCGGGCACCGAAGGTGCCGCCAATATTCTGCTGTTTTCCAATGTGGATACGTTGGCTGATGAACATGCCGCGCCTTCGCTCGCCTTTCGCAAGGATGAAATCGTCGGCCCCTTTATTGGCGATAATTCCATGGCGCTGGCCGCTATGGCATCCCTGCCGATTCTCCTGGAACGACTTCAGATCCGATTGAAAGCAAATATTATTTTCATGGGGGCGGTGCGTATGCTGGGACACGGAAACCTGGAAGGTTTGAATGGGTTTCTCAATAACAGCGGGATGCCGGTTCGTTACGGTCTTTCATTGGAAGGGGTCCAGCTGGGACGTCTGAATTACGCCTGCCTGGGTCAGTTGTTATGCGACATTACGGTGCGATTGCCGGAAGATTATAACTGGGTTCAATTTGGAGCAACCGGGTCCATTATCTCGATGAACGATATTGTCAGCCGGATCAATAAAATTCCCCTGCCGCGGCGTCCGCTTACGACGATTGTTTTTGGCATGATCCGGGGCGGCGTCAGTTATCGCAATATTGCCCGGGAAACCGTGCTCAATTTTGAAGTCCGCAGTGAGTCGGCCGATCTGCTGAACCAGGTGGCCCAGCAGATTGAAGACATTACGCAAGACGTGGCGGCCAATTCCGGAGTAACCGTCAAATTCGATATATTTGCGCGTCGGGCGCCGGGCGGATTGGATATTTCCCACCCGCTTGTGAAGCAGATGCGCGCCATTCACACGGCTTTAGGACTGCAATCACAGTTATATGCCACCACCTTCGCGCTTGCTTCCCTGATTGAAAAAAATATTCCCGCCGTGGTGCTGGGATTGACCACGGGAACACGGCGCGACGATTTGCCGGAAATGGAGGAGGCCGTTGCGATTGAGCCGATGTGGACCGGTCTCGCGCAGTTGGTGGGCGTGTTGCTGGCCATGGATGGAGGATTTTGCGATGTGGTTTAAAAAATGGCGCGCCAAACGACCGCCCGCCGAGCTGGTCACACGCCCGCCGGTGACTGTGGCCGGCTGGCTGAAGACTAATACCTTCCATCATTCGCAATTTGCCGATTTGCGCACCTTGGTTGCGGAAAAGGAGCGACAGCATCTGACGATTTCGCTCTGTATTCCCACGCTCAACGAGGAAAAAACCATCGGAAAGGAAATTACGGTTTTCAAGTCGGAATTAATGAGCCGTTATCCGCTGATCGATGAAATCGCCGTGATTGATTCCGGCTCGACCGACAAGACCTGCGAAGTGGCCCGGGCCTTTGGCGCCGCGGCTTATCTTGCCGCCGATATACTGCCGGCAACCGGTGATCATAAGGGTAAAGGGGAAAACCTTTGGAAGGCAATTTACCAGCTTAAGGGCGATATTATTATTTATGTGGATGCCGATATCAAAAATATTCACGCGCGCTTCGCCTACGGACTGCTGGCCCCGTTATTGCTGAAGCCGGAAGTGAAGTATGTGAAGGCTTTTTATGACCGCCCCCTGATAGTCTCAAAAGACGTGCGTGTATCCGGCGGCGGCCGCGTGACGGAAATCCTGGTTCGCCCGCTCTTTTCACTTTTTTTCCCCGAACTCACCGCCATTATTCAACCGCTTTCCGGGGAATACGCCGTGCGGCGCGAGGTGTTGGAAAGCATTCCTTTCCCAATCGGCTATGGTGTCGAGACGGCTCATTTAATTGATGTTTATCGGCGCTGGGGGCTTGCGGCCTTTGCCCAGACCGATTTGGATCAGCGCATTCATCGCAATCAGTCCACGCAGGCGCTGGGTAAAATGGCTTTCGGTATTTTACAAACTTTCCTTTCCCGATCGCGCGCGCTGGGATTAATCGCGGCGGAATCGAACCATGTGCACGTGTTGCGCCAGTTTCAAGCGCGCGCTAATTTCTATGAGCAGATTGAGTCGCAAATCGGCGAATTTGAACGGCCGCCGATGTTGGAAATCCCCGCCTATCGCAAGAAGTTCAAACTTTCCTGACGCGATGTTAAGGAATTTTCCGCCATTGGCGAGTCCGGCAACAGCCGGACAAAGTTCGGACGGGAACGCCGCCCGGAGGTCGGCGTCCACCTTGGGCGGCGCTAGCTTCAGGTGGATCGCGACCTCCGGGCGCGATGAGTTGCCGCCTATGGCGGACAAAGTTGCCATCCGGCAGGTGCCGGACGCAAAAAGCACAAAAAGAGCATTAATTTATCATGTTTGTGCATCTTGTGCATTTTTGTGGCTAATCGTTTTGTCAAAGTTGCCCGGCAACTGCCGGGCCTAATTCACAATTTCGAATATCTAATTTCTAATTTCTCTTGGATTTACACCCATGATTACGCGCGAACCTGAATTTTTGCCGCCGCCCCTCAATATGCGCGGGCGACTGGGACGCTCCGTCCTGCTGGCCTGCCGCAACTCCGGCCGGGCGCTGTTGATCCTCTGGGAAGCGTTGCTCAGTCTGCGGTTCGTCTTGAGCAAGCGCTCCCGCCCCGTGGTCCTGCAACAGCTCTATATCACCGGAATCAAGAGTCTGGGCGTGATTTCCGTGGTGGCCATGTTCACCGGCATGATCCTGGCCCTGCAGACCGGTCTCGAACTGCGCAAATATGGCCAGGAAGTCAATATCGGCGTGGCGGTTATGGTCTCCATGTTGCGCGAAATGGGGCCCTTTATGACGGCCCTGATTCTGGCGGCCAGCGTGGGTTCGGCCATGGCGGCGGAGCTTGGGACCATGACCGTCTCGGAGGAAATCGCGGCGCTGGAGGTCATGTCCATTTCCCCCGTGCGTTTTCTGGTTATGCCCCGCTTGGCGGCCATGATGATCATGACGCCCATTCTGGCGTTTTACGCCTGCATGCTGGGGGTGGTCGGCGGCGCCATTGTCGGCTCGACCCAGTTGGGGGTGTCGGTCCCCGCCTATATTGACAACGCGACGCGCTGGGCCGAAAACAAGGATCTTTACGTGGGACTGTTCAAGTCTTTTGTTTTCGGCATCATGATTACGACGATCTGCTGTTACGAGGGCTTCGCCACGACCGAGGGCGCGGTGGGCGTGGGCCGGGCCACGCGCCGCAGTGTGGTTATTTCGTTCCTGTCCGTTCTTGTGGTCGGATACGTCATTACGAGGTTGTTTTACCAATGATCCGTTTTGAACATGTCGTCAAGTATTTTGGTGAGCGCAAGGTGCTGGATGCCGTTAATTTTAAGATCGAGCGCGGCGAGACCTTCGTGATTGTCGGTTTTTCCGGCGCGGGCAAGAGCGTCACGTTGAAGCACATAATCCGTCTGCTTACGCCCGACGTCGGCAAAATTTACGTGGGCGATGAGCTCATGAGCACGGCCGCCGGCGCCGACCTGGTGCGCCTGCGGGAACGGTTTGGCGTGCTGTTCCAGGGCGCGGCCCTGCTTGAATGGATGAGCGTGTTTGAGAACGTGGCCTTGCCCCTGCGCGAAAAGACGAATATGAGCAATGCCGCAATCGAAAAGCGCGTCGAGGAAAAACTGCGCCAGGTTAACCTGGACGGCGTTCATGATGTCATGCCCGCGGAACTCTCCGGCGGTATGCGCAAGCGCGTGGGTTTGGCCCGCGCCATCGTCATGAACCCGGAGATCATTCTTTATGACGAGCCGACCTCCGGGTTGGACCCGGTTACCTCGCGCGCCATTGACCAGTTGATTGACCGGATGCGCCTGGAACTGAAGGTTACCAGCGTGGTCGTGACGCACGATCTCTTCAGCGCGCTGGCCATTGGGACGCGCATTGCCATGATTTACGAGGGCCGCATCATCGAGATTTCAAGGCCGGGTGATTTCATCCGGTCGCAAAATGAGATTGTAAAAAGATTTCTGGACGCGCAATATATAACTCAACGGGGAGCTTGGGAAAGGACGGAACATGCGACGTAATCGAATGCGTGAATTGAGCATGGAAGTGCTGGTCGGGACGTTCATGTTCGTGGCCCTGCTGAGCCTGTGCGTGTTTACCATTGTGCTCAGCCGTGAAAACGTCTTCAAGAAGACCTATCCCTTCGAGGTGGTATTCACCGATGTCATGGGCCTGCGCGACGGCGATAACGTGATGATGCGCGGCATGGTCGTCGGCAAGGTCAGGGCCATGAGTCTCTATGACGGGGGCGTGCGCGTGGTCGCGGCCATCCAGCGTCCGGTTTATCTGAAAAAGGGATACCAGATTGACGTTGTTATTTCGTCGGTGTTGGGCGGGCGCTATCTGCAGATTTACGAGGGCGCCGCGGGTGCTGAGCCGATTGCGCCGGACACGGTCGTCAGGGGCAAAACGCCCAAGGATGTTATGGGACTGGTGGCGGATGTCGCCTCGGACCTCAAGGACATTACCGGTAAAATAAACTCCGGGCAGGGAACCATCGGCAAATTGGTCAATGAAGATGCGCTCTATAATGACGCCCGGGCCTCGCTGGCGAACTTGAACGAGATTACCGACAAGATCAACCATGGCGAAGGCACGCTGGGTCTGCTGATCAACGACGAAAGCCTCTACCTTGAGGTCAAGCAGATGATCAATGATATCCGTGCCACGGTTGACGAAATTCGCGAGACGTCCCCGATCGTCACCTTCTCCAGCATCTTTTTCGGCGCGTTCTAAACGGGACGGCGCCAATCTTCGAATAAACCACGAGGTTGCATGGCGGAGGATTTTAAACAGTTGGTCCATGAACGTTTAAGACGCGGGACGCGTCCTTATCAGTTGCCCTTGCCCCACGATCTGCTGATGCGCAATAATTTCTTCGATTTGTATCCGCTGGACGGTGGCGGTGGCCTGGCTTCCCACAGCATGATCGCAACGATTGATGATACGGACTACGCGCGCCGGATCATTGTTGCGCACGCCCTGCGTGATTTCGGCGCATTGCCCCGCCTTGACCACCGGCGTTTTGAACGGTGGCGGAGTATCGAAAAAAGTTGCTGGCTGAACCGGTTTTATTTCATCGTGCCAATGGCCAAACAGTATGCCCTGACAAAAAATGAAGATCTGTCCCGGTTGATCGTCGATACTTTGCTCCATTTTATTGAAACCTGCCCGCCACCGGTCGGCAAAGACAGCGTGCTGAAACATCAGCGCTATGTTTATCATATCCGCGACGACAATTATAATCGCCAGACTTTTGAACAAAACCAGGCGGACGAAACCGATGTTCAATATATCTGGTTCGATTTCCAACCGGCCAGTCGTGTTCTGCATTGGATTTATGTCCTGCATTTTCTCAAGGATTCGCCAGTCGTTTCGAAAGACAAATGGAACATAATTTGTCGGTGTTTATATCAACATGGCGAAGCGATCTATTACGGTGAACATTTTGGATTGGACCTGTGTCCCGGCGATAATCACCAGAGTCTGCGCGGCTTGGCCTTGCTTCTGGCCGGCACGTTTTTTGAGGGATGCGGACTTTGGCGGGAATTCATCAGCGAAGGCGTTAAAATCATCAACTTCCACAGCCGCGCGAGCTTCGCTCCCGATGGATCGGAAATTGAAAACAGTCCTTCCTATCATATCTTTACCACCTGGCATATCCGGGATGCATACCTGCTCTCGCAGATCTATGGTTTCGCGCTGGATGCGGACATTAAAAACCGCTTGGTTCGGCACGCCGATGTGGTTCGATGGCTCATGGATCCGCATGGGATGACCGTGGTGCTCAATGATGGGTATCCCGTCAACGGGGACGCTTTTTTGAAATCCATGTCGTTCTTGCCGGTCCCCAGTGCTAAAGAAACGGTGCATTATTTTCCCGATGCCGGCATTGCTGTATTACGAAAGCCGCCCTTTTATCTCTGCCTGGATGCCACGCCTTATACCGGCCGAAACTCGCATTATCATGGCGGCAAAAACGCGCTGACCTTATGGGCGGATAATTGCCCGTTTTTAATTGACAGCGGTTGCCCGCCCTATGATGACGAACACTTCAGCAAATGGTATAAACTGCCGGAGGCGCATTCGTCCCTGCTGATTAGCGGCGTTGGCGACAGCGCTTTAGCCGGCACCTATAATTGGCAGGAGCACGCTTTTGTTGCCTGCGCCGGCTGGCAAGCGACTGCCGACGCGCTACGCATCGCCGCCATCCTGAAAAGCTCCGTCCCGGCATGGCGGGGTGTCAGGTGGGAAAGAACGGTCGCCGTCCGTCCTGACAACTCGATCCGGATCAGCGACACGGTTGATGCGCCCACCGACATTGAGTCAACTTTCATCTTTAATCTCCATCCCGACATCCATTTACGTTCGAAAAACAATGCGAATTTACTGCTCACGCATTCGGGTGGCGGTGTCCTGGAAATGAAATTTACCGGCGCGGAGCTTGACCATGTCGAAATTACCGAAGGTCTCTGCTATCTTGACTTTGCGCACCGGAAAACCAGGCGTATTTTGATCAAAATACGCGGTGGCAGGAATGTTTCGTTAGCGACCCTGATTGTGAAAAAGTCTTGAGCATGTAAAACCAGGAATCGTCAATGCCCTCACGATTCCATGACATTGGCTTTGTAGTTGGGGGATTCCTTGATGATTTTCACGTCATGGGCATGGGCCTCGCGGACGCCGGCCGACAACACGCGCACGAACTGGCTGTGTTGCTGAAGGTCGGGAATTGTCCGGCAGCCGCAATACCCCATCGTCGCCCTCAGGGGAAGCAAAGGGTCACTCATCAAAGGCACGCCGAATAAAGAGGGTGCACCATGTGAAAGCCGATATTGACGAATATTCGCCGGACGCTCAATACACATATCTTGAGAATTCACTGGCGTCCCACAGGGACGCCATGGGCTGTGGACTGTAGGCTGTAGGCTGTGGGTCGGAACAGAATAAACACAGATGGGAAAAACCGGAACTGCGGTTTTGATAATGGTCCTTCATGGCCCTCGGTTTTATTGGGGTT
>JBDRJR010000014.1:0-2891 GCA_043814705.1 Verrucomicrobiota bacterium | reverse complement strand
CCAATAAAACCGAGGGCTATGAAGGACCATTATCAAAACCGCAGTTCCGGTTTTTCCCATCTGTGTTTATTCTGTTCCGACCCACAGCCTACAGCCTACAGTCCACAGCCCATGGCGTCCCTGTGGGACGCCAGTGATCAGTTATCAGTCGCCTGCCCTTCACAGCATATTGGCGCAGGAGGGTCCGTCATCCGCTTTAGCGCTCAACGCTCTACGCTTCACACTCCACGTGCTTCCCGCGCATAGCACAGCACGCCGCCGGCCAATAATATATTCCGCTGGCGATCGGTGAGATTCAACTTGACCTCGAATGTCACGCCCTGCGTCTTATTGCTTATTACAATGCTTTCAGCGCGTCGCACGCTATTGAGCAGGCCGGCGATTTCGAGAATATCGCCCGGTTGAAGCGCATCATAATCGGCCTGAGCCGCCAGGACCAGCGGCACGATGCCGTAATTAACCAGGTTGGCAAAATGAATGCGTTCAAACGAGCGTGCCAGGACCGCCTTAACTCCCAAGTAGCGCGGGCAGATAGCCGCATGCTCCCGGGATGAACCCTGCCCATAGCTTTCGCCGCCGACGATAATCGCACCCATTCCCTTCTGTTTGTATTCCAGACAACGCCGGCTAAAAGCGGCATCAATCGGCTCGAACACGAAGTCCGCGTATTTTGGAATATTGGAGCGGTATTTCAAACGACGCCCGGCCGGCATGATATCATCCGTGGTGATCTTATCACCCACCTTGATGGCAACCACACCGGCCAGAAAATCCGCCAGCGGTTCCAATTGCAAGGGCGCCCCGATATTCGGCCCGCGCACAATCGTCACGGCACCGCGTTCGGTCGGCGGCGGTGGGCTCAAGATCATATGGTCGTCTATCACAAAGGCATCCGGCATACTGATCGCCTGGTCGTCGAACCCTGCGTCCCGCGGATCGGTGACCACCCCGCGAATGGCCGCCACGGCCGCAGTTTCCGGGCTGACCAGATAGACGAACGCCGATTTGGTGCCTGACCGCCCCTTGAAGTTCCGGTTGGTGGTTCGCAGGCTGACACCCTCCGTGCACGGCGCATGGCAATTGCCGATGCAAAAACCGCACACCGGCTCAAGGATCCGCGCTCCAGCAGTCACCATGGCGGCAAGCGCGCCGTTTTCCGCCAGCATGCGGAATACCTGCCGGGACCCCGGCGCGATGACCAAACTGACGCGCGGATGGACCCGCCGGCCGGTTAACAGGTTAGCCACGCGCATGAGATCGGTATATGATGAATTGGTGCAACTCCCAATTGTCACCTGGTCCACGGCCAGGCCGTTAATATCCTTCACTGGGCATACATTATCCGGGCTATGCGGCTTGGCCACCATGGGCGCCACCGTGGCCAGATCAATGTCAATGACCCGCGTATATTGCGCGCCCTCATCCGGCAAAATCTCCCGCCAAACCTGCGCGCGCCCTTGCGCCTTCAAAAACGCCAACGTCACCCGATCGCTGGGGAAAACGGACGTGGTCACGCCCAGCTCAGCGCCCATGTTCGTAATCGTGGCACGCTCCGGCACGGAAAGACCGGCTAAACCGTCGCCCCCATATTCGACCACCACACCGGTATTACCCTTGGTCGTCAGGATACCCAGCACGGTCAGGATCACGTCCTTGGCCGAGCTGAAAGGCGGCAAGCGATTATGCAGGTTGATCCGGATAATTTTGGGACACTCCATGAAAAACGGGGCGCCTGCCAGCGCCAGGGTCACATCAATCCCGCCCGCGCCGATGGCCAGCATCCCCACCCCGCCGCATGTGGGCGTATGCGAATCCGAGCCCAACAGGCTCTGGCCCGGCGCCGAAAACCGTTCCAGGTGGACCTGATGGCAGATACCGTTGCCGGCCCGCGAAAACAAAATGCCGTATTTGGCCGCCACCGACTGCAAATAGCGGTGATCGTCCGCGTTTTCGTAGCCATCCTGGATGGTGTTGTGGTCCACATAACTGACGGAAAGCTCGGTGGCCACGCTCGACAGCCCCATGCTTTCGAACTGCAGGTAGACCATTGTGCCCGTGGCGTCCTGGGTCAGGGTTTGATCAATCTTCAAGCCGATCTCCGCGCCGGGTACAAGTCGCCCCTTGACGAGATGGGTTTCGATTATTTTTCCAGCAACACCAAGATTCATAACCCCTCTTGCCTTTTTCCAATCTTTCTTTTTCTGCGGGCCGGCGTCCGTCGTCTGTCGTCCGTCCTCCATTCAAGGCCCCAACTGGAGCCAGCTGTCGGATTTGAACCGACGACCTGGTGATTACAAATCACCTGCTCTGCCGACTGAGCTAAGCTGGCCGTGATCAATAAAGACAGAGCTTAAACGTTTTTTGTCATATGGTTTTCTACCAGATGCACCGGCCGGAAGCAAGCCCAAGCCTTGGGCAAAGGCCCTCAAGAACGTAAGTGACTCTTATGCCCTTTGTTTTTGAGGTTGGCAAGCAGGATCGCCGGTATTACTATGATCAGCGTCAAAGGCGAGCAGTGTTCGACGAACTCCGGACCATGGCAGCGATGTCCATGGCGGAAACAACACTGCGTTTGTGGGGATCGTGGCACCGCTTGCCGGCTAATTACCGGACACAGCGGGGAAGTAGATGCGCTCGCCGTATTGGATGGAAACCCGCGGCATGGGTGTTGGAGCAATAGCCACCTCACATAAATCCGGGCCGGGATAGCCGTAGATGATCCGCAATCCGGTTATTTGCCCGCACTTTGGGCATTTATATCGTTTGGAGTTCATGCCTTTTAGGATTTTCCTCGAACGTGAACTGGCATTCTCAGCCATTTTACGCCGTCTTCTTGATATACGCATTCACGCCAATGACTACGGGCTGGCCTTCAATTATCAGGTCGGTCA
>JBDRJR010000013.1:0-9658 GCA_043814705.1 Verrucomicrobiota bacterium | reverse complement strand
GCCGCATCATACATCAATGAATCATAGGGCATCATGGCACACCATTGCGGAACGGCCGGCGTAATATTTGTTGAAGGCGGCACGTAAACCGGGGGGGTCACGCCGGGCGGATAGGGATAATAAGGGTCAGGATCGTCAACGCGAACGCCGGGATTATAATTGGTTTTGGCCGGTCCACCGGACAATGTCCAGCCTCTAAGATGAGGCGTCGGCAAAGCTCCGGCCTGGACCTGCATATGGTTCTTATAACAACTGATTACGGAATTGGAATACATATCGCAACTGTATGTGTCGGCCATACTCATATGGTTCGGATATTCCCAACTCATATATATCTGGAACGAGTTGACCCCTAACTCTTTCAGGGAATTTACATAGGCTGGGCCAACATCGCCGCCTGAATGCATAAGCGATACCATGGCAACCCCGCCATTGACAAGAAATCCACCCCATATGACGAATCCGGCCGTCATTTTCATTATTTTTTTCATTGCGCCTCCTTCTCTGTGGTTTGAAACAAAAAAATCTTTCTTCATGAATACAATCATGGCATATCCCGCCTCGGCTTCAATTTTAAAGTGTTGTATCTTTGCATTTAAAAACAGAATCCTTGCACGGGGATGAAGCGTCGGCAAACGGCGTTGTGGCCGCTTGGGGCTTCCAGGCGAAAGGGGCGGCCAGGGCCGCGGCGGAGTAGGCCCGGCGGAGCCGCGGCTCGTTCGGAGAGCTCGCCCTACCAAAATGTATGCAAAAGTTTAAATGGAACGATGTCCCCTGACATTGAACCATGTCCTTTTTTGGGACGAGTTCTTCGACTAAGGCCGCCTTCCTACAGGCTATGCCCTCCCGCTGTGTAGTTACCTTCATTCCGCATTTTCTCATTCTGCATTTTCTTCTGCCGGTATTTGCGGGGAGTACAGCCGTAATGCGCCGCAAAAAGCCGGTCGAAATGGCTTGTGTCCGTAAATCCCCAGAAAAGCGCAATGCTTTTGACTGATTCACCGGTATGGCGTAAACCGGAGGCGGCGGCGTCAAGACGGTAACGCAAGGCAAAATCGGCAAAAGGAAGTCCCATAAGACGGCGAAACATCAGGCTGAACGCATTGCGGTTCAGGCCGCATATCCTGGCCGCTTCGTCATTCGACATCAAACCGCGCTTATCAAAAAAGCTTTGCAACACTTGATTAAGCCGCGCGGCGGATCCGATCGGCGCCATGGCTGATAATTTTACTTCCGACCACCGGTCAGTTGCCAGCAGGATGGCTTCCATGACCAACAACCGGATCCAGAGCCACGTCCGGTTTTCCTGTTTTTTGAGGCAATTTTTTATTTTATAGCCAAGTTCGAGCATGGCCGGCCGGTTTTTTTCGTGCGTTTGCGGCCGATACCGCGGCGGCGCAGTGAAAGGCGCCAGCCAATTAAACTGGTCCGTTTCGTCGAACCGCAGACACGCCAGCGCCGGCGGCCAGATAACAAGGTTGACTTCATCATAAGGCGCGTGCCCTGCCGACCACCCATGTGGTTCCCATATGCCGCAAAACCATACATCTCCGGCCGATAATTTGATTTTAAAATCTGGAAAAACAAGATGCATTGCTCCGTTCAAGACCATGCCGAATTCCAGGCCGTAATGCATGTCATATTGATAACCGGTCCCGGCTTCATGCCGGGTAAGGCCGTAGGCAAAAGGAAGCTTGGTGGACAGATTATGGTAATGCGGCGTTGCGGCGGATAAATTAAAAGGTTTTTTGATTGGCATATGGCGCTCGCAGGTCTGACGTGTGACTTGCAACTAAGCCATGACATAAACCCTTGGCCGCGTCAACGGTCCGAAGTCAATTGGATTTTCAGTTAAACATGCGCGCATAGAGAACGTCAAGCCTTTTCCGGTGCGGCCATATCTTCCGGCTTTGGGCAACTTCCGAATGGCCTTGTGCTTGCAGGCAGGTTTTATTCAGCCGCACGCCGTTCCAAATCCATGGCAATGGCCCGGCGCGAATATGAGCCGCGCTTTTGGCGGCTGTCCTCGCGCAGAATCAAAGGGCCGAACTCGTCCGTGATAAACCAGCGCTGGATGTGCGTGCCGGGGTATTCGATCGTAATCGTATGGCACATTATCCGGTGCTTGCCGACGGTCAGCATTTCCGCGCCGGTTCCGCGATATACGCGCTCCGTGACGGTGCAGGCGGCAGGATCCAGAACGGAAATTTTTTTCGTCTCGCCATTTGCCAGCGCTTGCTCAGGATGACTGATGGAAGCTAAATCAAAAGCCGCGCGTGGCGTCGTCCAGGCGCTTTTTTGTCCCGCCTCATTAATTTCAAAATTGAAGACACCGTTGTGTAATTCGCCGGTTATCGTCTTGCACTGGCCATTCTCAATACTGTCCCATCTGTAGGCAATCAACCCGCTTGTGTCGGTGATCCAGACTTCATCCATTTTCAAGGCGTACTTAAAGAACAATAAGTCCACCTTGGTCTCTATAATCAGGCGCAACTCCATGCAGGGTTTGCCGTTGCGAAGCATGGGCGTGCGGGTTATGCGCCCGTGGCCGATGGTCATGCCATGCGAAATCAGGTCATAGCGCGTGACGTGCGCCGCCGTTGCAGGGGCCGTATTAACGGCCAGCATCCACGGCGCCGCCATGGTCATGAACGCCGCCAACGCCAGTATCTTCACTGCTTGTTTCAATCGTGACTGCATAAACGCTGGGATGTTCGATAAGGACTATGTCCGCAACCCGGCCATAACGCGGATGGAACATTATCCGCCGCGCACCTTACCGGGGCGATTCTGCGGCGTGATAGAATAAAATCGTGTCTTCCATCCATTGGGCGGCTTTTGCCATCATCGCATCAAGCTCTTTTTTGGGAAATGACCTGTCCGGATTATGCGGCGGTGGATATATGGGGGCGCCGATTACCTGGTGTATCCGCGGGCGGTGCGGGTTTTTTTCAACGCCGTTTTTTATTCGTTTCGTCAGCACATAGACTATCGGTAAAATTGGCGCCTGATGGTAGCAGGACATATAAAATGCGCCGGGCTTGAATCGGAATATTTCCTGGCTCATGTAGCACAGATTGCCTTCCGGCAATATGAGAACATGGTGTCCGCGCCGCAGGGCCGCCCCCACTGGTTTGGCGATCATTTTGAATCCCAGCGCATTGTTCGGAATGGGAAATGCCCTCAAATATCTGAGAATGCGGCGAATAAAAGGAACTTCAAAATTCCTTTGAACCACCGAGGTGTAAAGCCGCCGCGGGAAGAATGTATAACTCGCGAAGACCGTATCAAAAAAATGGCAGTGATTTGAAATGACAATGCACCCTTGTTCGCGAAGTATGCGCAAGTGCTCCCGGCCGGTAACCCTGAGACTGAAATAGACCGCGCACAATGCGGTTAACGCGTAGCAGATGAGAAAAAACGGCAAAATCAGGAGTTCAAACCACCAGTCAAAGTAGATGAATTTATATTTCTTGGTGAAGTCAATCTTTTTTGTGTTCCGCTTTACGACAATAATCTTTTCGTTCGGTATAAGCCGCCGCTGATTATTGTCTTTCATAATGGCTTTTTGTCTTGTGCCGCGCAAAAATGTTTTTGCATGCCGCCATCCGGAACCATAATTATCAAGCCGATGTCATTCGCCGATTTTTTGCAGGCGTGTTCGCGTTTATGGCTTCCGCATAGATCGCTTCCATTTTATCCAGGCATTTTTCAAAGCGATAGTTTTCGGCCATTGCCAGCACTTTTTTCCGAATATCCTTCAATTGATCCTTGTGCTCATACCAGTAATTGATTTTTTCGGCCAGGCTGTCCGCATCGTCGGATTTGAAAATAAAACGTTCATCAAGCGCGAACTGCGCGGCGGCGCTGTGGCGCGAATCGCCGATCAGACACGGCAAGCCGCAACCGATTGCTTCCAGACACGAAAGACTTTCCAGTTCCACGATGGAGGCCAGGATGAACAGATCCGCGGTATTCAGATACTTGAGCTTGTCCGCATGACTGACATATTGGATGAATGGCGCGACGGGCAGTTCGGCCCCCATCTTTTGCAATGTTTCCGTTTTTTCACCCCGGCCGCATAGAAGCAACTGGATCTTATCGGCGTATTTTGAGCGCTTAACGCCTTGAATCAGCAGTGTCTGCCTTTTTTCAAGGGCATGCCGCCCGATATTTATGAGCACCAATTTATTGCCGAACCAATCCGGACGCGCGTATTCCTTTGCGGCATAATCGTAATCAATTCCGTTTGAAACGACCCGCAGGGCGCGCCGGCACCCGCTTTTTTTCAACAAATCGGCGGCAAACTGGGACGGGCATTGTATAAAGGGCGCCTGGTTGAACAGGGCAAAATTAAAAATCTTGAACAAGATGAATTCCATGAATCCGCTTTCCTTGCCCATGGCCCCGAGAACATTCTGGGGTTGGACGTGGAAAGCGCCGATAACGGTCTTATGCATTGCTTTGGCGGTTCTTACGGCGCCGTAGCCGAGATAGAACGGCAACTGTATCTGGACAAGATCAACATCCGCAAATGCTTTTTTCAACACATCCTTTTCGGGAATGCCGAAAAGAAAATCCATGTTGCGCAAGGAATCCTCCATGCCCGGTGGGCAAAATCCTTTTACCTGAAAAAACATCTCTTTCTGCACGGATTTTGTCGCGACAACGGTTATCATGTGCCCGCGTGTCTTGAGTCCTTCCGCCAGGCGTCTGGTGGCGACACATCCGCCGTTGCCATTATTGAATGCGTCAATGACAATTGCAATCTTCATGCGGACATCCTTTCATGATTCAACTGAAGGCAAGCGATGCAATATTCCGGTCCTAAATAGTTAGCTCCGGTTATGACTTTTTAGCCAATGAAAAATCCCGCGCTATTTCCAGAAGAGCCAAAAAAATTAACTTACAATAGATAATACAGTATCTTTTGCAACAACGAAATGAAAATATTTTCGTAATTTAATCAGGAGCATCCCGCAGGAAGGTTGCTCTGGTCGCAAGCTGTAGACCGTGGACTGTAAGTGACGAATTGACAATGGCAAACCCCGTGCTTTATAGTTATTTCTGGTAACTACTCAGGTATTCAGAAGTCAGAAGTCAGAAGTCAGAATAGGGAACAAGCGAATGCCCGGAAAACGAGCAATAAGTCACCCGCCCTTGACGACAGGTCTTTGCGCCTTTCGATGGCCGGTTGTTTCGCATTTCATTCTGGATTCTGGATTCTGACTACTGACTACTTGAGTAGTAACTATTCCTGAATGTGTTATAAGGTAACAAATTGAAGGGATAACCATGACGACCGCCGCCAGCCGTGTTTTCCGGTATATTTTACATGTGCCGTATGCCCACACGGACCAGATGCGCTTTGTGTATTATGCCAACTATCTGGTGTATTTTGAGATGGCCCGCGCCGCCATGTTGCGCGAGGTTGGCTTGCCCTATGCCGAGCTGGAGAAAAGGGGCGTTTTTTTGCCGGTGGTGGAAGCGCATTGCTTATACAAAACCCCCGCCCATTATGATGACGAGTTAAAAGTAGTCAGCCGGTGCGTCCTCGAGGGACCCCGTTTGCGCGTCGCCTACGAAGTAACCCGCGGCGGAACGGTTATTGTAACCGGCTATACCGTGCACGTGTGTATTTCATCCGAGGGTAAGGTCCTGCGCCCGGCGCCGGAATTACGGCGTTTGGTGGAGCCATAAGCGGAGCCAAACATTTCTTTATTACCCGGCTCGCATTCCAACTCGCGCGCTGTTGTGCCGTGTCGTTGCCGGCGAGGATGTCAAGCTGACCCAACAAGCCGCGTGTGCTTTTCCGTTGCATCGGGGTCTGAGGATGCGATATGATGCGGGCATGAAAAAATAACGGTCGGCCCGCAATACTGCGTCCGGCAGTCGCCGGATTGCAGGCAGGCGAGACCAAGCGTCACTTTGCGATCGCATGGAATCAATTTCACATAAGTTTGCATCCGCCTCCCCGCGGGTGTTAGTGGTTAAATTAAGTTCATTGGGAGACCTGTTTCACGCCCTGCCGGCGGTGCACTGCCTGAAAGTCGGCCTGCAAGCGACGGTTGACTGGGTGGTGCATCCGCAATATCAGGAGCTGGCAGAGTGTTTTGTCGACGTGGACCGCGTGATCCCGCTTACCCGGGACGTCTGGTCCGGCGCCCTGGCGGGCGGCATTCGGGCTTTGCGCGAGGAACCGTATGACCTGGTCGTGGACCTGCAGGGCATTCTCAAGAGCGCGCTGGTTGCCCGGCTTGCGCGCGGCCGTCGGCGCATCGGGCCATCCTTTCACCGCGAAGGTGCGCGGTTGTTTTATCAGGCCATAGCCGGCCCGCGCAACAAGGAACGGCATGCCGTGGATGAAAACCTGGACGTGGTCCGGTATTTGGGGTTGCCGGTCTTGCCGCCGGTGTTTCCATTAAAATTTCCCTTACAACTCGTGGGCGAGCCGGAACCGCGCGTGGCACTGCTCCCGTTTTCGCGCTGGCCAAGCAAAAATTGGCCGGTCGCTTCATTTGTTCAAGTCGGCCGTGACCTGCAGGAATATGCCAACGCCTCGATTTTCCTGATCGGCGACGCCGCGGAGGCGGCGGCCTGCGCGGAGATGGCAAAGGAATTCAAGGGGCGCGTCACGAATCTGGCCGGGAAACTGTCCCTGCCGCAATTGGGCGGAATACTGCAGGCCATGAACCTGGTGATTGCCAATGATTCCGGCCCCATGCACATGGCGGTCAGCCTGGGCACGCGCGTTTTGGCCGTGTTCGGGCCAACCGACAAGACCCGCACGGGTCCCTATGGCGAGCGTCACCGAGTGATTGCCGCTAAATTACAGTGTCAGCCCTGTTTTGCGGAACGATGCCGATTTCAGGATGGCGCTTGCCTGCGTGCGGTAACGAGCGAATGCGTGACGACCAGTGCGCGGAAGATGCTGAAAGCCGGCCGATGGGTGCCAGGGAATTTGTAGCCGTTCACGGCTTGAAATTTGAAACTGGAAATTCGAAATTAGAGTGCGCGATAAAACGGGTCTATGAGTTAGGTGTTTTTGTGCCTCAGGCAGATTCGCCGAGGCGGAACGAACTGGCGGAAGATTTCGGACAGTACAAAAGCGTGAAGGCCAAATATCCAATTTCCAGTTTCCAATTTCAGCGTTACGTGAATGCTTACTGGTTAAAAGTGGTGATGCTATGGCTGGGCGCTTTTGCCTGGCTTCCGGCGGCGCGGGGCAACCTTGAGCTGGAAGCGCTCGTTGCCGAAGCTTTTGCCAACAATCCCGCTGTTCAGGCGGCCCAGTTTGAGGTCAGCCGCGCCCAGGCTGAACGCGACGAATTGCGCGGTTTTTTTGATCCCCAATTGAATGCGACGGCATCGCAGGCCGATTACAACTCCGGCTATAATCAGGCTGTTTTGCGCGCCGGCGTGGATGCGGCCATCCTGCCCGGTATCTATCTGGGCACGCGGGTCGAGGAAAGTTATTATTCCCGACTGCAGGACAGCCTGACGACAAATGTGTTCGATAATTCCAATAATGAACTGTGGCAGAGCCTGGCAGGTCTCCGACTGGGTGTGCCGCTCCTGCGCGACCGCGGCTTTCTCCAATGGAAACTTTCCGATGAACGCGCCGCCAAGCGCTTTTCTTTGGCGCAGAACCGCTGGCGGGCGGTAACCCAGCAATGCCGGCATGACGTCGAGCAACAATACATTGCCGTGCTGGAAGCCGTGGCCCAGCGCTATGTGGCGCAAGCGGCCCTGACCCGCGTGGAAAAACTGCTGAAGGAAGCCGAGGAGCTTGTCCAGCTCAAGATCGTGCCGCTCTACCAGCTGTTTACGGCGCGCTCCGAGGTGGCTTTGCGGCAGGAAGTGGAGACGGCGGACCAGCAGGCCTGTAAAACCACGCAGACCAGGCTCATGGAATTGCTGGGCACATCCCAGCCGGCGCGACCGATACAGGCCTCCTTTGACACGCTTATTTTGTGGGCGGAATCCGTGGAATTGCCGCCGTTTTATGCCGAGGATAAGGCGCTCAAGGCGCGCGGGGATTATAACGAGATCCTGGATTTTATCGAGGTGGCTGAGAAGGAACTGGCCATTAATCAGGACAATCTGCGGTCCGATTTGTCGTTGAACATGGAGGCGACCCTGCAGGGGGAAGACCCGAACAACGTCATCGGCACCGGCCATTACCTGAGCGAGCGCAACCTGGGGGCGAGCATCGGATTGACTTGGAAGCGCCCTTGGGGATATCGGACGGAAAAGGCGCGGATGCGGGCGGTTATTGCGACTATTGCCGCGCGTCACGAACTGCTCCGCCAGACGGCCATCCGGGTCCGGGCGGATTTAAAAGTTCAACATGAACAGTTCATGTCCGCCCAGGATCGGTTGAACCTGGTTTCACAAGCCATTGTGGCGGCCCGCCAGGCGCTGGAAGCCGAAAACGAACGGTTTTGCCTGGGCGAAGGGCGCAGTCGCAACGTGCTCGATGCCCAAAGAGACTTGACAGACGCCCTGAAACGGCAAATAGTGATTGCGGTTGAGTTATTAAGGGCCTATTCCAATTTTATGTATGCATCGGGTTATGCCGATGAATTTTAATCCATTTTTAAATCAGGAGGGAGGACCGGCGCATGCGCATTTTGAAGCAAATACTCGGATTGGGGAAAAACCCGGAAGAGGCGGTGAATCAGCCCCCGCTCGAAAATATCGTCCTGCCGGACCAGCAGAGGGACAATCTGGAACGTGACATCATGATCCTTGAAGATGAATACGGCGAAAAAGAAAAGCGGCTTCATGAGGAGGCGGAAAAACAGGTTCAGGGGGCGGCGGAAGATTCCGTCAAGGATCTGCATGTCATCCAAATGGGCATGTGTCCCCGATGCGGCGAGCACTTGAGCGAGCATCTGTTTGCCACGATTTGCATCGCCTGCGGCTGGAACACCTTTGAGGTGCCCCAGCGTGGTCCGGTGCGCGTTCACCTGCGGGAAAACAATGTCCCGATTGAGGGCGAACACTGTTATGTCCTCACTACGGGCGATGTGTTCATTGTCCGGAACGACGTGGTCATCGCCAAGGCGCCCAAGGACGCCGTGAGCTGGATCGAATATATCTGGACGGACGCGGAAATTGCCCAGCGCTACAAGCAGGTTACCGATCGCATGAAAATTACATGCGCGTGGTGCAACGGTGCGGCGGACCCGAACAAGGACGGCTTCAGCCTGGTACAGGCGGCTTTCGGCTGTAGCCAGGAACGCCACGTGTTCTGCTCGACCGAATGTTATGAGGCCTTCCGGAAAATGTATCCGTCCCGCGTGCATCGGAACTGTTACGAGACCAAGTGTTCCGAATGTAGCCTGTGCACCAAGCGTTATGATGATGAAACCGACGGCATTCGCATGATTGCCAAGGATTTTCTAAAAGTCAAAAACCTGAAGAAGTAGAGTCAATTACAAAAGTAGCCACAAAGAGGCACAAAACTCACAAACAGGAAAACCAAAGAATCATGATTTAATAATGTATTCCATTCAGTAGCATCCCATAGGATGCTTTGGCTGAGGGCTGTGGGCTATTGACTGTGGAAAAACCCCAATAAAACCGAGGGCTATGAAGGACCATTATCAAAACCGCAGTTCCGGTTTTTCCCATCTGTGTTTATTCTGTTCCG
>JBDRJR010000012.1:0-46798 GCA_043814705.1 Verrucomicrobiota bacterium | reverse complement strand
CCCCAATAAAACCGAGGGCTATGAAGGACCATTATCAAAACCGCAGTTCCGGTTTTTCCCATCTGTGTTTATTCTGTTCCGACCCACAGCCTACAGCCTACAGTCCACAGCCCATGGCGTCCCTGTGGGACGCCAGTGAATGCAATTTATTTTTACATGTGACAAATCTAAATTTATATCATATAATAAAAAGATAACAATAAAAGAACTGACTTCTTACGGGGAGGTTAATTGTCATGGTGTGGGCCGTGTTTGTCATGGCGGCGGCGAGTATGATTCCTTTTATAAGCAGGGCTGGGGAGGGCGGTGAGTTGGCCGAGGATGCCGGCTGGATATGCCGGCGTCAAGCCATGGTCGCGCAATTAAAGGTTTACCATATCACCAACACGTGTGTGCTGGCGGCCATGGGCAGGATTCGTCGGCATGTATTTATCCCCACCGCCCACCGTGATGTGAACCATGCCTACGCGGATGCCCCTTGTCCCATCGGATATGGCCAAACCATCTCCCAGCCGTTCATTGTGGCCTATATGACCGAAAAACTGGCTCTTAAACCCGGTAACAAGGTGCTGGAAATTGGCGCTGGTTCGGGCTACCAGGCGGCTGTGCTGGCCGAGTGCGGCGCGGACGTCTATACCATCGAAATCGTTCCGGAGTTGGCGCGCCATGCCCGCGTGGCGCTTGATGCCGAAGGCTATCGGCACGTTCATATCCTGACCGGCGATGGCTATAAAGGCTGGCCGGAATACAGTCCCTTTGACGCCATTATTGTGACGTGTGCCCCGGATGAGATGCCCAAGGCCCTCGTGGATCAGTTGAAGGAAGGCGGCCGTCTGATTGCACCGGTAGGTCGCGGATCCCAACGCTTAATTATCCTGCGCAAACAGCACGGCCAGGTGAAACAGGAAGAGGATCTGCCCGTCCGCTTTGTGCCCATGGTGAGGGACTAAAGACAGAAGTCAGAAGACAGTAGTCAGAAGATAGAATCCAGAACGTCATGCCCCAGGCAGATCCACCTAAGGCGGAAAATGCTCGTGCCGGTTTTCCTCATTCTGAATTCTGACTCCTGAATTCTGGCTTCTGAGTAGTTGCAAAAACAACCAGGGATAGAGTTAATGAATACATCAGATAATGCCCGGCTCATCGAACAGTTGGATTCCTTTGATCCCGACGAACGCGCTCAGGCGCTGAAGTCCCTGGTCGTTTGCTGTGGCGCATCTTTGCCGGAGCCCTGGGAGCGCGTCAATATGCACCTGCATTCCTTTTTTTCCTATAATACCAGGGGGTATTCTCCCAGCCGTATTGCATGGGAAGCCCGCCGGCAGGGACTGTTTGCCGCCGGTCTTTGCGATTTTGACGTGCTCGATGGTTTGGAAGAGTTTCTGGTGGCCGGGCAAGCCCTGGGATTACGTGCTACGGTGAACTTGGAAACGCGGGCTTTTATGCGCGAGTATGCCGCGGAAGATATAAATTCGCCGGGAGAACCGGGCGTGACCTATATCATGGGCGCGGGATTTGCACGTAGCCCCAAGCCGGGCAGTCCGGCGGCCGCCATGCTTTTACAGTTCCGTCGTCAGGCTGGTGAGCGTAACCGGGCGCTTGTTCAGCGCATCAACGCGTATCTGCCGGAAATCGCCCTGGATTATGATGCCGATGTCCTGCCGCTCTCGCCCGGCGCCTGTCCTACGGAACGTCACATTGTCCGCGCCTATCGGGAAAAAGCGAATGCCGCGTTTAAAACGCCGGCGGCACTGTTTGAGTTCTGGGCGAAACTGATCAAGGTGCGGCCGGTTGATGTGGAAACATGGAGCCGGAAAATACCGGTCATGGAAGATAAAATCCGCGCCGTGCTGGCAAAGAGCGGCGGCATTGGTTATGAACAGCCGACGGAGAAAACATTTCCGTCAGTGGACGCCTTCGTGGCCTGGGTGCGCGATTGCCAGGCCCTGCCGATGATGACGTGGCTGGATGGAACTTCAGGGGGTGAAGCAGATGCGAAAAAAATGCTGGAATGCCTGCGGGATCGGGGCGTCTGTGCGCTTAATATTATTCCTGACCGCAACCACCGTATCGCCGATCCCGCCGCGCGGGCTGTGAAACTGCAAAAACTGGCCGAGATTGTGGCGGTGGCGGAAAAAATGCAGTTACCCGTTAATATCGGCACCGAGATGAATAAGGACGGCCAGCCCTTCGTGGACGATACCAGTTGTGAGGCGCTCCAGCCTTATCACGCAGTCTTTTTGCGCGGCGCATGCATCATGGTGGGGCAGACTTTGCTTGCGCGTTACGCCGACTTTTCTTATGTCAGCGCCGCCGCCCAGGCCGAGTTTGGGAATAATATCAAGAAAAAAAATATTTTTTTTGAGGCCGTTGGCAAGCTTCCGCCGCTGACGGCCATTTTTGCGGCAAAATTGAGCGCCCTGGGACCGGAGCAAGCATTAACGTATCTGCGTGATTCGGTGCGGTAGCGGTGTAATTTGTGTATATCGGCATGGACCCCCTGCCGCCGGCCTCCACTTGCCCGCCGATACGGCAATGGGATCAATCCTTGCGCGTAAGATCAGCAAACGACAGGAGAAACAGAAGGATATCCGCCTGCATGTAAGCGCAATCGGTAATTGGTTCGCCACGATCACGCATGGGAAGCAGTCCGGATGAGGTTTTCAGGCTGAAGACGTATTTTAAAAGCCGCAAGGCCGTTTCCCGATTGGCATTGCCGCCAATGCGCATCAGTACGTTGAAGGTAATCAGATAAGTCCATAAATTGTGCTTGGCGGTTGAGGTCTCGTTGCTTTCCCAGCGCATGCGCCCTTGTGGGTTAACACATTTTCGCAGGAAACCAGCGGCCTTTTGCAGGGCGTCCCGAACTTTTTTTGAGGGGGCGAAATCAGCGTGAAAAGGAGCTGGCAAAATGTCGAGAATGTTCAGCAGGCACCATAAAACCAGCGCGGTATAATTGATGGTTGAGCCGCTGTCGCGCCCGTAGGGAAAACAGCCGTTGGGCCACTGCAGTTCAAGGGTGTGAAGAACACTGCGTCTGGCGCCCTGATAAAAAAGATTAACGGGACGGTCGCCCAACCGCTTCAACACGATAAATGTTGTCACCATGGTTTCCGCGGCATGGAGATTGGCGTTCAGCGTGTCATAGGGCGACCGTTCATGATGCGGGAAAACTCCGGAACCTGCGGGCCATTCCAGGGAAAGTTGCCAGTGCGCCGCTTTTTGCAGGCAATCCAAATAAGCTTTCTTGGGTGGAAGCCCTCGTTGAAGCGCGTTGCCAAGTCCATGAACCACAAAAGCCGTCTCAATCGTTGAACATTCTTCCAAACCGGTTCGTTCCCAATCGGATGGTTTTTCGTTGTTTTGAATTTCCCAGTATCCGCCGCCCGGACGTTGCCGTGCCGTCAGCCAGTCAAAAGCCCATTCGGCCCGATGCATAAGATCATCGTCTTGCCATGTTTTTCCAATCTCCCACAACGCCAGTCCCGCGCTTCCTGCGGAGCGATGATGATGGCTTCCTCCGGCATGGTAGTCCAATAAAGGACCGTGATATGCTTTTTCACTCCAGAAAGAACCATAATATTCCCCCGGCTTGAAGTCCTGACTGCGTTTTAAGTAAGCTAAAATTACCTTGCACGTGGTGTTGATGTTTTTTCCGCAATGAGTGGGGAGCAATGTTGATAAAGTTTTCATGTTCTGATCATGGTGTCGGGCATTCATTTTCGGCTTTCTTAATCCAATAAATCTTGTTAACCTCTATTCATTCAATAGCCATGAATAGATCAGGTTAAAATATTGTCAAGCATAAATCTGGCCCAAGGAGGCAAAGTGACGATGCCTGGTGTTAGGCGAAGCTGTGATTCAGACTTTGCGTCCTTGGGCTTTTACGTTATTCTGTAAATTTTCGAAAGGGTTTATGGACTTGAATCAAACTACGCAGAAAGTGCAGGAAGCCATGCAGGCGGCCCAGGCGCTGGCCCTGCGTTACGGTCACCAGGAAGTGGATGGCGAGCATCTCCTGGTCGCCTTGCTTGACCAGGGTGACGGCCTGACGCCGCGCCTGCTGGAACGTATGGGCGTTGGCGTGCCGGCGCTGAAGGCGCGCATCGAGCAGGAACTGGATAAACGCCCGCGCATCAGCGGCGGCGGCACGGAACAGGGCAAGGTCTATATCACCCAGCGTCTGAACCGGCTGATGCTGAAAGCGGCGGACGAAGCCAAGCGCCTGAAGGATGATTACGTGTCAGTCGAGCACCTTCTGCTGGCCTTGATTGACGAGGGTAATAATGCGCC
Source organism: Verrucomicrobiota bacterium (assembly GCA_043814705.1). GTDB lineage: Bacteria > Verrucomicrobiota > Kiritimatiellia > JAAZAB01 > JAAZAB01 > VSJD01. The sequence goes on along the minus strand of JBDRJR010000012.1, from coordinate 42,505 downwards.
CGCCGGACGTATCTTGAAAGAGGCGGGCGTGACGCACGCCCGGTTTCTGGAGGCGCTGACCGCCGTGCGTGGCAACCAGCGCGTGACGAGCGCCAATCCGGAAGGCACTTACGAGGCCCTGCAGAAATACGGGCTTGACCTTGTGGCCCTGGCGCGCCAGGGCAAGCTGGACCCGGTCATCGGGCGTGACCAGGAAATCCGCAGTGTCATCCGCATTCTCTCGCGCAAAACCAAAAACAATCCCGTGCTCATCGGCGAGCCGGGCGTGGGCAAAACAGCCATTGTGGAGGGCCTGGCCCATCGAATTGTGCGCGGCGATGTTCCGGAAGGGCTTAAGAACCGGACCATTTTTTCGCTGGATATGAGCGCGCTTCTGGCGGGCGCCAAATTCCGCGGCGAGTTTGAGGAGCGCCTCAAGGCCGTGCTTAATGAAATCAAGTCGGCCGAGGGCCGGATCATCCTTTTCATTGACGAACTGCATACCATCGTCGGCGCAGGGCGCACGGAAGGCTCCACCGATGCCGGCAACATGCTCAAACCCATGCTGGCGCGTGGCGAATTGCACTGCATTGGGGCCACGACATTGGACGAATACCGCGAACACGTGGAAAAGGATGCCGCCTTGGAGCGGCGTTTCCAGCCGGTGCTGGTTGAGGCGCCGTCCGTGGAAGACACCATTTCCATCCTGCGCGGTCTGCGCGAACGCTTTGAAATCCATCACGGCGTGCGCATCCAGGATGCCGCCCTGGTCGCCGCCGCGGTGCTCTCCAATCGCTATATCAGCGACCGGTTTTTGCCGGACAAGGCCATTGACCTGGTGGACGAGGCCTGCGCCTCGATCCGCACCGAAATAGATTCAATGCCGGCGGAGCTCGACGAAATTACGCGCAAGGTGATGCGCCTGGAGATCGAGGAAACGGCGCTTAGAAAGGAAAAGGACAAGGCCAGCCGCGAGCGCCTGGAGGCGTTGCGCAAGGAGCTGGCCAACCTGAAAGCGCAGGCCGATGCCATGCGCGCGCGCTGGGACAATGAGAAAAATGCCCTTGGTAAAAAGCAGGCCTTGCGCGAAAAACTCGAGAAGGTCCGCCGCGAATGCGAGGAAGCCGAACGCGCCTATAACCTGGAAAAAGTGGCCGAACTGCGCCACGGCGTGATCCCGGAACTTGAAAATAAAATTAAGACGCTGGACGCCGCCGCGGAAGCCGGCGCGGCGCCGCTCCTGCGCGAGGAAGTGACCGATGAGGAAATTGCCGAGGTCGTTGCGCGCTGGACCAAGATCCCGCTGACCCGTCTGCTGGAAGGCGAGCGCGCGAAGCTTCTGCGCTTGCCCCAGGTTTTACACGAGCGCGTGATCGGTCAGGACGAGGCTGTGCAGGCCGTGGCCGATGCCGTCCTGCGCGCGCGCAGCGGCATAAAAAATCCCCAGCGGCCGATCGGTTCCTTCATTTTCATGGGGCCCACGGGCGTCGGCAAGACCGAGCTGGCCAAGACCCTGGCGGCGGCCCTGTTCGATACCGAGGAAAACATGGTGCGCATTGATATGAGCGAGTATATGGAAAAGCACTCCGTCGCGCGCATGGTCGGCTCGCCGCCGGGTTATATCGGCTACGAGGAGGGCGGACAGTTGACGGAAGCCGTCCGCCGTAAGCCGTATTGCGTTATCCTGTTTGACGAAATTGAAAAAGCCCATGCCGATGTTTTCAATATCCTGCTCCAGCTCCTTGATGAAGGCCGCCTGACGGATTCCCATGGCCGCACGGTGAATTTCAAAAACACCGTGATCATCATGACCAGCAATATCGGTTCCAACTACCTGTTCGAGGGCATTGACCGCACCGGCCATATTTCAGAAGAGGCGCGCAAACAGGTAATGGCGGCCCTGCGCCAGCAGTTCCGGCCTGAATTTTTGAACCGGGTGGATGACACCGTGCTCTTCAAACCATTGACTACAGAGGAGCTGGAGAAAATCGTGGATCTTCAGGTGATTGAGTTGCGCGTGCGTTTGGAAGAGCACCGGGTAAAACTGGAGCTGACCGAGCCTGCCAAGCGGTTTGCGGCCCGCAATGGCTACGATCCCGTTTACGGCGCGCGTCCGCTGAAGCGTTTTCTCCAGCAGGAATTAGAAACGCCCATTGCCCGGCTCCTGCTTGCGGGAGGTCCGGTGGAAGGCGCCACGATCACCGTGGACGTTAAGGACGAACGCCTGGCCGTTCAACTGGTGCCGTCCGCCGCGACGAGCGCTGCGGAGCCGGCCCCAGCCGAGGGTTCGGCCCCAGCCGAGGGTTCGGTCCCGCGCAAGAAAAGCAGAAAATGAACTGCGGAGCTACTTCGGCGGATAAATCTTCGGGCGAGTCCGATTTCTTATAGCGGCGTGAAACAAATGCGTTTCGCGTCACAACGGCATTGGTCCATAACGCGCATAAGCGCCAGGGTTTCCCGCGGATCCACAAACGGCACGGTCCCCGTTCGAACGGCCCGGGCAAAATCGCAATACACATCCACCGCAAATTGTGCGTTGACCGGTATGGTTTCATTCTTGAAGGCGATTTGATCGGATGGATATTGCCGATTGGCGCCGGCTAATTTTCGATCCAGCCGTTTCGGTTTTAACGCGGACCTGGAGAACCGGCGCACATGCAGTGCATTGCATTGGCCGGTCTGGAGGGTGATTACTCCGGTTGTGCCGATTACCTCCATGTCATACAACGACTGTGCGCAGGCCTGATTAATATCCACCTCGCCAATCAAGCCCTTTTTTGTTTCAATCACGATCTTCACCACGTCCTCGGCGTCCCCCAGGCTGGCGACCCGGCGCAAATTGCAAAATACACGTTGCACGTCATATCCGACCAACTGCAGGATCTGGTCCAGCGCATGGGCGCCATAATTGTTCAACATGCCGCCGCCGTATTTTTGCAGGCTCTGCCAATCGTTGCGGCGCGAAAAACCAAACAGACCCCGGCGGACATGATAAACCGTTCCGATCTTGCCGGCGGTAATAAGGCGGCGCATGTGTTGAAAATAGGCGGCAACCCGATGCGGCTGATATACGGTCAAAATCCGATGGCAGGCGCGGGCTGTCCGCACGATATATTCACCGTCAGGGACGTTTGCCGCCATGGGTTTTTCCAGCATAACGTGCAGTCCCTGGCGCAGGGCGGCAGATGCCATGAGCCGGTGAAGGTGTGTCGGCGCGGCAATGGCCACGGCTTGCAGGCCGTTCATTTTCAGCAAATGCCTGTAATCCGCAAATGCGGCGCAGTGGTATGTGCGCTCAGCCTCGGCGCGCCGGTCGCGCTCCGGGTCCGCCACGCCGATCAATTCAAATTCCGCGTGCCTGGCAATGGTTGCGCAATGAAATCGCCAACCGATGCGGCCCAGACCAATGACGCCGATTTTCAGTTTGGTTTTATGCATGGTTGTTTATTCCTTGACGACCTTGTAAAGATGGGAGCCGGCGGCAAAATAAAGCTCGCCTTGAGGCGTGACGGTGGCAGTGGTGAGGTCTTCGCCCGGCAGGTCACAGAGTTTGGCGGCAGTTGCGGTTTTGGGGTTGACGAGGAAAAGCTCCTTTCCGCAGAAGGCGGCAAAGCGGCCTTCTCCAAATGGAAGCAGGCAGTAACAATGGACGCCAATCTTGACCACGCCGGTGAACCGCCGGGATTCCGGGTCGAAAATGTGGATTTCTTCGCCGGCGCCGACGAGGACCACGCCGAAGGCGGCGGCCACGCTGGTCAGGCGAATACCCGACGCATATTCCTTCTTCCAGACGATCCCGCCTTTTGGATCCCACACCACGAAATGGAACGGTTCAACCTTGGGAGACAGTCCACAGGCGTAGCCGCTGGTGATGAAATAGAGCCAGTGCTCGTCGGCGGCAAGCCCCAAGAGCGATTGCTCAGGGATCGGGTCGTACCAAGACCTGATCTCAAGGCTTTCGGTATCCACGCGCGAAAGACCGCCGCCATAGACGCCGTACTTGGCATACCAACCGCTCCAGACTGCGCCGTCGGGTCCGACAACGCTCTTGGCCGCCGGACGCACCAATTTTCCGTCCAAGTTGCCGATCGTGCGCGGATTGACATTCGCGCGCTGGTCCCAGGGCTTGGCCGGATCGTAAACGACCAAATCGCCGCCGGCGTAGGCAGCGAGGAAGAGCCGGTCATGGCAAAACGCCATGCCGTAAACTTCGCCGCCACGTGCGCACACGGCGCCTGAGTTCCAGTGCTCACCGGTTGTTGGTTTGTAACGGAAAATCGTCTGACCGAAACAACTGGAGCCCCAGATGTTCCCTGCCGGGTCGGAGATGATGGTCATAATGCCCGTTGCGGGACGCGGCGCCGGGATCTCCTTAAAAGTCATATCCGATTGGCCGGCCGGGCAAACGCCATACTCCTGCCCCCGAATTGCCACTTGGCGTCCATCGGAAAGGGAAATGGTGAACGGATCCACCGGCTTGGCAGGGGTGAATCCTTCGGGTCGCGAAATGGGAGTGAGCGTCCGTGGATCGTAGAACTCGATCTCGTCACCTCTGCGCAGGCAGAGGTAATCTTTTGTGATGTCCGCGGTTGCGGTCAAACCGCAAAGATGCATCTTCGGACTGCCCAATGCGCGCATGCGGCTGTTTTTAATGTCCCAGGCGGCAAAGTGATTGTCCGCCGTGCCACAGGTGATGAGGATGTGATTCGGCAAGGAACGAACGCCGATGGCATACCGGTTCTTCGGGTTATCCGAGGCGCGGCCGAGATTTTCGAGTGTGTGATGTTTTGGATCGTAGCGCAACAGCACACAGCCCGGATAGGTACCTGCGTATACCATGCCGTCAGATCCCATGCAGAAGTTCCAGATGTAGGTCTGGTCCTTGTCGCGTAGCGGTTCCGCCCAGGTGCGGTCTTTCAGGTTCAAACGGAGGATGTAGGCGCTACGACTGCTTGTTCCGAAAAGTAGCGCTTCGTTATGCAGGTTGAATACCGCAAACGCGCCGTTGTCGCCGGGGAAGGGATAACTCTCGCCCTGGCCGGTGTCCGGGTCAATGATAATGGCCCTGCCGACGCCTCCGCCGGTGACATCGCTCGCAAACGCAACTTTTTCTTGTCCATCGCGCGGATCACGAAACATAACGGGTGACATAACACAGAAGTTGCGGCAGGGCTCGCCAAGGTCAATGGTTTTCATGGTATGTTTCCGGGAGTCAATAACAGTGTTCGGCGCCCGGGAAAGTTCCCTTTTCGACATCGGTCTTATAGTCTGCGAAGGCCTTTTTCATTTCGGCGCCGAGGTTGGCGTAGCACTTGGCAAATTTCGGGGTGAACTCGCTGAAGAGTCCGAGCAGGTCGTGCGTGACGAGAATCTGGCCGTCACAATGGACTCCGGCGCCGATGCCGATGGTCGGCGTCGGAATGGTCCGGGTAATTTCCTCGCCGAGGGCCGGCGGCATGCATTCGAGGACTACGGCAAATACGCCGGCTTCGGCCAGTGCCTGGGCATCGTGCAAAAGAGTTTGTGCTTCGGCCGGTTTTTTCCCCTGGACTTTATAACCGCCCATGGCATGAATGCTCTGTGGCGTAAGCCCGATGTGACCTAACACCGGGATGCCGTTTTCAATGAGCGCTTTTACCGTGGGCGTGCGGAAAGCGCCGCCTTCGATTTTTACGGCATCGGCGCCGGCTTCCTTAATGAAACGGCCGGCATTTTCAAGGGCCTGTGCAATGGACACCTGGTAAGACATGAAGGGCATATCGGCAACGACCAGGGCGGATTTGACGCCGCGCACCACGGCGGCCGTATGATGGAGCATTGCCTCCATGGTCACGGGCAGGGTGTCGGTGTAGCCCAGCATTGTCATGGCCAGGGAATCACCCACCAGCAGAAGCGGCAGACCGGTTTCGTCGAGCAAACGCGCAGTGGTATAGTCATAGGCCGTCAGGCAGGCGAACTTACCCCGGCCTTTCAAGGCCTTGATTTTACCGGCCGTCCATTTGGATGAGGTGGTCATAAAAACCAGAATATAGAAGTCAATATTCAGTATTCAGAAGGCAGAAGGCAGAAGGCAGAAGGCAGAATAAGATTGACTGAACCTTGGTGTAGTAAATGACAGGCTTATTCCGTAATTTAAACTGCCTGTTTTATTCTGAATTCTGACTCCTGTCTGACTTCTTCTTCCTTACCATTTCTTCGCAAACAAAACCACTTTGTGCGGGTCGTTCAGACCGGCAAGCACATCTGTAACCGTGCCGGTCTGGCCTGGAATTACCAAATCCGGCCGGACATCGCACAAGGGTTGGACCACGAACCGGCGCTCTTGCCAGCGCGGATGGGGAATCACGATATGCTGTTCCTGGACCTGCAGGCCGTCCGCATAAATAATGTCAATATCCATGGGGCGGGGCGCGTTTATTACCGTGTTTGGCAGACGGCCGATTTTCTGCTCCATGAATTGAAATGTTCGCATCAACTGCGGCAGGGGAATCAGCGTTTTGACGATCATAATGGCATTCAGAAAATTAAGCGCTTGGAATTCCGGGGGCACATCCACCGGTTCCGTATCATAAACCGGCGATTGATCGGCCGATACGATGCCGGGGCTGTTCAGAATGATGGCCTTGGCATTTTTTAAATGCGCCAGCCGATCACCCATGTTTGATCCAAGACTTAGTCCAACTTCCATGAGTTATTTTCCTGATTTATGTTCAGTAGCATCCCATAGGATGCTTTGGCTGAGGGCTGTGGGCTATTGACTGTGGGAAAACCCCAATAAAACCGAGGGCTATGAAGGACCATTATCAAAACCGCAGTTCCGGTTTTTCCCATCTGTTTTTATTCTGTTCCGACCCACAGCCTACAGTCCACAGCCCATGGCGTCCCTGTGGGACGCCAGTGATTTATGTTCAATCAATCCGCAATACGTCGATTCATTCCTTGATGTCCAGGACGTCCAGCATGCTGTAAAGTCCCGGCTTGCGCGTGACAACCCATGCGGCCGCGCGCAGGGCGCCCATGGCAAAACAATCGCGACTGCTTGCGCGGTGGGTTAATTCCAGCCGCTCGCCCTCGGCGGCGAAAAAGATGGTGTGATCACCCACTACGTCGCCTGCCCGCACGGCATGAATACCGATTTGCGCCGTCGGACGTTCCCCCACCATGCCTTGCCGGCCATGGGTTGCTACGTCGTCCAGCTTGAGGCCCCGTGCGGTGGCGGCCGTTTCTGCCAGTCGCAAGGCGGTCCCGCTCGGTGAATCTTTCTTGTGGCGGTGATGGGTCTCGATGATTTCGATATTGTAGTCGCCCAAGGCGCCGGCGGTTTTCTTGACCATGGCAAACAGGAGATTCACGCCAAGGCTCATATTGGGCGCCCAGACCATCGGAATATGAACGGCGGCTTTCCGGATGGCCTCCGTTTCATCCGGGTTTAAACCGGTGGTGCCGATAACCATGGGTTTCTTCAGTTCGGCCGCCAGGGTCGCATGCCGGGCGGTGGCCGAGGGGAAACTGAAATCCACGAGTACATCCGCTTTCTGAAAAGCCTTGCGGCTGTCGGCCGTCAGGAGCACGCCGATATCCGCGATGCTTGCGATGATTCCGATATCTTTTCCCAGAAGCGGGCATTGTTCCGCTTCCACGGCCCCGACCAGGTGCAGGTTTGGCAAACGGGATGCGCACCGGGTAATGGCTTGCCCCATGCGCCCGGCCGCGCCCAGGATGGCTATCTTCAGTTTGGCTGGCGGATGGTTGGCATTATTTGGCATGGCGGCGTTCCTTTGTCTCAGGTGTTCAGTGTTCGGTGTTCAGGGTTCGGCCCGCTTTGCACAAGGCCTCGGCGTGTGCGCTATCCACATACGTCTTGCTTTTCGCCTTCTGGTTCATTGGTCATGCTCCGCCGAAAACCGAACACTGAACACCGAACACTTTTCCCGTTAGATCAGCTTCACCTTCCGCAAGGTTTCGGCCAGCCGGTTTTTCAGGGCCGGACTCATGGCGCATAGTGGCAGGCGATACGTTTCTTCGATTCGGCCCATCATGGCCAGTGCCGCCTTAACCGGGATTGGGTTAGTATCCAGAAACATATCGCTGAACAACTGGAAATAAGTCTGATGCAGGCGCCGGGCATCATTCCAGCACCCGTCCATGGCGGCATGAACCATGCTTGCCACGGGTTGAGGAATGACATTGCCGGCTACACTGATGACACCCTTGGCGCCCACAGCCATCATGGGCAGTGTCAACGGATCGTCGCCACAGAGCACGCGCAGGTCGCAAAGCGCCAGGATCTGGCTCACGCGCGGCACACTGCCGGCGGCCTCTTTCACGGCTTTGATGTTCGGATGTTGTGCCAACCGGGCGACAGTGTCCAGCGCGATTTCCACGCCACAGCGGCCGGGAATATTGTAAAGGATCACCGGCAAGCCCAGATCGGCAACGGCGCTGAAATGGCGATAAAGCCCCTCCTGGTTTGGTTTGTTGTAATAGGGCGATACCTGGAGCGTCCCGTCCGCACCAACGCGCCGGGCAAACTCGGTGAGTTCCAATGCCTCGCTGGTGGAATTGGCGCCGGTGCCGGCAATGACTTTGATTCGGCCGTGACAGGTTTCCACGGCGGTCTCGATTACTTTTTTATGTTCATCGTTGTCTAAGGTGGGGGATTCCCCCGTCGTGCCGACGGGCACAATGCCATCCATGCCGCCCTGGATTTGCAGTTCGATCAGCTCCTTTAGTTTACCGTAGTCCACTCGGTTGTCTTTGGTAAACGGGGTGACAATTGCCGTATATGCGCCTTCAAACATTGTTCCGTTCCTCCATCTTCGTTAAAACGCGGCCGTGAATCCCACCGGCGGCAAATCAATCATAGTCCGCAAGCCCGGCGCGGCCTTTACGATGGAACGAATGGCGTTGATCGTGATTGCGCAGGTTGCAATATCGCCATTCACGCCGCCGGGAATAATTGTCGTAAAGGACGGTTCCCCGATAATCTCCACCCGGTCGAAAGATTTGCCCTTGCCCACTGCCGCGCAAAAATGGAGCTTAATGATTTCCCTGCCTTTGCACATGGCGCGGCCGATCTGCTCAACTCCGCAGGCCTGGCCGCTCATGATGGGCTTATGGCCGGAACGGATTTTACGGTTGGCAATGACCGGGTTTAACGATTCCGTTGTGCGGTCCAGTTTCCACCCCAGGTGGCGGGCGATCATGTGCATGGATTCGGTGAGCCCGACGTGCCTGAGTGTCCCTGCGGCTACCTTGGCCTTAAACTCCGCTAAAGTCAGTCCGGCCCCGATTTTTTGCTGGAATGGAATGCGCCGCGCCGCGGCATCCTGAATCCGCGAAATGCGGATGCGATCCACGCGCTGGCAGACAGCCGTCATGATGCACGGGAAAAAGTCCATGAGGAATCCGGGATTAACCCCCGTGCCGACGCAGGCCACGCCGTGTTGTTTGCAAATGGCGTCGATGCGCTTGGCCGCCTGCGGCTGAGTCTTCCAGGGGAATGCCAATTCCTCGCAGGTGGAAACAATGTGCAGTCCCGCCTTGGATAGTTCCCGCACCTGCGGCTCCAAGCGCTTCAAACTCGAAACGGTGGTCAGCACGGCTACGGATGCCTTGACACCCTTCATGGCGGCGTTCAGGTTGCTGTATACGACAACATCCGTCCGCTTTTTGATTCCGCACAACGCGCCCAAGTTTTGGCCGGCCTTGTCCGACGCCGGGTCTACCGCGCCGACAATTTTGATCGTCCCGCGTTCCATGGCATAACGCGCCACTTTTTGTCCCAAGGGACCCAAGCCTATCTGAACGATATTGATCATGAATCAATGCCTTTCATCTAATTAGCAAACCTGTAATTTTAAATGGCAATTCGTTAAATGAACAAACTATGGCAACCCTGTCTTAAGTCAAGATTAAAAATTCAGCGGATGTATTTTTTGCTTGCATTGCCGTTGTTCCCGGATAAAGTATTAACAGATTAATTCATTGTTTTACGCTCGGAAGATGTTCATGAATACAATAAATACAGTTCAAGACCAATTGCCTGTTGCGCCTCTGGCCGTTTGGGCGCTGATTCTCGGGATTGCGTCGCTGGTTTTCTGTTGCCTGCCGTTGGCTATCCCGGCCATTATTTGCGGACACCTGGCGCGTTCCAAGATCCAACAGACACCGGCCGCGCTCTCCGGCAACGGCATGGCGCTGGCTGGACTGATCACGGGTTATGTGAGCATGGTGGCGTTTATACTGGCCTGTATCCTTGGCATTATCGCGGGACTGGCTCTTCCGCTGGTCATCCGACAGCTGGACGGCACGCCGCGCAATGAGTGCCGGGAGCTTCCGGGTCAATTTCAGTGTTTGTCCCGCCCAAGCTTATAACTGCTGGGCAAATGAAAATATCCGGGAATAACATTTTTGATTGTGACCAATGGCGGCCTTATGATATGCTGGCGGTAAACTAACAAGGGAGGTGGGTCATGATGGAAGGAAAAGTGGAGGTCCGATTCAGCGAGTGGATTCAGCAGGGATGGGAGCTTTACAAGGACAACATCGGCATCTGGATTGTCGCCTCCCTGTTGGCGATTGTTATCAGTGGCGCCACGCTGGGTATTCTCAGCGGGCCGATGATGGCCGGCTTGGCCTGGATGGCACTGGCGCTTGTGGATCGGAAAGAACCCAAACCGCAGATGGGCGATGTGTTCAGGGGTTTTGATTATTTTCTCCAGTCATTTCTTTTTTTTCTGGTCTGGGGAATTATCCTGCTGGCGGTTTCGGCCGTGAGTCTCATCCCCTGCATCGGCACGCTGGTGGTTATCGCTGTTTCCATTGTGCTGCACACGGCCCTGATGTTCGGCCTGTTCCTGATCGTGGATAAGAAAATGGAGTTCTGGCCGGCTTCCCTGCTGAGCCTGAACGTGGTGAAGCCGAATTTCTTCCCGTTCCTCGGTCTGCTGGTCGTGGCCATGCTGATCGGCCATGTGGGCGCGATCGCCTGCGGGATTGGTGTGATTGTCACCATGCCCATTGCCGTCTGCATCCTGGCGGTGGCCTATCGAAATGTGTTTGGCGTTCAGGCCGCGGCCTAAACGGCGGCGCTTTTTAAAAGGAATAGCCGGGATGGGACTCTTGTGGAACGTTGAGTGTCCCGGCCGCGCCGGCGGTTATCGAACCGTGCTGGCGCATCATCTGCCTTGGACGCTCATTGGCGGCGGAGTCCTGCTGGCGGCGGCCATCCTGCCGCTGGATCGAATCCCATGGACGATTTGCACGTTTCGCCGGCTAACCGGTTATCCCTGCCCCAGTTGCGGACTGACCCGCGGCTTTGTCGCTATGGCACATGGTCAGTGGCTGGCCGTTCTGCATACATGCCCCTTGGCGGCGTTGCTCTATGCGGCCACGGCTTTTGTTTTCGCCGTTAACGCCGCGGCCTTGTTGTGCGGTGTGCGCCTGATTCCAGGCCTCTGCTTTAAGTGGCGCGCGCGCGCCTGGATGGTCTTGCTCTGCTTTTTCGGTTTACTGGTCCTGCTCAATTGGTTATACAGGCTGTTTTACGGAATGAAGTGAAGCAAGAAGCAGACGCCAGACGACGGACGCCAGACGACAGACCGAAGAGGGGGCGTGGACTGTAGGCTGTAGACCGTGGACTGAGAGCGGGACAAGTCGGCGGGCAGACTGACCTCTGACCTCTGATCTCTGACCTCTGGCGAGTAGCGAGCGTTCGACTGATCACTGATCACTAATCACTAATAACTGATCACTGGTATTTAACATGGCTCCCATAGATCAAATCCTGACCGCTTGGCTCCGGGACGTGTTCCGCCGGACGTTTCCCGGCGCGGGCGACTTCGCTGACGTGGCCGTCGTGGCTGCCGCGGATGCGGCCTTTGGCGATTACCAGTGCAATGCGGCTATGGCCCTGGCTAAGCAAATGAAGAAGCCGCCGCGCGCGATTGCCCAGGCGGTGGTGAATCACAAGCCCTGGCATCCAGCCATTGCCGCCCTGGATCTGGCTGGACCGGGATTCATCAATATTCGACTGCGCGAGGATTGGCTGGCTGTCCGGTTGGAATCAATGGCGCGTGACGAGCGCCTGGGTGTAGCTCCCTCCGGCGCTGACCGCACGGTGGTCCTGGATTACTCCAGCCCGAATGTGGCCAAACCGATGCATATCGGCCATATCCGTTCAACCGTGATCGGCAATGCCTTGGACCGGCTCTACCGCTTCCTGGGCTACCGCGTCATTGCCGACAACCATCTGGGTGACTGGGGCACGCAGTTCGGCATCCTGATCATGGGGTATCGGCATTTCGTTGACCGCCGGAAATTAAGCGAGATGCCCGTCGAGGAACTGGAGCGCATCTATGTCTTGAGTTATGAAAAGTCCGAGGCCGACGCGGAGTGGAAAAACCAGTGCCGGCAGGAATTAGTCAAACTGCAGGCGGGGGACAAGGAAAATCTTTTGCTGTGGAAACAGTTCGTGGATCTTTCAATTGCCGAGTTTGAGCGCATGTACCGGCGGCTGGGCGTGAAGTTCGATCTGACGCGCGGCGAAAGTTTTTACCATGACCGCCTGCCGGCCGTGATCGCCCGGCTCGAACAGGAGGGTTTGGCCCGCGAAAGCGAAGGCGCCCTGGTGGTGTTTCTGGAGGAAGAAAAACTGCCCGTCTGCATTGTCCGCAAGCGCGACGGCGCCTTTAATTACGCCGCGACCGATATCGCGACGGTGTTGAGCCGGGTTGCGGAGTTCCAGCCGGAGCTTATTGTTTATGTGACTGACGAGCGCCAGCAACTTCACTTTGCTCAGATTTTTGCCATCTGTAAACGGCTGGGTGTGCCCACGCGCTTGGAGCACGTCTGGTTCGGGCTGATGCGCCTGCCGGAGGGCACGTTTTCCACCCGGCAGGGCAACGTCATCAAACTGGAAAAATTGCTGGACGAGGCCGAAAGCCGCGCGCTGGCGGTGGTCCGGGAAACCAGTCCGGAGATGCCGCCGGCCCGGCAGAAAGAAGTGGCCCGGGCCGTGGGGATCGGCGCGGTGAAATACGCGGACCTCAGCCAGAATCCGCAGAGCTTGGTGACCTTTAGTTGGGACAAGGCCCTGGCGCTCAACGGTAATTCCGCGCCTTACCTCCAGTATGCCTATGCCCGCATTCGGAGCGTCGAGGATAAATACCGGGACCAATTCCCCAACAAGGATCCGGCGTCCTTCCCGCTGGCCCTGCGGGAGAGCGTTGAGCGCCAACTGGCCCTTCACCTGTTGCGGTTTGCCGAAATCGTGCCGCTGGCGGCGCGCGTTGCGCGGCCCAGTGCGCTGGCCGATTATCTATACCAGTTGGCGGGTCTCTACAACAGCTTCTATCAGAATGTGCCGTTCCTCAAGGCGCCCGAGGGCGTCCGTGAAAGCCGCGTGCGGCTGTGCGGTCTGGTGGCGCGCGTGCTGGGGCAGGGGCTGAACCTGCTGGGCATCGAGACGCCGGAGCGGATTTGAAGAAATGCACCCGCCTGCAACGCTGAGCGTAGCACTGCGGGCAGGGACTGTAGAATGAAGAATGCAGAATGCCGGAAAAACAATTCTTCCACCCGCGGCCGGGCGGCGGCGATCATTGAGCGCTGGCTGGCTACCGGGGATTTTCCCAATCGCATGCTGGAGGACGTGCGCGAACACCGCGCGTTTATCATGGAACTGGTCTATGGCATCGTGCGTTGGAAGCGGCTCTTAGACTGGGTCATTGCCCGTTATGTGCGGCGCTCGCCAAACCCCTCACAGCAGGCGTTCCTGCTGGTTGGTTTGTACCAGCTCTTGAAAATGACCGAAGTGGCGTCGTTCGCCGCGGTCCACGAAACCGTGGAAGCCGCGAAGGTGGCCCTTGGCGCGCGCCAGGCCGATTTTGTGAATGCGATCCTGCGCCGGACCCTGCGCGAAAAGGATGCCCTGCTGGCGGAATTGTCCCGCCAGCCGCTGGGCATCCGGCAATCGCATCCGGACGAACTGCTGGAGCGCTGGATAAGGCGTTTTGGGGATGGTCCGGCCGCGGCGTTGTGCGCCTGGAATAATCAGCGCGCTGATGTGATCATCCGTGTCAACCGGTTGAAGACTACGCCGGAAGCTTATCTCAAAACTTTGGCGGCGCGCGGGGTGGGGGGGCAGGTTGTTCCGCATGACGTGAATAGCTCTGCAACCGAAGCAAACATTGACTTGTCCGCCATAGCTTTAGCGACGGCGGAACATCCAACCCGCCTACGCCCGAGCGCTCCCGCCTTCGCGAAGCCCGCTTCGGTGGGCGTAGGAATGTCGGAGGGCAGGCTATCGAACACCGAACATCGATCTGCGCGGGAGGCGACCAAGGTTCATCCTCATGCTTTGTCGGGATGTTTTACCCTGGCCCATGGCGTGCGGGTTGAAGACCTGCCGGGCTACGCGGAGGGTCATTTCATGGTCATTGATCCGGCCGCAATTCAGGCGGTGGACCTGCTGGATCCCCGGCCCGGGGACCATGTCCTGGATGCCTGCTCTGCGCCGGGCGGCAAAACCGCGCTCATCGCCGAGCGCATGCGTTGCAAGGGGCGGCTCGTGGCCATGGATCTGCGCGCCGACCGCTTGCCGCGTCTGCGCGCCAATCTGGAGCGCCTGGGCTGTTCTGCGTTTGTAAAGGTGGCGCAGGGCGATGCCCGGCGCCTGAGGCCGGAGTCGTTCGGGCGCTTTGACCGCATTCTGTTGGATGTTCCCTGCAGTAATACCGGGGTTATCCGGCGCAAGCCGGACGTCCGCTGGCGGTTTTCGAAAGCCGGGTTGACGCGCTTGGGCGCTACCCAGCGGGAATTGCTGGAACGCATGGCCGGCTTGGTGAAACGCGGCGGTTGCATCGTTTACAGCACGTGCAGTCTGGAGCCGGAAGAAAATGAGGCTATAATCTTTGCCTGGTTGAAGACGCATCCCGAGTTTTGTCTTCGGCATGCGTATCAATGCTTCCCGCCGGATTCGCTCACAGATGGTGCTTACGCCGCGTCGCTTGCGGTGAAATAAATAAAGGAAACGCCATGGCGCTCATTGATTTAAGCCTGCCTGTTCCGGTCCAGATGCCGGATGGTTCGGTCACTGCCGCACGGGAGGAACTGCGCATCCAAAACTATACCGGCATGATTTATCACTTCCGGCATGACAGCATGGCTGGAACGTATATTGATTTTCCGGGGCACATCAAGGAGACAACGGATGGTTTCGATGCCGCCAATTACCCATTTGAAAAGTTGTTTCGGGTGAAAGCCACGGTAATTCATCTGGACCGTGCCGGGGGCTCGGGCGCCGTGACCGCCATGGAATTGGCGGCCGCCTGCCCGAAACCATTCCGGGGCCAAGCGCTCGTGCTGAATGCCCTCGGCGTGCGCCGGTTTGACGCAATTGAGTCACGCAGTGTTTGGCTGGGCCGGGATGCGCGCCGCTGGATTATCGAGCGCAAAATTCATTTGCTGGTGTCCGATATTTATGAGTCACAAGCGCTGGAGGGAGTGTTCCTGGATCTTTTCGGGGCGGGCATTACCACGGTTTGTCTGCCGATCAATCTGGCGGCGCTGACAACGCCTTATGTGCGGCTGACAGCTTTGCCCCTGCGGTTTGAAACAGTGACCCAATTGCCCTGCCGGGTTGTGGCCGAATTGATCCAAGCGTAAAACCGGTGATTTTTGGCGCGAAGCGGCACAGATGGTTTAAATCGAGGTGCAATTATGATTCATCAGGCTGAAATCGAAAATGGATTAAAAATGGCGGGGCTTAAGAAGGGGTCCCTGGTTATCCTGCACAGTTCGTTGGCCAGTCTGGGGCAAGTGGCCGGCGGCGCGGCGACGGTAATGAACGCCTTTCTGCGCGTACTCGATTCGACCGGCACGCTGGTAGTGCCGACGTTTGGGGCGCTGGGTGCAATTGCTGATATGGTCAAGGCGCATCCCAAAGCGGTGCAAAGCCTGCATCCGCTGGCTGGTGTGGCGGCGGTGGGCGCCAGGGCTCAAGCGATTTGCCGTGATCATTGGCAAGCCGAACTGGCGCACGAAAAAAATACGCCCTATCTGCGCCTTGCGGAACTGGGCGGCTATGTCTGCCTGCTGGGTGTTGATCAGGACCGCAACACGATGTTGCACACCGCCGAAGAAATATTACGACTGCCTTATCTCAAAACCACGGATGCCAAGACCTTCGATACGCCCGGGGGTCAAGTCACCAAATCGTGGCCTTGCTTTCCTGGTCCGCATCGTGATTTTATCGGGCTTGACCGGATGTTGCGGGAAAGCGGTAAAATGAAAATCGTTCGGATTGGTCATGCCGTGGTGCGGCTGATCAAAGGCAAGGACCTGATTGCATTGGTCCTGGAAGCCGGCCGGCGGAATCCGGCTTTTGCGCTGTGCGCTAATCCCAACTGTGCCGATTGCGTGGCGCAACGGGCGGATCTATGGCGCGCGCGGTTCGCCGCCGAATCGTTCCGTTTGGCGGTTTCCACGCACTTGGCCGGACACTATCTTCCTGAAATCATCGAGCAATGCGCCCGGGCCGGGATAGGCGGAGTCGAACTGGATGTCATGGAGGCGCAACCGTTGGAATTAATGCCGGCCGATAAATTAACGGCCGCCGTGACGGCATTGCGGAAAGGCAAGCTGGAGGTCACGGCTCTGCGCGCCCGGGTCGTGGGAATTAAACCGAGCGTTTTGATCGCGCGCGCGCGCGGATGCGGCGTCACGCGCGTCGTATTGCCGTTATCGGAACGGGCCGAAGAGGCGCTGGCCGCGGCGCGTGACCAGGGCATTGCATTGTCATTCTTTAATACGATCTTTGACAGTGAACAAACATCAGCCATGCTGTTGCGTCTGAAAGACAAAGGCTGGAACCCGGGTTTCACATTCAGCGCAACAGGGTTTGCGCGTCTGGGGGAAAAGCCCTTCCTCGGCAGTTATAAGAAGAAACTACGGCGTTTCGTGGACCAGCTTGATGTGGAAGATTGCCTGTTCGACGGCACGCCGCGGTTGCTGGCCCATGGCAACGCGGAAATCAAGGAGTTGATCTCTATTTTACGGTGCGCCAGCTTCGATGGTTGGTTGGTGCTGGGCGCGGGAAACAGGGGACTGGGCCGCCTCAGCGCGGTGGCGGGACAGTTGGCGGGATTGTTGGACGCGATGTGATTTGAATTCCGTCCCGCGCAGGCGGGCTCAACTTTATGCCGGCCACGCGCCGGCCAGGGTTTCGCGGGGCTTGACGCCGCTTGCGCGCGGCAAAGTCCGGCACTTTCCTGATCCATCCCGCCATTATTTTTGCGGCTTGTCCGCATGGGCGTCAACCCGGTGTTCAATTTTGCCGGAGAACCTGCCCGGTTGGCGCAGTGCCGATGTGATGCTTATAAGCATAGCTGAAGTCGTTGGGATGTTTATAACCTAATTGGTAGGCGACGGCCTTGACTGATAAATTTCCGGATTGGAGCAATGTCCGGGCATATTTCATTTTCAGTTTCTGGAGATAAACTGCCGGCGATATTTTCAACCGCCGGTGGAACAGGCGATTGAGCGTGGCCGGCGAAATGGCAAGATATTCGCATAGCGCGCCGATGGCATCCCGCATCATCATGTGTTCTTCTATCCAGCGCACGGCCAGGGCAAATTGCATGGCGGGAGTTTTGGTCACATCGGGGGTAACGCGGGTCTGCGCCAATAGCAAGTCAATTTCCCTGCGGATGTTGTGCAATTTAAACTGCGTGAACTGATCTAAGCGGCGCAGTATTTTCCGGCAAGCTACATGTAAAAACTGCAATCGTTTAATTTTTTGTTCCGACAGTTTCATCATCAAGTATTGTCCTTCTTCCGGTTTAATGAGCGGAATGAGCGGCGGGGAACGCCAGGCCCAGTAGATACGATAATACCGCCGGCCCTTCTGCCCGGTGTAGCCGCGCCGGCAGGTTGGGCTCATAACAAGCATGTCGCCGCGTTTTAATCTCAACGCTTTGCCGGGCACATGCATATAACAATTCCCCCCTAACACGAGCGTATAATACCACACCGTTCTTGTCATCAGCGGACGCGGGAAACTACCGGATCGGGCCGGCGCCGCAACTGCGGCGAATACCGGGGGTGTGCCGGACCAGGCCGGCGCCGCAACCGCGTTGATTTCAGGAAAAATGACGGGCAAGACCGGCGCCGTGCTCAAGGAACATAAATCCAATTCCTGTTCCGGTAATGGTCCTTCCAAAACCGGCATGGGAGCCGGCGGATGTTTTAAAGATGCTTTCATGCCTTATAGGATATTTAATCTGACGATATATACTATCAGTTTAATATGGTTGAATTTGTACCGAGAGATTAAATTATAGTCAGTAGCATCCCATAGGATGCTTTGGCTGAGGGCTGTGGGCTATTGACTGTGGGAAAACCCCAATAAAACCGAGGGCTATGAAGGACCATTATTAAAACCGCAGTTCCGGTTTTTCCCATCTGTGTTTATTCTGTTCCGACCCACAGCCTACAGTCCACAGCCCATGGCGTCCCTGTGGGACGCCAGTGAATTATAGTCAAGAAGAAAGGTTTGTTCTCGCGCCGCTGAAAAAGACAAAAAGACCGGCCCGGATAGAGATGCAGTTGGCCCATTCTTTTGGAACCGGATACGGTGGTTGGGGACGCGCCGAACTGATGGCCCTCATGGATACCTGGCGCGATGCCGGGTTCACTTCTTACATAGAACGGACCGGCGATCACAAGCTTTACAACCCGCTTTTGCGTGAACGCGGGTTTAAGATTATCGCCGAATGGGTCAGGCCCGCCGGATTTGCCCGTCTCCAAAGCAAGGACACCAAATATGTCGGTTATGACGGGAAAGGGTCCCCCTATTTTAGTCTTTGTCCTTCATGGATGACCGGCGAGGGGCGTAGTGCGGCGGTGGCGGCTGTGGCGGAAACAATCAATGCGGCGGAAGTGCCTCCGGACGGATTTTGGTGGGACCTGGAGTTTGGTCCCAAACATTGTTGTTTCTGTGATAGATGCCTGAAAAATTTTGCCGGGCGATACCAAATTACGGGGGAATTGACCCCGCAACTCATATTGGAAAAGCATGAAGAGCAATGGGTGGATTTCTGGTGCCGGCAATGGGCCGACATTACGCTCATGTGGCGCGACGGTCTTAGGACCGTTGTCCCGGATGGACGGATGTATTTGTATAGCGCCTATCAAACCACGGTAAGCCGCAAAAAATATTGCATTGACTGGACTTTGGCTGGTCCGGCCTGTGATGTTGCCGTGGCGGGCTACGGTTGGAATCAAGCGATAATCGGCAATACCGTCTCCGCGCTTAAAGGCAAGCCGCTGTTGGGGGGAGTTCTTTATGGGGGCCCGCCACGCAGAATGGACCTCAAGCTGGAGTATGTAAAACTGGTATTGGCCGGGTGTTCCGGCGTTATGCAGTGGATATGGGCGCCAATGGATGGTCTGGATTATACGCATGTCAACGAGGCCATTGCCCTGCTGGCGGAATATGAGGAGTTTTTGTTGATGGGGTGCGTGACGACGCGCAGATAAACGGACCACCAACCGGGATGTTCGGCGCCCTGCGTCTGGGCGGGCGACTGCTGGCGCTGGTGTTCAATTCCGCGTCCGAACCGCGCAATTACCGGCTGTCCATAAAGAACGCCGCCGGTGATTTCGCGGATTATCCGGCCGGGAAAAAAATAAAACAAAATATTATAGTCGGGCCGCAGGGAATTGAAATAACCGTTCCTGCGCGTGATGTATACGTTCTGGTCGGAAAGGTTAATCCCGATTTTTAAGTTGGTCATTCAACCGCAGTTCCGTGCCGGCCGTTGGCGTAAATTTTTCAGTTTTATTTCCGTAACGAACCTTGCATTTGTTGCCGAGCCTGGAGCGGATGACTGTGCGGGCAAGTTTCCCGTTTTTCCACGAAATATCCACCTCGAAGCCTCCGCGTGCGCACAGTCCTTTCACACTGCCGCTTGGCCAGGCTTTTGGAAGCGCTGGCAGAAGGTGGATCTCGCCCGAATGTGACTGCAAGAGCATTTCCGCAATGCCGGATGTGCCCCCAAAGTTGCCGTCAATCTGGAATGGCGGGCAGGCATCCAACATGCTGGGGAGTGTGCTGTCGGCAATCAGTTCGCCGAGCATCTTGAAAGCGCGGTCGCCATTTTCAAGCCGCGCCCAGAGATTAATTTTCCATGCCTTGCTCCAGCCGGTTCCGCCGTCACCCCGTGTCGCCAGCGATTTTTTCGCGGCAGTCGCGAGTTCAGGTGTGCCGCGTAATGTAATCTGCTCGCTTGGGAATACGCCGTAGAGGTGTGAAACGTGACGGTGATGTATATCCGTAGCCTTGGCATCCCAGTCCTCCAGCCATTCCTGGAGCTGGCCCTGTGCGCCGATCTGCATGGGCGCCAGGCGCGCACAAGTTGTTTTGCACTGCTCGCGGAAACCGCGATCCGTGCCGAGAATTTTGGAGGCCGCCAGGCAGTTGTCGAACAGGTCGCGTATGATTTGCGTGTCCATTGTCGGGCCGGCGCAGATCGTTGTATGGAACGGATGTTCGTTTTCGGGCGAGAGGGAAGGACAAGTGACCAGCCATTTATGCGTGGGTTCCTCAACCAGGGTGTCCAGAAAAAATTCCGCCGCCCCTTTCATCACCGGGTAAACTTTCTTGAGATATTCCCGGTCGCCGCCATAAACGTAATGTTCCCAGAGGTGCCGGCACAGCCACGCGCCGCCGGTTGGCCAGAACCCGCTCCGTGGACCGTCAACCGGAGCGGTTGCACGCCAGATGTCAGTGTTATGATGACAAACCCAGCCGCGTGCGTTGTAATTCACCCTTGCCGTGCGGCCGCCGGGCTTAACGAGTTCGGTGACCATGCGGATCAGGGGTTCGACGCATTCGCCGAGGTTACACGATTCGGCCGGCCAATAGTTCATTTCGGTATTGATGTTGATCGTGTATTTGCTCTCCCACGGCGGGGTAAGGCTTTCGTTCCAGATGCCCTGGAGATTCAGGGGTTGCGAGCCTGGCCGCGAACCGGCAATCATTAAATAACGTCCGAATTGAAAATAAAGCGCCGCAAGTTGCGGATCGTTGACGTCGGCAAACGATTTGATGCGTTTGTCCGTGGGCCGTCCGGCGGCATTAGTAATTCCCAAATCAAGTTTCACGCGGCGGAATAACTTCTGGTGTTCAATAACGTGCGCCCTGACGAGCTTTGCGTAAGCGATGCCGCTTGCGGCGGCTATAAATTTCCTGGCACGCGCTTCGGGGTTGCCGCCGGCATCCTTGTGGTTGTTGTAACTGGTTGCGATGGCGATCATGAACATTACCGAGTCGGCGCCAGTAATGCTCAGCTTGTCCTGGGCGCACGTCATTTTGCCGGACTTCGGGAACGCCTTTACGCGCGCCTGGAATTTTGTAATGCCTGGAATGTTCTGGCACTCTGTGGCGGCGCCGCTCATCACCAGCGAATCGGGGTTTGCGGTTTCCACGTTCACTTTCTGCGGACTGGTCATGGTTGCCGACAGGTTGATTCTACCCGGGGCATCGGCTGTCAGGTTTACGACAATGACCTGTTGGACGGGGCTGGCAAAGATTTCATGCTTGAATTTTACATTGCCGGTGGAATATGTGACCCGGATAATCGCGGTATCCAGGTCAAGTTCGCGGCGATAGTCTCTGACCTTGCCGTGTTTTGCGAACTTCAAAATGAAATCACCAACGGTCTGGTATGGCATCTGGCGGAGTGGGCGCGCCATCATTTTTTTGCCGATCAGGTCATTAGCCTCCTTATATTTTCCTGCGAAGATCAGGCGGCGTGCCTCCGGCAGATTTTTCAGCGCTTCCGGACTACTTGGATCATATGGCCCGGCGGCATAGAGGGTGTCCTCGTTAAGCTGGATTCTTTCCTCGTCGGTCCTGCCCATGACCATTGCGCCGAGCCGGCCGTTGCCGATTGGCATTCCGCAATCCCATTTTTCCGCCGGCTTGGAATACCAGAGTTTCATCAGATTATTTGACTCGTCGTTATGAGCAGGGGCCATGCATGTGTGCAAAACCGGAACTGTAACCCAGCCCGCAGTCGCTACGCGCCAGCGTTGCGGGCGGGTTTTGGTAATCGTCCCAAATATCACTCTTTTTTCGTTTGTTTTGCCACAGCCAACAGCCCACGGTCTTCAGTCCAAGCTATGGGATGTTACTGATCCAACTTCAATGTTTAATGTCCGATGGACAAGGATCGTAATGCGGGTGAGGCGTTCTGGGAATACGCAGTCCGCCGCATTGATACAATGCCGGCGGGTGGTCGCATTCGATCCGGAACACGGGACACAGCGGATCGGGCGGCATGTCCGGCAAACCGCTCAAAACAACCCGCGTTCCTTCCTGCCGGAAGTTCACCGGCCGTCCGGATTTGCCGAGCAGTTGCACCGTGCGCACTTTTGCCTGTAACCCGCCGAAAGCAAACTGGTTGCCCGGCCAGCGCCGGACGATCCAATACAGATTGTTTTCCCGCGCGGTAAAGGAGCCGTGGTTCGACCAGTCGCCCCGGTGATTGCCGCGTTCCTGCAGATCGAATGTGAACAGTTCGGTGTCGTAGATGGCCTCGCCGCCGCAACGGGTCAACCAGTTGCCGACGGTTTCCAGTACCCGGATGGATTCCTCCGGCACAGAGCCGTCGCCGCGCGGCCCGACGTTGAGCAGGAGATTGCCGCGCCCTTGCGCCGCCGTAATCAGCATATCCACTACCTGGGCGGGTGACTTCCATTCGTGATCGCCGGCGTGAAATCCCCAATTGTTATTCAATGTCATGCAAGCTTCCCAGGGGCGCCATGGTCTTGGCTCGCCCATGTGGCCTTCCGGCGTGGCGAAGTCGCCCGGCAGTCCGTTGCGTCCGTTAAGCAGAATATGCGGCTGAATCTCTCGCACCATTGCGTTCATGCGCTCCGCCTGCCACCCTTCCGCGTTAAAAGGCCACCAGCCGTCGTACCAGAGCACGTCAATGGGATTGAACTTTGTCACCAGTTCGCGGATCCGCGCGAAAATTCCGTCAATGAACCTTAAATATGCCGTCTTATCCTCCAGCGCGGCCACGGCGTCCGGCTGGTCGTGCCAGTTGTTGAGGCTGTGGTAAAGGCCGATGCGCAGGCCGTGTTTGCGAGCCGCCGTCACGAATTCCGTTACTAAGTCACGCCGGGCGGTTGTTTTCGCCGTGCAGAAATCGCTCAATGTGGTGTCATACAATCGGAAACCCTCGCTATGCATCGTCGTCAACACCATGTAACGCATGCCGGCGCGCACGGCAAGGTTACACAAAACATCGGCGTCAAACTTGCCGGCCGTAAACCGTTTCGTCAGCGCACAGTATTCTGCCGCTGGAATTTCCTCGCGATTCCAGACCCACTCCCCCCGTTCAATCAGGCTGTAGAGACCATAGTGGATAAAAAGACCGTAACGCCAATCGGAGAAAGTCTTCAAGTTTGGATTCATGTTCGCGTTTCCTTTGATAATTGCCGGTTTCTTCGTCTTTTTTTAAAAATGCCGTGTTAAATGAGGGGAGTCAAGGAAAAACCGTCAAACAAAAACTTGCATTGGACAAGCGTATCCGGTATCAATATCCGTTCATTCGATTGCCGGCATAGCGTGATAAAAAGCAAGTATTTAACGGATAGGAGGCTATATCGTGAAAGACATTGCTGTGGCAGATGTGCGCAATTTCGTTTTGTTGGGTCACACCGGCAGTGGAAAAACCATGTTGTGTGACGCCTTCCTTGGCAAGCTGGGTCTGACCGAAAAACAAGGGCAGGTCAATGCCGGTACCAGCCTGAGCGATTTTACTGAGGAGGAAATCAGCCGCAAGATCAGTCTGTATTCCCAGTCTTTTACGGGTTTCTTCAAGACCAGACAAGGCCAGAAAATCCAGATGACCTTTGTGGATGTTCCCGGATTTGACGATTTTTACGGGCAGGTACTCTGCGCCAGTCGCGTGGCCGATGCGGCCCTGATTACCATTGACGCTACCGCCGGCATTCAGGTGGGTACCAACCGCGTTTGGCGCCGGTGCGTGGCGTTGGGTTTGCCGCGGGGCATTGTTATTACGGGGCTCGATAAGGAAAATGCCGATTTCGCCAAAATCCTGGCCGATGTGCAGAAAGTCTGGGGACCTAAATGCGTGCCGGTCGTGTTGCCCACGATGGGTGGCATGGTCGAAGTCCTGGGCGTGACAACGCCAGCGGGCGCAACGGCGGCGCCCACGGGCGTTTCGCCTGCAGATTGGCAGGCGTCCAAAAGCGCCCTTATCGAGCGGGCGGCCGAGACGGACGATGCGCTCTTGGAAAAATATCTGGGCGGCACGGAATTGACGGCCGATGAGATTATCAAGGGCCTGCGTGCCGCCGTGTGTGCCGGCAGTCTGATTCCAGTTTTTGCCGTTATGACGCCCAAGGACATCGGTGTCAGTGAATTGCTCGGCGGCATTGTCAGCCTTTTTCCCAATCCCCTTGTGCGGAGCGTCAAAGATGCGGCGGGCACGGCGATCAATCCCGCCCCCGAGGCGCCTTTTGTCGGCGTGGTCTGGCGGCACGTCACCGACCCCTATGCCGGCAAGTTATCCTATGTGCGCATTTATGGCGGCACGCTCAAAGAAAATATGGATGTTTTCAATGCTACCAAAGGCCAGAAAGAAAAGATTGGAATCTTACTCCAGCCTCAGGGCAAGAAACCATTGCCGATCACCGAGGCGCGTTCCGGCGATATTGTGGCGTTGCCGAAATTAAAGAACACGGCGCTTAACGACGTCTTGTGCGCGGTGGGTCAGAAATTTGCGTTTGAACCGGTTGTTTTCCCTAATCCGGTGGTGTCGGTTGCGGTTTTTGCCAGGAATCAGGCCGATGACGACAAGCTTGGCGTTGCGCTCGCCCGCGCAGTGGAAGACGATCCGACTCTGGTAGTGGAACGGCATGCGGACACGCGCGAAACGGTGCTTTCCGGCATGGGCGATGCACATATGGAACTTGTCCATGAGCTGATGCAAAAACGCAGTAACCTGGACGCGGAATTCAAGGTGCCCAAGGTGGCCTACAAGGAAACGGTAGTGGGCATGGGTGACGGCCATTACAAACACAAGAAGCAATCCGGCGGCCGCGGGCAATATGCGGAAGTATATTGCAAGGTCCAGACAAAACGCGCGGATGAAGAGGATTGGTTTGTGGATGCAGTCGTTGGGGGTGTCATTCCGCGGAATTTCATACCAGCCTGCGAAAAGGGATTTTTGGAGGCCATCCCGCACGGTGTGTTGGCCGGTTACCCGGTAGTCAATGTGAAGGTCTCCGTGTATGACGGGTCCTACCATGATGTGGATTCCTCGGAAATCGCGTTCAAGATCGCGGCGGCGCGCGCGTTCAAAGAGGCCTTGACCAAGGCTAAACCCGTTTTGCTGGAGCCGATCATGACCGTGCGCGTCATGGTGCCGGAACAGTCCATGGGCGATATCAACGGCGATCTTAACCATCGGCGCGGACGTATCCTGGGCGTTGATGTCGAGGACGGCGTGCAGGTCATCACCGCGGAAGTGCCTCAGGCTGAAATGTTCCGGTATTCCTCCGAATTGCGCAGTATCACGGGTGGGCGCGGATCATTTGAAATCAAGTTTGCGCGGTATGACGTCGTGCCCAACACGATTGCCCAGAAAATTATCGCCGGCGCCGAAAAGAAGAAGGAAGAGGAGGAATGAAGCACGTAGAGCGTTGAGCGTGAAGCGTGGAGCGATAACTGTCGCCGCCTGGCTGTGCGAAGTCGCTCCGGCGCAAACATGCCGGGGCGCTACAGAGGGCATGTGACGGAAATCAGAAATCAAAAATCCGAAATCAACAATCCGATCACAGGGGCGTTGGAACATTGCGAGCTGTGCCCGCGTCGGTGCGGGGTCAATCGGGCGATTGGGCGTCTGGGATATTGTCGAGCCGGACGCATGGCGCAGATTTTTAGATATGGACCACATTCCGGCGAGGAGCCGCCCATCTCCGGCCGGCGCGGGTCCGGCGCCATTTTTTTCAGTCGTTGCACATTGCGTTGTATTTATTGCCAGAATTATATCTGGAGCCAGGAAGGGAATGGTGCGACCTGCGCGGCGGAGGAACTGGCCGGAATTTTCAGCGCGCTTCACGCGGAAGGCTGTCATAATTGGAACTTGGTGAGCCCAACGTCCTGGTTGCCGATGATTGTCGAGGCATTACAACGTGTGCGCGCGGCTGGCCAAAACCTGCCGGTAGTATATAATACCAGCGGTTTCGAACGAGTCGAGATCATACGCGCAATGGCTGGAAAAGCGGATGTTTATCTGACTGACCTGCGGTATGCCAGTTCGAAAGCCGCGGTGCGCTGGTCCGATGCCGCGACGTATGTGGAGTGTGCCCGGGCGGCGGTGCTGGAAATGTGGCGCCAGGCGGGGCCGTTAGTGGTGGATGTTCAGGGCGTTGCCGTGCGTGGCGTGATCTGCCGGCTGTTAATTTTGCCAGGGCTGGCGCGCGAAGCCTGCGCTTCGCTGGAATGGCTGGCGGAACAGATTGGCCCGAAGATAGCGGTAAGCATTATGGCGCAATATACGCCGGCATATCGGGCGCTTGGCCGGTTGCCATGGAGCCGCACCATTACCCGCTCGGAATATGATATGGTGTGCCGGACGGTTGAGCGGTTGGGATTCAGCGAGGGATGGATCCAGGATTTCGACGTTCTGCCCGGCGGCGCGCTGGCAGGATTCAATATGACGCCGTGCCGGCAAGATGGGAAAAGGTGTGGAGCGTCGAGCGTGAAGCGTTGAGCGCCCGGCGGAGGACGGAAGATAGATCAATTATAGGACCAGGGGGAAATTATGAGTGGGCATAGCAAATGGAAAACCATCCAGCATAAAAAAGGCGCGGCGGATGCCGCGCGCGGGCGAATTTTCAGCAAATTGAGCAAGGAAATTTCCATCGCGGCGCGCGCCGGCGGCGGTGATCCCGTCATGAATCCGGCCTTGCGCACGCTGATTACCAAGGCCAAAAGCAGTAACATGCCGGCCGATAACGTGGAACGCGCCATCAAGAAGGGCACGGGCGAATTGGCCGGCGGCCAGCTTGAAGAAATCACCTATGAAGGCTATGCCGCCGCCGGTGTGGCCCTGGTCATTAAAGTCCTGACCGACAACAAAAATCGGGCGGCCTCGGAAATCCGCCATATTTTTACAAAATTCGGCAGTAATCTGGCGGGCCAGGGTGCGGTGGCGCGCACGTTCAAGCGCAAAGGACAAATCCTGGTGGAAGCCGCTGCGGTGGAAGAAGACAAGCTGATGGGGATCGTGCTCGATGCCGGCGCCGAGGATATGCAACAGGATGGCGACGTGTTTGAGATCATTACCGCGCCTGCCAACTACCAAGCCGTGGCTGATGCGCTGGAGCATGCCGGCATTAAATCCGCCAGCTCGGAAATCGTGCTGATTCCGGATGCCTTTGTGCCGGTGACCGATAAAACCACCGCCGGCAACATCATCAAGTTCATTGAAACCCTCGAGGAGAATGAGGATGTCCAGAACGTTTATTCCAACATGGACGTGAACGAGGCGGTTTTGAAGGATATGGAGCAGAAGTAATTTGTGATTTATGATTGCTGATTTATGATTGCAAGATGGTTGCCTGATTGGTTTTGCAACATACGTTGATAGCGCATGAGCGGTTAAATGCGCGTCATATACGATGCTTTGTCATTGGTCCCAAATCAGAAATCAAAAATCAGCAATCATAAAGTCATCGCCATGGATGCCAAATCAGAAATCAGAAATCAAAAATCAGAAATTAATTCCGCCCGCATCCTTGGCGTGGATACTTCCCTGCGTTCCACCGGGCTGGGTTTGATCAGCATGCGCGGATCGCGTCTG
This sequence comes from Verrucomicrobiota bacterium, assembly GCA_043814705.1. GTDB lineage: Bacteria > Verrucomicrobiota > Kiritimatiellia > JAAZAB01 > JAAZAB01 > VSJD01. The sequence continues at coordinate 14,621 of JBDRJR010000012.1, read as the reverse complement.
GAAGTTGTCGAGCATGCGCTGGTGAAAAATCAGCCCGACAGGTCCCTGTCGCAATGTCTGGGGCATTTGCATGCGGCAATTACCGAGATTCTGGAACGGGGTAAACCCGGGGTTGCGGCCATTGAAAGCATTTTTTTCTGCAAAAATGTGCGCACGGCCGTTATCCTGGGTGAAGCGCGCGGCGTGGTGATTGCCGCCTGCGCGGCGGCCGGCGTGCCGGTGTTCGAATATTCTCCGCGCCGCGTCAAGCAGGCGGTGGTCGGGTTCGGCGGCGCCGGCAAGGATCAGGTGATCCGCATGGTGACGTCGCTCCTGGGCTTGCGCGAAGCGCCGCCGGAGGATGCCGCCGACGCTCTTGCCATTGCCATTTGCCATGCCCATGCGGGTAAATACATGGCGCTGATGGACACGAAGGAAATATGATCGCATTCCTCGAAGGTATATTGGTGGCGAAAACGCCGACGCGCGTGGTGCTGGACATCGGCGGGGTGGGCTACGAAGTATTCGTTCCGCTGAGCAGTTTTGACCGGTTGGGCGCTCCGCTACAAACCTGCCGCCTGCTGATCTGCGACTACATTCGTGAAGATCAGCATAGTCTGTTCGGTTTCGTGAGCGAGGCCGAACGCAGGTTGTTTATCCTGCTGATGAGCGTCAGCGGCATCGGGCCAAAACTGGCGCTGAGCGTCCTGAGCAGTTTGACCGTGCGCGAAATTACCGGGGCCATTGCGCTCGGCGACATCAAGCGGCTTAGCGGAGTGACTGGTATCGGCAGGAAAATCGCTGAGCGCATGGTGGTGGAATTGCGCGACAAGCTCTCCGCCGCCGAGGGGCTTTCAACCGTCGCGCCCGACGGCGTGGATTTGGGCGGCGACCAGCGCCTGCGTGATGCCGTGCTGGCGTTGATTTCACTGGGTTATAAACAAGCCGACGCCCAGAAAATGGCGGCGGCGGCCATGGCCGGCGGCAAACCGGACCTTTCCGTTGAAGATATTGTCCGCAAGGCTTTAACCCGTTGAAAGATGTAATTCACTGGCGTCCCACAGGGACGCCGAGGACTGTGGACTTTTCCGCCTGAGGCGGATCCGCCTACGGCGGAAGACCGTGGACTGTTGGTCCGAACAAGCATAATGCGTATGGGCAAAACCGGAACTATAAATTTGGTAATTGTCTAAAATATCACGCTTTTTCCGTTTGTTTTCCTACAGTCAACGGTCCACAGCCTTCAGCCCAAGCATCCCATGGGATGCTAATGGATGTAATTCACAGCCTGCAGTCTTTTTTCAATCGGCCATTGACGGCGTCGGGAAGTTTCTGTAATGTCCGTTCGTTTGAGACTTAATTAATAAAAACGCGTCACATCTAAACAAGGAGGATCAGTTCATGGCCATTAAAGTCGGAATTAACGGGTTCGGGCGTATCGGCCGCATGGCTTTGCAAACCATCTGCGACAAAGGTTTGTTGGGCACAACGATTGATGTGGTGGCGGTGGTGGATGTATCCACGAATGCCGACTACTTTGCTTATCAGATGAAATACGATTCGGTGCACGGCAAATTCAAGCATGCGATTACAACCACGAAGAGCGATGCCTCGAAAACGGAGAATGACGTGCTGGTGATTAACGGCAACAAAATTCGTTGCGTCGCGGCCACGAAAACTCCCGGTGAATTGCCTTGGAAGGCGATGGGCGTGAAATACGCGCTCGAGTGCACGGGGCTTTTCACGGATTCCGAGAAAGCCAAGGGCCATCTGGCCGCTGGCGCCGAGAAGGTCATTCTTTCCGCCCCGGGTAAGGGTGAAGTTAAATTTCTGCTCATGGGCGTGAACGAGAACGAGTATGATCCCGCCAAGCACTTGATCGTTTCCAACGCCTCCTGCACGACCAACTGCCTGGCGCCCGTGGTGCATGTGCTGTTGAAAGAAGGCTTTGGCATCGAAACGGGACTCATGACCACGATCCATTCCTACACTGCACCCCAGAAGACCGTGGACGGACCATCGAAAAAGGACTGGCGCGGCGGCCGCGCGGCGGCAATAAATATTATCCCGAGCACGACTGGTGCCGCCAAGGCCGTCGGCGAAGTGTTGCCGGCCGTGAAGGGCAAGATGACCGGCATGTCCTTCCGCGTTCCCACGGCGGATGTTTCGGTCGTTGACCTGACCTTCCGCACCACCCGTGATACCTCGATTGAGGAAATTGATGCGGCGCTCAAGAAGGCTTCCCAAACTTATCTGCAGGGTATTCTGGGCGTGACGGATGAAGAACTGGTTTCGACGGATTTTATTCACGACTCGCGTTCCTCGATCTACGACTCGTTGGCCACGCTGCAGAATAATTTGAAGGGCGAAAAGCGTTTCTTCAAAGTCGTGTCCTGGTATGATAACGAGTGGGGGTTCTCCAACCGCATGGTGGATTTGATCCTCCATATGGCTAAAAAGGACGGCGTGCTGAAATGAACAAGTTGACGGTTCGCGATGTGAATTTTGAAGGCCGGCGCGTGCTGGTGCGCGTGGATTTCAACGTGCCCATCCAGAACGGCAAGGTGGCCGACGATACCCGCATCAACGCGGCGTTGCCGACCATAAGGCACATTCTCGATCAGCGCGCCGCGGTTGTGCTGATGAGTCACCTTGGCCGCCCCAAGGGCGGCAAGGTGGAAGCCGCGTTCAGTCTGAAGCCGGTTGCCGAGCGCCTGCAGGACTTGCTGGGCCGGCCGGTTAAATTTGGGCCGGACTGCGTTGGCGCCGAAACGCTGGCGCTGGCGCGGTCTTTGAAACCGGGCGACGTTCTGCTCGTGGAAAACACCCGTTTCTACAAGGAAGAGGAAGGCAAAGCCAAGGTTGCCGTGGATGCCGCGGACGAGCAGAAGAAAGCCGCCAAGGCGGAGATGAAGGCCCGGCAAAAAGAATTTGCCGGCAAACTGGCTCTGCTTGGCGACGGCGAAATTTTCGTGAACGATGCCTTTGGCTCCGCCCACCGCGCCCATGGCTCGACGGCGGTGGTCTGCCAGTTTTATAAGAAGAGTGTGGCCGGGTTTCTGATGGAAAAGGAGATTGACTACCTGGGCCGCGCATTATCCAACCCGGAGCGGCCGTTTGTGGCCATCCTTGGCGGCGCCAAAGTCAGCGACAAGGTCAATGTCATTACCAACCTGTTGGATAAAGTAAACAGCCTGATCATTGGCGGCGCCATGGCCTATACGTTTTACCGTTCCAAGGGGTGGCCCACCGGCAAGTCGCTGGTGGAAGCGGACAAGATTGATCTGGCCGGTGATATTCTGGTCAAGGCCCGGACCAAGGGCGTGGCGGTGTTGTTACCGGTGGATAACGTAATTGCTGACGCGTTTGACGCCAAGGCCCGCACGGAGATCGTCGCTGAGCAGGACATCCGCGAAGGCTGGATGGCGCTTGATATCGGGCCGCAGTCGGCCCGACTGTTTGCGGCTGAAATTGCCAAGGCCAAAACTGTGGTTTGGAACGGTCCCATGGGCTGTTTTGAAATGGCGCCGTTTGCGGCCGGTACGCTGGCGGTGGCCCAGGCGATTGCCGGGACAAAATGCCTGAGTATCATTGGCGGCGGTGATAGCGTCAGTGCCGTTAACAAGAGCGGTTTGGCCGACAAGATGACGCACATCAGCACCGGCGGCGGCGCCAGCCTTGAATTTTTGGAAGGCAAAGAACTGCCGGGCGTGGCGGCGTTGAGCGATAAAATGTAGCCGCAATTGAATATATATGATTTTCGGAGTTGGCAGGAGGGGGCCGGCTAAGCCGGACGCCTCCCACATGAAATAATAGCCAATCTAATTGATCCCGCGCTGTGCGGGATGCCCAATGCCGAACGAATAACAAAGAACGCCCGCCTGCAACGCTATGCGTAGCATTGCGGGCAGGAAAAATCAGGAACAACACATTGAATACTAATCGTAAACCGATTGTGGCGGGTAATTGGAAGATGAACAATACCGTGGCCGAGGCGCTGGCTCTGGTTACGGAAATAAAGCGCCATGCGGCCGAGAGCAAGGGCGTCGAGATAGTGCTCTGCCCGCCCGCGACCGCCCTGCAAGCCGTGAGTAACGCGATTTCCGGGACGGCCATCGGACTGGGCGCGCAGAATATGTATTGGGAAAAAGCGGGCGCCTTTACCGGCGAAGTGTCGGCGGCCATGTTGCGTGAGCTGTATTGCCACTATGTCATCATAGGCCATAGTGAGCGCCGCACGCTTTTCGGCGAGACCGATGCGACCGTCAACCGCAAGGTCAGGGCGGCGCTGGCCGGTAATCTGCGCCCGATCGTTTGCGTCGGTGAAACCCTGCAACAGCGGCAGGCGCGCCAGACCGAGGCGGTCATCCGGAACCAAGTGTTAAACGGTTTAAAAGATATTAGTGCGGATCAATTTGCGCCTGTAATCATGGCGTATGAGCCGGTCTGGGCGATTGGCACTGGCATGACTGCCACGCCCGATCAGGCCCAGGATGTGCATCGGTTTATTCGCGGCCTGTTACAGGAAATAGCCGGTGAGCGCGTGGCACAAACCGTGCGCATCCAATACGGCGGCAGTGTCAAGCCGGCTAATGCCGGGGAGTTATTTCACCAGGATGATATTGATGGCGGTTTGATTGGTGGCGCGGCGCTGGACGCGGATTCATTCATGGCCATTGTGAACGCGGCGCTGTAAGAAGAAATGAAATCAGGGCACGGACGTTCTATAGGGATGCCGAGGCTGTCTGGGTTTGTTTTCCTAACGCGCTTGGGTGCAGTCCGGCAACAGCCGGAGCGGAGCCTGGTAGTTTACACCTATAGCCTATAGTCTGTTTTAGGGGGAGGATGATATGTTTTATGTCAAAGCCTTGTTGATCCTGATCGAAATTATCAGCAGTATCCTGTTGATCGTGATTGTCCTGTTACAGCGTTCGAAAAGCGAGGGGCTGGGGTTGGCATTCGGCTCCCAGATGGGTGAGTCGCTGTTTGGCGCCCGTGCCGGTAATGTTCTGGTGAAAGCCACGGTGTGGCTGGGTATTATTTTTCTGGTCAATACAACCGTATTGGCTAAAATTTATTCCAGGGGCACATCCCAGTCCCTGATATCAACAAGCAGTATTCCTGAACCTATGGCGCGTCAAGTGCCGGCTCCGGTGAGTCAGCCCGCGAACCAGCCACTGACCCCGTCTGTGCCAATGTCGTCCCCAATGACTCCGCCGGCGCCAACGCCGTCGCCGGTTGTGCCGATTACGGTGCCTGCGGCCGCACCCGTTACGGCCCCCTGAATGCGCCATGCCAAGGCCACTTTTCATCTCATGGGCGCGCGCCGGTCGGATTGTCGGTGCGTTGGCCGGCATGGTTTTGCTTTCTGCCTGCCGGCCCCAGGCGGAATCCTTGATTGCTGAACCTGCCGGTCAAACCACGTTTTACGGAGTGGCGGAACGCATCCGTGGGTTTGATCCGGTTAAGGCCGGAGATGTGGCCTCGGCGCTGGCTATCAGCCGGATTTACGAGGGTTTGCTTCAATATGCCTATCTGAAACGTCCCTATGCCGTCGAGCCGTGTCTGGCCGCCGCCCTGCCGCAGGTTTCCAGGGACGCGCTTACCTATACTTTTTCAGTGCGTCGCGGCATTTATTTCCAGGATGATCCCTGCTTCCAGGCGTCCGACGGGCAGGGGCGGGAACTGAAGGCGGCGGATTTCGTTTATGCCATCAAGCGTGTTGCCGATCTCAAGACCGGCTCGACGGGATTCTGGGCATTCAATGACCGGATTGTGGGGCTTGATGAATTTCGCGCCGCTTCCGCCGGCGACAAGCCGACCGATTACAATTTTCCGGTGGAAGGCTTAAGTGCGTTAGACGACTGGACTTTCCAAATCCGGCTCAAGCGGCCTTACCCGCAACTGCTCTGGATCATGACCATGCATTACACGTTTGCCGTGCCGCACGAGGCGGTGGATTTTTACGGTGCGGACTTTGTCAATCATCCGGTGGGCACGGGTCCTTATGTGTTAAAGGCGTGGGAAAAGAATTACCGGCTGGAATACGTGCGCAATCCCAAGTGGACCCAGACAGGCCGAAGCGAACGTTATCCGATCGAGGGCTCATTGGACGATGCCGCGCAGGGCTTGTTGAGCGATAAGGGTCAACCGTTGCCCCTGATTGACCGTGTGGTGCAGTATGTCATTGGCGATACATCCACGATGTGGTTCATGTTTCTCAAGGGCCAGTTTGAAATGTCAGGTATTTCGCGCGACAATTGGAATGCCGTGATTTCGGCCGACAAATCCTTGAATCGCGATCTGGCCGCCAAGGGTATCCGCATGTTTGCCGTCCCGGTTATGGCAACTTATTACATCGGGTTTAACCTGGATGATCCCGTCGTGGGTCCGAATAAGCGTCTGCGCCAGGCGCTGACCTGCGCATTTAACACGGAAACCTATGTTCGGTTTTATAATGACCGCGTCATCCGTGCCAAGGGTCCCATTCCGCCCGGTATTACCGGGTTCGAAGACCAGCGCACCCCGTATTCCTTCAATCCGGCCCGTGCCCGCAGTCTGCTGGCCGAGGCGGGCTATCCTGACGGTAAAGATCCCCAAACCGGACGGCGGCTCAAGCTGACCATAGACCTGGGCAATGCCAACGATCCCGAAGTGCGCGCCGCCGTGGAATTATTCGCCGATTTCATGGGGCAAATCGGCGTGTTGATTGTGCCGGTTTATAATAACTGGCCGGCCTTCCTGGAACGGATTGAGCGGCGCCAGGCGCAGTTATATCGGCTGGGCTGGGTGGCGGATTATCCCGATGCCGAAAATTTTCTCCAGCTCTTCTACGGCCCAAACAGCTCGCCGGGACCCAATCACAGCAATTACCGCAACAGGGAGTTTGATGCGCTGTATGAACGAGTGCGGGTTATGCCGGAAACGCCGGAACGCACCGCGCTCTATCGCCGGATGGTGGAAATGGTTGTGGAGGACTGTCCCTGGATTTTTGAAAATCACCCGCTATCCTATGCACTGACTAACCCCTGGCTGAAGAATTACAAGCCTCACGATTTTCCCTATGGCATGGGTAAGTATTACGCCATCAATGTCGAGGAACGTCATGCGTGGCAAGCGAACCGCTGAGGATTTTTAAAACAAGGCTGTCCCGGACATTTCAAGGGCGACCTTAAGACATGAAATATTAATCTGATATTTTATGTTGGAAATATGGCTGGTCATGAACATTGAGCAGTGGCTGGATCAATACGGATATTGGGCGGTATTTTTCGGCGTCTTTATTGAAGGTCCGATTACGCTCATGCTGGCCGGTTTTATGACATATCAGGGACATCTGAATATATGCGCTGTCTTCGCAACTGCATTTATAGCTACATTCGTGGCAGTCGAAATCTTTTATTTCATCGGTTTGATTGCCGGTCAATATTTGCTGGCGCACTGGCCTTTCTGGCGTCGGAACAATCCCCGTTTTATGGCGCTGATCGAGCGTTATAAAATACTTTTCATACTGGGGTTTCGCTATTTCTCCGGCTCCCACACGGTGATTCCCGCGGCGATTGGCATGGGCCGGATTCGCCCGGCTTATTTTTCAGCCTTGAATGCGGCCGGTGCCGCGCTCTGGACGCTCATCTATTTTCTGGCCGGATACTTCTTCGGCCATGCTTTCGAATTGTTCATCGAGGATATTAAATGGCACGAAAAAATTATTACGCTTGTTCTGATCGTGCTGATGATTATTATTTTTATAATATACCGGCGGATTTTCCGGCGCGGCGCCGCTGTATAAACATATCCCGCGCCATGCGGGGCCAGCGCACCTGTTTATTAAACCCGTAAATGTCGGGAGGGTTTTGTGGGGAATTAGTGCCGGCGCTATTATCAGCCTTGCTTGCTTTGGCCCGCTTAGGACGGGACAAAGTTTTCCCGGCCGGTGAGGGCCAGGATGGTTTCGGCGATTAACGTGACGACCGCATCCAGGTCGCGGAGCGAGACCACTTCCACAGGGCTATGCATGTAGCGGTTCGGCACACTGACCAGCGCCGCGGCACAACCGCCGCGCGATAACTGCATGGCATTGGCATCGGTTCCGGTGCCGCGCGGCTCGCCCTGCATCTGGAACTTTATTTTTTTGCGGCGGGCGGTATCGCAGAGCAATTTGCCCAGCACGGGATTAATGTTGGCGCCCCGGTGCAGAATGGGTCCATTGCCCAGTGCGATGTCACCGACTTTTTTGGGATCGCCGCCCGGATAATCGGATGTAAACCCTACGTCCACGGCGATGCCGATGTCCGGATTAATGTTGTAAGCGCTGGTGATGGCGCCGCGCAAACCAACTTCTTCCTGTACGGTGGCCGCCGCGTACACGGCCACGTTCAGCTTTTTGCGCCGCAAGGCGCCCAGCACTTCCGTCACGACCCAGGCGCCGACGCGGTCGTCAAAGGCGCGCGAGGATACCAGTTCGTTTTTTAATTCAATGAAGTCCGGCGTGATGACTACCGAATCGCCCACGGCCACTGATTTCAGGGCATCGGCCTTGTTTTTGGCGCCGATATCAATCCAGAGATCCTCCAGTTTTATGCCCTTGTCACGCTCGGCGGTATCCAGTAAATGAATCGGCTTGCGGCCGATGACGCCATAGACCGGACCCTTGGCGGTCGTGATGCACACGCGCTGGCCAACGGCGACCAGCGGATCCCATCCGCCAATGGCCGCAAAAAATATAAACCCGTTGGCGTCAATGTGGGTAATCATCAAGCCGATTTCATCCATGTGGCCGGCCAGCATGACCTTGACCCGGGCCTTCTCGTTCAGTGTCCCGACCAGGTTTCCGTGAACGTCCGCGGCAACCCGATCCGTATAATTATGCATGCGGGCACGGATCACTTTTTGAACGGGGACTTCGAACCCTGAAGGGGAGGGTTGTTTCATCAGGTTTTTCAAAAAAGAAAGCGAATCAGCATTCATGGGTGGTCCTTGCTGTAATATTTACGATTTATGATTTCCGATTTATGATTGAAGAAAATGCAAACAAGATTGGCGTATAAAATGGACGAACGTGTCATGGGCTCCATTGTGCAAAGCGTAGGGCGACTGTCAAGAAGCCATTTGCGAAGCTAAATCTTAAACTTGCGCAAACGGGCATGGGGCGGTATGGTAAGAGCCCAATAGCACAAGGTGCAAAGTGGCAAAGGCACATAGGCGCAAAGTTGGAAAAATATGCAACTGGTCGGCATGAACAGCATCAAATCCAAGGCATTATTTTACCTCCTTGATTTTATCGGCGGGTATTTTGCACGGTTTCTTGCTTCTTTGTGCCTTTGCCCCTCTGTGCCTTTGTGCCTGCCTTGATTAATTACAAAACAGGAATAATAATGGACAAACTACAGAAAGCGAACCACCCCGCGCCGAAAGGTCCGGTAGTGCTGGTGATCATGGATGGGGTGGGGATCGGTAAATACGCGGAAGGTGACGCGGTCCGCTCGGCGCTCACGCCGCATTTGGACTGGCTGAAAGCCAACGCGCTCGCCTGCCAGCTCAAAGCGCACGGCAAGGCAGTCGGTCTTCCCAGTGACGCCGATATGGGCAACAGCGAAGTGGGCCATAATGCCATCGGGTGCGGCCGGGTTTTCGACCAGGGCGCCATGCTGGTTAACGCGGCGATCGCCTCGGGCGCCATGTTCCGGGGCGAGGTCTGGACGAAGCTCATCCGCAACTGCCGCGCGCACAATGGCACGCTCCATTTCATTGGGCTGTTTTCCGACGGCAACGTGCACAGTCACCTGGACCATCTCAAGGCCATGCTGGTGCAGGCCAAAAAAGAAGGCGTGCACAAGGCGCGTATCCATATCCTGTTGGACGGGCGCGATGTGGGCGAAACCTCGGCGCTGGATTACGTGGACCCGTTTGAAAAGTTCCTGGCCGGCCTGAACGCGGATAAATCCGTGGACTATTGTATCGCCTCGGGCGGCGGGCGCATGGTCATTACCATGGACCGCTACAACGCGAACTGGGATATGGTCAAGCGCGGCTGGGACACGCACGTGCGCGGGAGCGGCCCGCAGTTCAAGTCGGCGCGTGAAGCCATCGAGGCCCAGCGCAAGGCCAAGCCTGGTGTCATTGACCAGGACCTGCCGCCCTTCGTTATTGCCCGCGACGGCAAACCCGTGGGGCCGATTGTGGATGGCGACAGTGTCATTTATTTCAATTTCCGCGGCGACCGTGCCATCGAGATCAGCCGGGCCTTCGAGGAAGACGATTTCAATAAATTTGACCGCGCCCCCCGCCCCAAGGTGGAATACGCCGGCATGATGCAATACGACGGCGACCTGAAAATTCCGAAGCAGTATTTAGTCACTCCGCCAGCCATCAACTGCACCATGGGGGAACTGCTTAGTCAGGTTGGTGTCCGGCAACTGGCGATCAGCGAAACCCAGAAGTTCGGGCATGTGACCTATTTTTTCAACGGCAACCGCTCGGGCAAATTCGACGAGAAACTGGAGGAATATGTCGAAATCCCGTCCGACCGCATTCCATTTGAACAGCGCCCCTGGATGAAGGCGGCGGAAATAACCGACTATGTCATGGGCGCGATCCGGGAGAACAAGTTCCCGTTTATTCGCCTGAACTATCCCAATGGCGACATGGTGGGGCATACGGGTGTTTATCAAGCCACGCAAATCGGGGTGGAGACGGTGGATTTATGCCTTGGCCGGCTGATGGAAGCTGTCAAGGAAGCCCATGGCATCCTGGTGGTTTCGGCCGATCACGGCAACGCCGATGACATGTTCGAGCACGATGGGAAAACCGGCAAGGTCAAGACCGATCCTGCTACCGGCAAGCCCCGTTCCAAAACCAGCCATTCGCTCAATCCCGTGCCATGTTATATATATGACCCGGCCGGAACTGCCGGCCTGACATTGTCGGCGGCATCTTCCAAGGGACTGGGCATCAGCAGTCTGGCGGCCACCTGCCTGACTTTGCTGGGGTTTGTCCCGCCGGAAGATTACGACAAGAGCATTGTGGAAATGAAGAATGCAGAATGAAAAATGCAGAATTACGGAGATATTTAATACTTACAGACATGAGGGAATTGCCGAGTTTCTTGATGCTGAATTCTGCGTTTTGCATTCTTAATTCTGCATTTATTTTGTCATGAATACGGAACCCTATGGCGTAATTCTGGCCGGCGTAGCCGATGAGGTGCGCCGTGCCTACGATGCCTTTGCGCAACAGCCGGTGGACTGGGATTTGACCGGCGAGCCGCCGGACCCGCCTGATAAGTGTCAGGTGACGATCCGCAAACCGGTCCAGGTGACTGCCCCTGGCACTTTCTTCGGACGCGAGCATCGCACCCTGATATTCGAACCGACGATGCTTGAAGGCTGGTGGTTCGACCGCGTGGACCAGCCGGGCTCTTTGCCCATCAAAGTTTCCGTGCGTAATGTCTGGACCACGATCCGTAACATCGTTCTGCGCAGTGGGTCACCCCACAACTACATGCGCATGGTGGAACATATCATCGCCCTGCGGCTGGGCCTGGGAATAGATAACCTGATGATCAAGGCTGATGCGGGCGATCCGCCGCTCTTTGACCGGGGCAGTATTGACCTGGTCGAGGCCCTGGCCGGCGTCGGCACGGAACCGCAAACTGCGCCGGTGGTTTATGTGACCGTCAAGGAGCCCGTTACCATGGGCGGGCCCCACGGCAGTTTTCTGACCCTGTTGCCTGCGCGGGACAAGACTTTCCACATACAGATGGATTGTGCCGTGGATTTTCCCAATGCCATGGGCAAACAGCGCATCCGTTTTAATCTCAACCGCCGGCGCTTTTGCTATGGCGCCCTGGCGCGGACCAATACGACGGCGGCGATGATGTGGTATGCCCAGACGGTGGGTAAACTGTTTGCCGATATTCGCAACCTGGGTTACACGGATAAAAACATCCTGATTGCCGGGCGCTACCGTTACGTCAACGAGCCGTTCCTGATGCATGCCGGCAAATCACTTGAGGCGGTCTGGCACCGCTCCCTGCTGGATTTATTGGCGGCCCTGGCCCTGGTTGACGATGGACGCTTCGTGGGCGGAGTCGTTTCCTACAAGGCGGGGCATACCCTGGACGTGGAAATGGTCCGCATCTTGTCCCGGTATGACCTTTTGCAGAAGGTAACAAGCGCGTAGGGTGTGAAAAAGCGCGTTCAGCGTGGAGTGAAAACGAAGAACAGGGAACTGATTACTGACTGATCTCTGACCTCTGATCTCTGACCCCTGGTGCTTGCATCTGTCTCAGTGCTTCATACAGCACAATGGCCACGGCATTGGCCAGGTTGAGTGAGCGGACGCGGTCGCTCCGCATGGGAATACCGATGACCCGGCCAGGGTGCTGATCGAGCAATTCCTCCGGCAAGCCGCGAGTCTCGCACCCGAACACCAGCGTGTCACCGGGCTGGTAACGGACCGAAGCATAATTAATGGCGCCCCGCGTGCTGAAAAAATAGCAAGGGGCCGGGGCTACGCGCTGGAAGAGCGCCGCCAGATTGGCGTGGCGTTCCAAATCCACGGCGTCCCAATAGTCTAACCCGGCACGCCGGAGAGCGGCATCATTCAGGCGGAATCCCAGGCGGCCGACCAGGTGCAGGCGTGTGCCTGTAGCCGCGCATAGCCGGGCAATATTGCCGGTATTAGGCGGAATTTCCGGCTCAATCAATGCCACTTGCAGGGGCGGTTCCGGCCAGTGGAATGGCAATGGGCATAGACGCGTGTGCTCTGGTTGCATGGGAAACAAATTTAAACACAATGGTGCTGAGACGCAAGGGCAAGAATTATTTAAATATTCCCGCCTATTGGCTTTAAGGTTTTTTATGGAATCTGCCACTATCGTCAACATCATCAAAAATCTGCTTGCTATACGGACTTGGTGGTCATATAGTAAAAGTCATTAATCCGGATGCGGTGAAATGGCATGAACGTTAAGGATATCAATCTCACACCGGCGGAGTTGCAGGCCATCCTGGATCATAAGCGCACCATGTCGGTGGCCCATGGGATTGAAGTTTCGCTGGAAGAGGCGATCGAACATTTTGTTGAGCATTACGAATTGGATTGGATGCGGGAGAAACAGCGCGGCGACCTTGCGGAACAGCGTCGTGAAATCGAAAAGCACAAGTATCTGCAGTCCGAAAAGGAAGGGCGTGATATTGGCAAGGCCCGCGCGGCTGAGGAATGGTGTGATAAATATGCGCCCATTTGGCGGGCGGAGCATGAATCGCTGGAGCGCAACGGTTTTCTGAAAATCAGCTTGGTTATCCAGATCGCGCAAGGACTTCACTTTGAGCCGGCTTCCACGCTGGCAAATCTGGCCCAGCAATATAACTGCGATGTGTATATGCATCGGGCGGGAATGGATTATTACAATTTTATTTTACAGGGTAAGGAGTATTTAAACGTCAAGTCCGTATTATGTCTTTTGACCGTGAAAGCGGAAAAAGGCGAATTACTGGAATTTATTGCCACGGGAACGCAGGCCAAGGCCGCCTTGGAAAACATAGCGGCATATATCGGCCGGGGAATTGCGCCGCAGAAAATCGAATCGGTGCCGGGCGTCAAATAAGCGGCAATGTCGGAAAGGAAATCAGCATGTCAAGTTCCGTGCCATCCAGTCAAAGTCCGGTTCCAGAGTCTAACCAGCTTGCGCTTGAGGACGTTCTTCATTTCCTGAAAATGAATTACATGGCGCTGGCCGTGGGCGCGGCGAGCGTCGTGCTTGTGGCGGCGGGGCTGACGACTTACCTCGCGCAACAGCGGCGCAATGCGGAACGCGCCTCGCAAATGCTCATGGTGGCCCAGTCGCCGAAGCAATGGGAGGAACTGTTATCCCAGTACCCTGATGCGGCCGTGGCGCCGATTGCCCTGCTGGCCCTGGCCTCCAGTCAGTATGGCTCCGGCGCTTATGACCAGGCGCTTGCCGCCTACAATCGGTTTTTGGAAAAATATCCCAGGCACGGCATGGTTCTGGCGGCGGAGCTCGGTAAAATCCAATGCCAGGAAGGCCGGGGCGAAATCGAACCGGCTTTAAACGGCTATACCCTGTTTGCCGCCATGCATTCCAATCATTTCTTGGCGCCGCAGGCGCTTTTTGGCAAGGCGCGGTGCCTGCAACTCATGCGCCGCCATTCCGAGTCCAAGGTGATTTACGAGGATTTCATTGCCGCCCATCCGAAAAGCGAGTGGGTTCCCCAGGCCGAGTTTGCCATGCGTTACCTGGATCGCGAAATCCGCGCTCAGCGTCCCGTAGCCGCAACCAAAGCGCCAACCAGCCAACCGTAAAACGGTAAGCGTTAACGGAACGCTGACCCGCCTGCCACGCTATGCGTAGCATTGCGGGCAGGAATTGGAAACTGGAAATTAGATATTTGGCCTTTACGCTTTTGTACTGTTAATGGAAGCATTCATTTTGGACCTGTTTCCACATTTCATCTCTTCCCCTAATTTCAAATTTCAGGCCATTAGCATCCCATGGGATGCTTGGGCTGAAGGCTGTGGACCGTTGACTGTAGGAAAACAAACGGAAAAAGCGTGATATTTTAGACAATTACCAAATTTACAGTTCCGGTTTTGCCCATACGCATTATGCTTGTTCGGAC
>JBDRJR010000011.1:0-8992 GCA_043814705.1 Verrucomicrobiota bacterium | reverse complement strand
ATGTATCGGCAAGCGCCACCCTGGCGGTAGCGACATCGAAAGATGGCGCTAAGTGCTGGAGCGACCCTGTCGAGATCACGCCACGCTGGGAAGACAGCCGTAACCCGGCGTTCGGCGTGAACGCCAAAGGTGACCTGCTCGCCGCCTACTGGAAAGCGAGCATGGACTGTTACGTGAATGAGCCCAACGGCCCGCAATGGAAGAGCCTCAAAGCCCAGGGCAAGGTGCCGACGATGTTTATACGCCGCAGTGCTGACAACGGCCGCACTTGGAGCAAGGAATGGGCGTATAAGTCGGAACTGCTCACGCTCCCGTCGCCTTACGGCCGCATTATCGCGGCGCCCGACGGCACACTGCTGATGTCCGTCTACGGCGCACCGCGCAAGAAACGCAAGGGTGTGCGGGATATTTGCATCCTGCTGCGCAGTCGCGATGGCGGCAAGACCTGGGGCGACGAGTCGCTGGTGGCGGTTGGGCACAACGAAACATCATATGCCTTCCTGCCCGGCGGCCGCCTGCTGGCCGCAGCGCGCTCCGAGAGCGGCCATGTGGCCACGCTTTTCAGCGACGATCTGGGACGCACCTGGAGCAAGCCAGGCCAAGTTACGCGTGACGGTGAGCACCCGGCCGATCTGACCGTACTTGCAAGCGGTGCTCTGCAATTGACCTTTGGCCGTCGCATCCGGCCGATGGGTTGCGGGGTGCTCTTCAGTGCGGACGGCGGCGTGACCTGGGACACGGATTACGAGGTGATCTTGGCCGGCGACGGCATCCGCGATGATGATCTCGGCTATCCGTCCACGGTTCAGCTTGCCGATGGCACGATCGTGACCGCGCTTTATTACGCCAGCGGCTCGGAGACCAGCGGCGGCCTCGGCGGGTGGGGAGATATCTCCTGCCAGGCCATCCGCTATCACGAAGAGCAAATCCGATGACCTTGCCCGGCAATGACGCGATTTACTGGATTCGCGATGCGGCGTTGGCCCATATTGAGCGGCACGGGTTTGTTGTCGGCTGTGATCCATCATTTGGGATGGGCAATCTGCTATGAAACAAACAGCATCACCATTGGTGAAACGGAATAACATTCGACTGGCCGTGCTGGGTTGCACTTCGGGCAACGGGCATCCGTACTCGTGGAGCGCCATGTTCAATGGTTACGACCGCTACCGCATGACCCGCGAATGCCCGTTTGCGGGCATTCCGCAATATCTGAACAAAGAGCCGTTGGAGACCCTGACGATTCCCGGCGCGAAGGTCACGCACATCTGCTGTGCCGGTGACGGCGGATTTACCGCTGAGCATGTGGCCAAGTGTACCCTGATTCCCAACGTGGTGGCCAAGCCCACGGATGTGATCGGCCAGGTGGATGCGGTCATTATCGCGACGGACATCGGCGCGGAGCACGTGGAACGTGCCCGTCCGTTTATTGAGGCCGGACTGCCGGTCTTTGTGGATAAACCGATGGTGGACAATGCGGCGGACCTGGCGACCTTTGTCGGCTGGGTCCGGGAAGGCCGGGCGATCCTGTCATCGAGTTGCATGCGCTACACCAAGGAATTTTTACCCTACCGGCTCTCGACCCATGAGCTGGGCGCGCTGCGCTTTGTCAGCATCACCACGCCGAAGACCTGGGAGCGCTATGGCATCCACGCGCTGGAAGGCATCTACCCGATCCTCGGACCGGGCTTCCTGTCCGTGCGCAATACCGGTACGGCGGAGCGCAACATCGTGCATCTTAAGCACCGCTACGGCGCCGACGCCGTGGTGGCGGCCACGGCTGACATGGACGGCGCGTTCGGCTGTCTGCAACTCTGCGGCACTGCCGGCCATGCGCAGGTCTCCTCCGGCGACAGCTTTTTTTCGTTCAAGGCTCAGCTTGCGGCGTTCATCGAATACCTGCGTACCGGCGTGCGGCCGTTCCCGTTTGAGGAAACGATCGAGCTGATGCAATTAGTCATTGCCGGCATTCGTAGTCGCGAGCAGGGTGGTTGCGAAGTGGCGCTGACGGAAATCGGTTAGCCTGACTTATTCGCGAAAGCGATGCTTTCGTGTGTAAGTGGATTCTGCCGCAGGCAGATCCGCCTATGACGCAAACTTCATGCGCATGTAACCGGCATTATTGGCCGCATTTAATGCGTTCAAAACCTGGCTATCGAAGTCATCGTCCGGCAAACACAAGGAAAATATGACACCCAATGAACGCGTGCGTGCGGTGTACCAGGACCGGAAACCCGATCAGGTGCCGCTTTGCCTGGACCTCTCGCACTGGTACAAGAAGAATCGGAATGTGCCATTCAACCTGTCGGGTTTCACCGAGGTGGAGCAAGGGCTGGTGGATCTGCACAAGCAGATCGGCGCGGTGGCCTACTGCGAGATGGGCGGATTCTATGATCTCTACACCGATGACCCGGAAATCAAGTTGGAGTCTCATACGGATCACGGTGTGTTCATCACCCGCATTACCACGCCCCTGGGCACGATCCATGAAGAGCGGGTCTTCAATACCGATAGTTACTCGTACGGCATCCGCAAAAACCTGCTGGAGTCCACGGGCGATTTTCCGATCGTCGAATACCTGATAGAGCGTTTGCACTGTCGGCCCAAGTGGGAGTTGTACCGCTCCTGGCAGGCGAGCTTGGGCGAACTGGCCTTCCCCTACGCCCAACTGCCCTATTCGGGATCGGGCTACCTGATGGCCCGCTACATGGGCGTGGAAAAGACCGTCTATGCCATCCTCGACGAACCGGAACGCGTGCAGCGGCTGGTGCAGACGGTCAACGCCTGTAATTTGCGTATTCTCGATGCCATCCTCGATGGCCCGTTTGAAACCCTCATAATCAGCGATAACTACGACAGCAATGTGCAGACGAAGGAGTTCTTCGACGCCTATGTTCGCGACTACTATACCGAAGTCGCACGGCGGTTGCATGCCAAAGGAAAATACCTGGCGGTGCACGTGGACGGCGAAAGCCGTGGCGTACTCGGCTGGCTGGCCGAATGCGGTGTGGACTGCGCCGACGCGGTCACGCCGGCGCCGATGTTTGCGCACACGCCCACGCAGATGCGGGCCGAGGCCGGTCCGGACCTGATCCTTTCCGGCGGCATCCCGGCCACCGTGTTCGGCAGTATTGGCAGTGACGCGGCTTTCATCGAATGCGTCAAGCGCTGGCTGGATACCCGCCGCGCCTCCCCGCGGCTGATCATGGCCGCTGGTGACCAGGTGCCCACCGACGCCCCGTTCCACCGCATCGCCATGCTGCCGGAACTGGTCGCGAAATATGGCGGATACTGATTGTAGCATGCATCTGAAAACAACCGGCATTATCACCATGAAATTACACATTGTAGCGACCTCGATCGCCGTTCGTGGGATGGAGGGTACACGGCGGGCCATCAACACCTTCCCGTCACTTGTAACGCTCTCCTGTGGGGACGTCCTGCTTGCCTATCGCGTGGGCTCCACCAAGGACGGCGACGACGAGACTGTCGAACTCCGCCGGTCTGCGGACGCGGGCCGGTCCTGGGGCGAACCGGTTGCGCCGTTTCCGGATGTCCTGAACGGTGTGCGCGGTTCGCAGAAGCTCGCGTACCTGACCGAAGTGCCCGGCGGAGTGCTCCTTGCCGCGACGATGTGGATCAACCGCGTCGCCCACCCCGGTAAACCTCTGTTCAATGCCGAGACCGAAGGCTGCCTGCCCATAGCCATTCTGATTTTCGAATCAACGGATGGCGGGCGGAGCTGGGGAACGGGCCTTCCGGTTCCGATGCCGGCGAGCGTTGGTCCGCCCAGCCTGACCGCGCCGCTGTTACGGCTGAGCGACGGACGCCTGGCGATGAGCATCGAGTCGAACAAGCACTACGACGATCCCTCGCCCTGGTTTCAGTTCGTTTCCTATTTCCATTCGGCTGATAACGGGCGCCATTGGACGGGCCCGACCGTGGTTGCGCAAGACCCGACCGGGCGTATCTTCAACTGGGACCAGCGCGCCGGCGTGGCGCCGGACGGGCGGATCGCCAGCTTCACCTGGACCTATGATTCGACCACCAAAAAATACGTGAACATCCATCGCCGGATCAGCGCCGACGGAGGAGTGTCGTGGTCGGCGCCCGAAGACCTCGGTATCGCGGATCAGGCGGGACGCCCGGCCATTTTACCGGATGGCCGCGTTGTGCTGTCGTGGGTGGACCGCTTCGTTTCGCATTCGATTCGGGCCCGTGCCGCGCGAGGAATTGATGCCCCGCTGGAGGCCGGTACGGAACTGGAACTCTACCGGCTCGAGACGGCCGCGGAACAGGAATCGCCCACGACCTCCACTGGGGAACTGCTGGCCGACATGGGGCTATGGACGTTTGGGCTGCCCTTTGCCGAACGGATGCCGGATGGCGATGTGCTGGTGGCATACTATGCCGGTGCCGCCGCGCGCATGGACATCCGCCTGGCACGCCTGCAAGTGTCCTGAATAACAATATCAGAAAGGAAAGAACGATATGAATACACGACAGATGCGCCCGAGCCGGGTGCTGGCAAAATTGCGTGCCGGGGGAGTGGCTACGTGTTTCAAACTCAATCTGGCTGACGCGCGCGCCATGGAGATCGCGGCGATGGCGGGATTCGACTGCCTGTGGCTGGACATGGAACACGTGCCCAACGACCTGGCGGTAATCGAAAAGGGCATCTGGGCCGCCAAGAGCTAGGATACCGATGTGATGGTGCGCGTGGCCCGCGGCAGTTACAGCGACTATATCCGCCCGCTTGAAATGGATGCCGCCGGTATCATGGTGCCGCACGTGATGAGCCTGGCCGACGCGCAGGCGGTGGCGCGCATAACGCGGTTTCATCCGATTGGCCGACGCCCCGTAGATGGCGGTAACGCCGATGGCGCTTACTGCGGAATAGACTTTATAGAGTACCTGAAACAGGCGAACGCACAGCGTTTCGTGGCGGTGCAGATCGAAGATCCGGAACCGCTGGCGGAATTAGACGCCATCGCGGCGTTGCCGGGGATCGATATACTGTTCTTCGGCCCGGGCGATTTCAGCCATGGCATCGGCGCCCCGGGTCAGTGGGACCATCCCCGGTTGTTGGAGGCCCGCCGGCGCGTGGTCGAGGCGGCTTTGGCGCACGGTAAGTTCGCGGGCACGGTGGCTTCCGCCGCCAGCCTTGACGAGTTGATCGCGCTGGGTTATCGCTTCCTGTCCATGGGCGCGGATGTGGTGGGGCTGGCGCAATACTGCCAGTCGATCATGGCCGAGTTCACCAAGCGTCCGGCGGTCATGTCGGCAAGCATCTACGGAGGAAAAACGAAATGAGCATCCTTGACACCTTCTCTCTCAAAAACAAAGTTGCCCTGGTTACCGGCGGGGCCGGTTTGTATGGGCGGCAGATCGTGTCGGCCCTCGCCGAGGCGGGCGCACAGACTTACATTGCAGCCCGCAACCTGAAGGCGCTGGAAAAGGTGGCCGCTGAGCACCGCACAAAGGGTGCACGGGTGAGCGCGCTCCAGTATGACCAGGGCGACGAAGCCAGCATCCGCGCCCTGCGAGACGAACTAGTGAAGCGCAGCGGACGGATCGACGTGCTGGTGAACAATGCGGTGGCGCGGCCCATGCATAACGGATGGGATGATGATGCCGCGCGGTTTGACGAGAGCATGCATATCAACGCCACGGGGCTTTTCATGATTACCCGTGCTTGCGGCGAGGTTATGATCAAACAGGGCGCCGGCTCGATCATCAATATTGGTTCGATGATGGGGGTTGTAGGCGTTGAGCACCACAGCTATGATGGGACGGACATGCATGGCTACTATCCGGACTACTTTTTCCATAAGGGCGGCATGATCAACTTCACCCGGTTCTGCGCGAGCTACTTCGGTCGCTACCAGGTGCGGGTCAACTGTATGTCGCCCGGCGGCTTTTTCAACAACCAGCCCCCACGCTTTGTCAAGCAGTACAGCGAGCGCACCCAGCTCGGGCGGCTGGCCAATGACACGGACCTGATGGGCGTCATCGTGTTTCTTGCTTCCGATGCCTCGACTTACATCACCGGCGCCAATATTCCGGTGGACGGCGGATACACGGCGAAATGAACGTTCTCGGCTTGAAGGATGGTTATTGATGAAAGCCACCGCGTTTGCGGAATATCGGTTGTCTCAATTGATGTTGGGCACGGTACAGTTCGGTATGCAATATGGGATTGCCAATACAAAGGGACAACCCTCTTATGAGGATGTGCGCGAGATACTGGTCTGTGCCTATGAGGGCGGGGTGAATTGCCTGGACACGGCGGCGTCCTACGGCCAGAGCGAGGAGCTCATCGGACGGGCGCTCCAGGAACTCGGCTTGGCCGGCCGCATGACCGTTATCACCAAAGTCCCCGCGATCCCCGCGGATTGCGGTTCCTGCTCCGCCGTGGAGCGATTCGTCAAAGACGCGGTAACCCGTTCCTTGCAACGATTGCGGATGGATGTCCTGCCGATCTGCCTGTTCCATAAAGAAACCGACAGCTGTTATCTCGATCTGTTGCATGATCTCAAAGATAAGGGGCTGATCCGGCACGTCGGTGTGTCGTGCGACGCCCGGCCGGATACGGCGCTTGCGCTGGCGTCCGGCGGCGCTGCGGAAGCCTTGCAAGTTCCGGCCAATATTCTTGATCCGCGCCATATCCGCTCCGGAGTATTTGCGGACGCTCAGCGGCGCGGTGTGGCCGTTTTTATCCGGAGTGTGTATCTCCAGGGGGTAATCTTGATGCCGGAGCGCGATGTTCCGGCGGAATTACAGGCCGTGATTCCCGTCCGGCGCAAATTGGAGACGCTTGCGGCGGAAGCGGGATTTGGGATGGCGGAATTAGCGCTTCGCTATATGCTGAGTCAGCAAGGCGTGACGTGCATCATCTCGGGCGTAGAATCGCTGGATCAAATCCGGCAGAATATTGTCCTGTTTTCCAAAGGGCCATTGGAGACAAGTCTGGCGGCCGCAGTTGCCCAGGTTGTGCCCGAATTGTCAGAAAAGGTGGTTTCACCGCCCTTGTGGTCCAAAAAAGCAAGTTAGCCTGCCGCGCGGCGGGTCCGAAGCTGTGAAATAATTGGCGCCATCAAAATGCACCTGTCATTCCGCCTGCCCGCCATAGTCCGCTAATGCCGGACGACGGCGGGAGCAAAGCGAGGAATCTCCAATCCATGTATAATGGCTTGATATGGAGATGCTTCGACTGCGCCAGGCTTTGCTCAGCATGACAGACAAAAAACATGATCCGCGCCGTTCAGTAATTTTTTCACAGCTTCTCATCCTTTGCCGGATGCATCCTGAATTTCATTGAGAATCGCTACGGCGGCGGAGCGGGGATCCGCCGCCTCCATGATCGGGCGGCCGACTACCAGGAAATTAGATCCGGCCCGGACAGCCAGGGTAGGGGTGGCCACGCGTTTCTGATCGCCCATGGTATTCCCGGAGGGACTGCCCTTCGTAGTCCGGCACTGCCGGACGCAGGAGGGACGAATACCCGGCGTGACCAGGAGCGGGCCCTGGCCGAAACGCCGGCGCAGGGACTCGACTTCCAGGGCGGAGGTCACCAGCCCATCCATTCCGGATGCCAGTGCAAGTTCGCTTAAGCAAAGGGCTTGGTCGGCCACCGTGCGGCCGATGCCGATTTCAGCAAGATCGGCCTGGTCAAGGCTGGTGAGCGTTGTGACGGCAATCAGTTTTGGGGCGCGCGCGCCGAAAGTTTGCGCCGCTTGTGCGGCGGCCTTCAGCATGGCGCGTCCGCCGGCGGCATGGAGCGTCAGCATACCGATATCGTGCCGGGCGGCGGCGGCGACCGCGCGTTCAACCGTGTTCGGGATATCGTGCAGTTTCAGATCGAGAAATATTTTTTTACCCTGGGCGCGCAGAGGGGCAAACGCACGCGGCCCTTCGCCGGCAAACAGTTCCAAGCCGACTTTGAACCACAGTATTTCGCGGGGCAGTGATTGAAGCAGGGCGGGCAGGGATTGCGAGGACGGTATATCGAGCGCGACAATCAATTGTGGCGGCATGGCGGGCGCTCCATTTAGCATCGGCGGGAATCGTTTGGCATTCCCATGTTTTGTAATGCGTCAGTTATTGGGGGTGGTAATAGGTATATAAGGGCATCACCACGAACCGCGGTCACCAGACTATGCTTGAATAGCAACGACGGGCAGGACGCCCGCGGCTACAAAACACCATACTGTAGCCGACCGCGTTGAGGTCGGCGCCCAATAACTGACGCCTTACCATATTTTTTCAAAACTTCTTGACGCCGGGCATACATTCGTTTAAAAACGTCGACATCAGTATGTCAGAAGTTGTGTTATAAAAAAATAAAATAATTAAAAAATAATTGTTGACACGTTTTTTCGATTTGATATATTGAAAGACTGATTGAGTAAAAGCCGTTCTTTTTTTAAAGCGTAGGCGAAGCACGGCATCATGAACGCCGTTCACGATGCGTGCTTTTTTTACGGTTAATTGTTCTTTGACAACAGAATCTGCACATACATACATTTCGAGTCGGAAGTGGTGTGATTTGTGAATAAGCTCATGTTCTAAGTTAAGAATAGCAAGCGATGGCGGGACAGCCTGGCAACGGGTTGGCCTGTTTGTCGCGACCGTTTATATTACGGAGAGTTTGATTCTGGCTCAGAACGAACGCTGGCAGCGTGGATTAGGCATGCAAGTCGAACGAGAATTCGCGCCTTCAAGCCGCAAGGTGAGAAGGTGCGGAGGAGAGTGGCGAAAGGGTGAGGAACACGTGGGCAATCTATCCTCAAGTTGAGTATAACCTGCCGAAAGGCGAGCTAATACTGAATGTGATCGTCCGCCGCATGGTGGATTGTTTAAAGGCAGGGACCCGCAAGGGCCTGTCGCTTGGAGAGGAGCCCGCGTCCTATCAGCTTGTTGGTGAGGTGACGGCTCACCAAGGCGATGACGGGTAGCTGGTCTGAGAGGATGGTCAGCCACACTGGGACTG
>JBDRJR010000010.1:0-17515 GCA_043814705.1 Verrucomicrobiota bacterium | reverse complement strand
ACTCCACACAATGTGTTGCGTGCATTTGGCGCTGGTTGCAACGCCCTGCGCCAAATGCACGCAACGATTGGTCGGAAGAGAACACGAGCGGAGAAGTCTCTCTGTGCCTCCGTGTCTCCGTGGTGAGATTTTTTTTGGGTTGCGGCACAGCCCGCGTTGGGACTAAAGCAATGAAGCATCGCACGGTCAAAGTGGGCAAGGTCAGCATCGGTGGCGCGCATCCCCTGGCGCTGATTGCCGGCCCTTGTGTCATTGAAAGCCGCCGGCAGTGTTTGGAGCTGGCCGGCCGGCTGGCGCGTTTGGCGGACGCCGAACGCATACCCTTGATTTTCAAGGCCTCCTTTGACAAGGCCAACCGTTCCTCGCATGCCTCGTTTCGCGGGCCGGGCCTGGTGCGCGGCCTTGACATCCTGGCGGAAGTGAAGGAGCGCTACGGTTTGCCGGTGTTGACCGATGTGCATAATGAAACCGAGGTGCCGCTGGCA
Organism: Verrucomicrobiota bacterium; assembly: GCA_043814705.1. Taxonomy (GTDB): domain Bacteria; phylum Verrucomicrobiota; class Kiritimatiellia; order JAAZAB01; family JAAZAB01; genus VSJD01. The sequence continues at coordinate 17,030 of JBDRJR010000010.1, read as the reverse complement.
GTTCGCGTGGCTGATATGCTACAGTGCCCGGCCTTCCTGTGCCGGCAAACCGATTTGATCCTGGCGTTAGGCCACAGCGGCAAGCCGGTTAACATCAAGAAGGGCCAGTTTTTAGCGCCCGGGGATGTTCGCAACATCCTGGCCAAATTAGAAAGCACGGGTAATCACCGGATCGTGGTGACGGAACGGGGCGTAAGTTTCGGCTATAATAATCTCGTTGCCGATATGCGCAGTCTGCCGCTCCTGCGGGAATTCGGCTATCCGGTCGTATTTGACGCCACCCACAGCGTGCAGTTGCCGGGCGGGGCGGGTGACCGGAGCGGCGGCGACGCCCGGCTGGCGGCCACCCTGGCGCGCGCCGCGGTGGCGGCGGGTTGTGACGCTATTTTTATCGAAACGCATCTCAACCCGGCCGAGGCATTGTCCGACAAGGATACCCAACTGCCGTTGGCACAGGTAAGGAAATTGTGGCGCCTGCTCAGCCGGATTGACCGGCTGGTGCGCGCGGATGCATACGCATGAGGTCAGATTAACTTGATGCAGGAATTTCAAATCTTTTGTAGCCGCGCCACGTAGGGGCGCGTTTTTCCGAAGCGTCGGCTTGACGTCCGACGGCTACAGTAAAAGTTGCCACGCATCGGGGTCTAACTTGGTGTATAGGAATTTTCCGCCATTGGCGAGTCCGGCAACAGCCGGACAAAGTTCGGACGGAAACGCCGCCCGGAGGTCGGCGTCCACCTTGGACGGCGATATCTTAAGGTGGATCGCGACCTCCGGGCGCGATGAGTTGCCGCCTATGGCGGACAAAGTTGCCATCCGGCAGGCGCCGGACGCAAAAAGCACAAAAAAGAACATTACTTTATTTTATTTGTGAATCTTGTGCATTTTTGTGGCTAATCGTTTTGTCAAAGTTGCCCGGCAACTGACGGGCCTAATTTAGCGGCAAGATGGCAGGATGAATCATGGATTTAGGGCAAAAAAGGAACCTACTGGGCGCGGTGTTTGTTCTCTTGCTGGCGGCCGCGGCGTTCGGGCAGGTGCTGAAAGGCTTTCGCTATCCGGACTACGATGAAAAAGGGCAGTTGAAATTCGAGATTACCGGTGATGAGGCGCAGATCCAGCCCAGCGGATTGATTCAAATCAAGAATCTGAAAATGACGTTTTATGAGCAGGGCAAGGTCATGATGCAGGTATCCACGCCGCAGTGCCTGTTCGATCGCGTGAAACGGTCGGCCGTGTCTACGTCCGAAGTTTGTGTGGCGCGCGCGGAAATCGAACTGACCGGCCGCGGCTTTACCTGGAACGCGCAGGACGGGCGCATGCAAATATTGTCGAACACGCGGGTGGTTCTGCGGGACCTGAGCGCGCAATCCGCCGTGGAAGGGGTTAAGTAATCATGGGATGCATGGTTGTCCTGGCGATCCTCGGGCTGGCGTGGCGCGCGGCCGCGGTCGAACCTGCCAAGCCGGCGAAGGCCGGCATGGATACCAACAGCACGGTGATCACCTCAACGCGTTTAAATTTTGACCAGCAGAAACGCACCGCGTTGTTTGAGGGAAACGTGGTGGTAACGGATCGTGAAATCAAAATCCTGTCCGATCGCCTGGAAGTGTTTTTCACGGAAGACAACAAAGTGGACCGGATCGAAGCCGATGGCCGTGTGACGATTATCCGCAACGATTTGAAGGCCACCGGCGCAAAAGCCGCCTATGACATGCAAACCGGCAAACTGCAGTTAACGGGCAATCCCTGCATTCAGCGGGATCAGGATAAGTTGACCGGTGAAACCGTGACGTTGTGGCGGCATTCCCGGCGGATTTTATGTGAACCGAATGCCCGGCTGGTGATTGCCTCGGAGCAGGACATGAACCGAGGCTTTAAATAGCAAGGCAAGAATAATGGAATCCTTGATTACAACGCATAATTTGGTAAAAACCTATCACGGCCGGAATGTCGTGGACGGGGTCAACATCCAGGTCGGGCGGGGCGAGGTGGTTGGCCTGCTGGGACCCAATGGGGCCGGCAAAACCACCACTTTTTACATGATTGTGGGGCTGATTGCGCCTAACGGGGGACAGGTGGTCTTTGACCGGCATGACGTGACGCGTCTGCCGATGCACCGAAGAGCGCGGCGCGGGTTGGGCTATCTTTCCCAGGAGCCTTCCATTTTTCGCAAACTGACCGTGGAGGAAAACGTGATGGCAATCCTGGAAATGCTGCCGCTCTCGGAGGATGAGCGCCAGGCGCGGATGGACAGCCTGCTGGAACAGCTCAATATCCAGCGCTTAGCCAAGCAGATGGCCTATACGCTCAGCGGCGGGGAACGGCGGCGCCTGGAGATCACGCGGGCCCTGGTAACGAATCCCTCGGCCATCCTGCTGGACGAGCCGTTCAGCGGCGTGGACCCGCTGGCCGTGTATGACGTGCAGGAAATCATCCGCGACTTGAAAAAGCGCGGCCTGGGGATTTTGATAACGGACCACAATGTCCGGGAAACCCTGACCATTGTGGATCGGGCCTACCTGATTTGCGACGGCAAGGTGCTTCGCGAGGGAACCAGCCAGTTCCTTATCGAGGATCCGCTGAGCCGGGAGCTGTATCTGGGGGCGCGGTTCAGTATGTAATTCCTGCAAAACGTGAGTTGTGCAATTGCATCATGCAGATTACTAAAACCAAAAGGAGAACCTGCCTATGACGATTAACATTACCAGTCGCCACGCTGATATTTCAGACACCCAGAAGGCCCATGTGCAGACCAAGTTGGCGGCTGTGCTGGATGCCTATCCGGAGGTAGAATACGCCCATGTGATCATGGATACCCAGAAATTCAGGCATATTATCGAGGTTGTTGTGCAGGGTAAACATCATTTGCGCATTGAGGCTAAGGATGAATCGGACGATATGTATGCGTCCGTTGATAAAGTGGCCGACAAGGTTGATCGTCAGTTGCGGCGCTCGCGTGACAAAGTGGTGGATCATAAGAGCGTCAAGCATCGCATCAAATTAGCGGATTTTGAGCAGGAGCTGAACCACCAGGTTTAAAAAAACGGAGTCAACCGATGGCCATTGCCGTAAAAGATTTTTTCAAGGCGGTTGGCGCTAAAACATCGCTGGAAATGATTGACGGCAATCGGGGTTTGGCGCGGATTATCCATGAGCCTGCCATTCATCGGCCCGGCCTGGCGCTGGCCGGTTTTTTCAAGCATTTTGCGCACCGCCGTGTCCAGGTGATCGGCATGGCCGAGCATGATTACCTGGCCGCGTTGTCACGCGCGCGCCGCTACGCCGCCCTGCGCGGCCTGTTTAATCATCATATCCCCTGCCTGGTGATCTGCCGTAATCGCAAGCCCTGCCCGGAAATCGTGGAAATCTCCCGGATTTTCCGTGTGCCGGTATTCCGCACGCCAATGATCACAGGCGCTTTCATCAACACGGCCACGGTCATTATGGAAAATCTGTTTGCGCCGACACTCACCGTGCAGGGCACCATGGTGGACATTATGGGGGTTGGCGTGTTAATTGAGGGACGGCCCGGCATTGGCAAAAGCGAGGCGGCCCTGGCCCTCATCGTCCGGGGCTACAGTCTTGTGGCTGATGACTTCATCATCCTGCGGCGGCACGATGACCGGACGATTGTCGGCGGCTCGTCGCCGGTGACGCGCTACCACATGGAGCTTCGCGGGCTGGGCATCATTCACGTCCCCAGCCTGTTCGGGGTGGCGGCGGTGCGCGATGAAAAAAGCCTGGATCTTATCGTAACCCTGCGCAAGGTGAACGAGCTGGAGGACCAGGGACTGGGCATGACGCCGGAGCGCCGCAATTTGCTGGGCGTGGATCTCGCGCATATCACGATTCCCGTGGCGCCGGGACGGGAACTGGCCCATATCATCGAGGTGGCCGGCATGAACGAAAAATTAAAGCGGTTGGGTCATGACGCCGCCAAGGAACTGGATGAAAAATTGATGGCCGTCCTGAAGAAAAGGAACAGTTTGCCATGAGTCATTCTGCCGGCGCGAATAATTCTAAAATTGTGCGGGAATATGTGATCCAGAACCGATACGGCATCCATGCCCGGCCGGCGGCCATGCTGGTAAAAACGGCTTCAAAATTCCAGGCGGATGTGACCCTGGAAAAGGGAGCCGTGCGGGTATCCGGAAAAAGCATCATGGGGCTGATGACCATGGAAGCCAGTTGCGGCGCTAAAATCAGGATCGTGGCCGAGGGTGTGGATGCCGAACAGGCCCTTGATGAAATCGAGCGGCTGTTCGCGAACAAGTTTTACGAGGAGTAGAGCCATCCATGGATGCCGTTTCTCCAGACCCAATTCCCTCCGGCGAACTGGTTTTTCGCGGCATTGGCGTGTCCGCCGGCATTGCCATAGGAAGCGCGTTCCTGCGGACACCGCCGGATGATCGGGTCGTTGAGCGGGATATTTCACGCGCCGATGTGCCCCGCGAGATCGCGCGTTACGAGGCCGCCCTTATCGCAACCCGCCAGCAGATTCGCGCAATCCAGAAAGATTGCGATCCGGAGGTAGCCGGCATATTCGATGCCCACCTGCTGTTCCTGGATGACGGCCCTTTCATCAAGAATGTGTTCGCGGGGATCGAGGGACGCCGCAAAAACGTGGAGGTCGTGCTCCGGGATGTGGCCGCCGGCTTTATGCAGGCGCTTGCCCGGATCAAGGATGAGTATGTGCGCGAACGCGCCAACGATGTGCAGGATGTTGCCCGCCGCATTTTACACAACCTGGCCGACAAACAAGTGACGCTGGCGGACATTAGCGCGCCGGGCACGATTGTCGTGGCCAACGATCTGTCGCCTTCAGAAACGGTGTCCATCAACAAGGATCGGGTGGGGGGGATTGTGCTGGACTTGGGTAGTCCGACGGCCCATACCGCCATTGTTGCCGCCAAGCTGGGCATCCCGGCGGTGGTCGGTCTGCATAATATCAGCCTGGAAGTGCGCACCGGCGACGAGTTGCTGGTGGATGGCGGCAAGGGCTTGGTGGTCCTGCGTCCCACGCCGGAGCGCCGGGCGCAGGCCCTGCGCCAGGCGGAGTCCAAGCGCGGCATTGCGATTGAGCTTGGAAGGCTCAAGGATTTGCCGGCGGAAACGGCGGACGGATACCGGGTCACGCTCTCCGCCAATATCGAGTTGCCGAAGGACGTGGACGCGGTGCTATCCGGCGGCGCCGAAGGCGTCGGCCTGTTCCGGACGGAGTATTTTTACATGTCGAGCAAGGATCTGCCCACGGAAGAGGAGCAATACGAAGCTTACCGGAACGTGGCCCAGCGCCTGGCGCCCGCGCCGGTCATTATTCGCACGCTGGATCTCGGCGGCGACAAGTTCCTTTCCAATCTGGACGTGAACTGGAAGGAGTCCAATCCGTTCATGGGCTGGCGGGCAATCCGTTTTTGCCTGGCCCAGCCGGATTTGTTTCGCACGCAATTGCGCGCCATCCTGCGCGCCAGCATTGTTGGCAATGTCAGCATCATGTATCCCATGATCAGCAACCTCGATGAAATTGTCCGCGCCAATGCAATCCTGGACCAGTCCAAAAAGGAGCTATTGGATAAAGGTCATCCGTTTAACCCGCACGTCAAGGTTGGCGCCATGATCGAAGTGCCCGCGGCCGCGCTCGCGGCCGATCTGCTGGCGCCCTACGTCAGTTTTTTCAGTATCGGCACCAACGATCTCATCCAATACACACTGGCCATTGACCGTGGCAACGAACGGGTGGCCTATCTCTACGAACCCACTCACCCGGCCATCCTGCGGCTGATCAAGAACACCATTGACATCGGCCATCGCCATGGCATCTGGACCGGCATCTGCGGCGGCATGGCCAGCGACCCGCTGATGACGCCGCTCCTGCTGGGATTGGGCATTGACGAGTTGAGCGTCAGTTGCTCCGCGCTTCCCATGGTCAAGGATGCCGTTCGCCGGGTAAGTCTGTCGGAAGCCCGCGAAATTGCCGCGCTGGCGTTGACTTCACAATCGGCCGTGGACGTGCATGACATGTTCCGGGAACTGACTAAAAAAATTGCGCCGGAAATCCTTGAACTGGTGGAATAATTCCGGCATAATGACCAACTAATGCCAAGGAATTTTAAAGCAAGATAAAGCCATGTCTCACGCCAAGCCGCAAAGCCGCCAGGGAATATAAGATGACCGATGATTTTCTGAAACTATTACAACCTTTGCGACTTGGCGTCTTTGCGTGAAAATAATCCATCTTAAGTTGCCGCCTTTGGCGGCCTGATTCAAACCCGCAAGCAACATCATATACAAAGGAAATCGTATGACGGCTACCAGAAGACACATGTTCACTTCGGAATCGGTGACGGAAGGACATCCGGACAAGATTGCGGACGCGATTTCAGATGCCGTCCTGGACGCCAACCTGGCCCAGGACAAGTACGCCCGTGTGGCGTGCGAAACCCTGGTCGCCACGGGCATGGCGATTATAGCCGGCCAGATTACCAGCAAGGCGTCCATTAATTATGCCGATGTGGTGCGCGATACGATCCGGGAAATCGGGTATGTTGATGCCGCCATGGGGTTCGATGCCAATTCCTGCGCCGTGCTGGTGGCGTTAGACCGCCAGTCGCCGGATATTTCCCAGGGTGTGACCGCGGGACAGGGGCTGTTCAAGGAGCAGGGCGCCGGCGATCAGGGCATGATGTTCGGGTATGCCTGCGATGAAACGCCGGAACTGATGCCCATGCCGATTATGTTCGCCCACCGTCTGACACGCGCCCTGTCGCGCGCGCGGCGCAGTGGAAAGCTCCCCTTCCTGCGACCGGACGGCAAATCCCAGGTTACCGTGATTTATGAGGATGATAAACCGGTATGCGTGGACACGGTGGTTATCTCCACCCAGCATTCGCCTGATGTGGCCTACGCCAAATTACGCCAGGCCATCATCACAGAAATCATTCGCAAGGAAATCCCGGCCAAGTATCTGAATGCGAAAACCCGCTATCTGATCAATCCGACCGGCCGTTTTGTCGTCGGCGGCCCGCAAGGTGATACGGGACTTACCGGCCGCAAGATCATTGCCGACACCTACGGCGGCATGGGGCGGCATGGCGGCGGGGCCTTTTCCGGCAAGGATCCATCCAAGGTTGACCGGAGCGCCGCCTACATGGCGCGCTACATTGCCAAAAACATCGTGGCGGCCAAACTGGCCCGCCGGTGCGAAGTCCAGCTGGCCTATGCCATCGGGTTTGCGGAACCGGTCTCGGTGCTGGTCCATACTTTCGGCACGGGACTTGTCGCCGACGAAAAAATAGAGGATGCCGTTCCCCGTGTTTTCGGGCTAAAGCCGGCCCAGATTGTTGCGCATTTAAAACTTTTGAGGCCGATTTATTGCGCCACCTGTTCCTATGGGCATTTCGGGCGGACGAAAGATTTTAATGCGTTCACCTGGGAAAAAACCGATAAAATCGCGGCGCTTCGCAAAGCCCTGTAATATGTGTGCAGTGTTCAGTGTTCGGTGGTCAGTGGTCGGAGGAGCATGACCTATGAACCAGACTACCGACAGGATTTGTAATATTTCCGATTGAAAAACACTCTCTGCAATAACCGAGCTACTGAGTATGGCTGCTGAACACTGAACGCCGAACACTGAACACACTTCTTAAAAGGATTCTATGACCAAACCAACCAAGCAATTCAGCGTGGCTGACATGAAGCTGGCCGATTGGGGCCGCAAGGAAATTGAGTGCGCCGAGGTGGAAATGCCGGGCTTAATGGCCCTGCGCCGGGAATATGGCCGCCGGCGTCCTTTGCGCGGCGCGCGGATTACCGGTTCACTGCACATGACCATCCAGACGGCCGTGCTGATTGAGACCCTGCAGGCTTTAGGCGCCCAGGTGCGCTGGTCAAGTTGTAATATTTTTTCGACCCAGGACCATGCGGCCGCCGCCATTGCCGCGCGCGGCATACCGGTGTTTGCCTACAAGGGCGAATCCCTGACGGAATATTGGGAATACCTGGACCATTCCCTGGACTGGGGCCGTGGCCAGGGACCCACCACCATTCTGGATGACGGCGGTGACGCCACGCTTTTTATCCATTTAGGTCACCAGGCGGAGGAAAATCCGAAGATCCTGGATGCCAAGCCCGGTAGTCCCGACGAACGCGCCCTGCTGGCACAGTTGCAGAAATCCCGGCGGCTGGATCCGAAACGGTTTCATCGGATTGTGCCGTCCATTGCGGGCGTTTCCGAGGAAACCACCACGGGAGTTCATCGGCTGTATCAAATGATGGAAAAAAAGCGACTGCTGTTTCCAGCGTTCAATGTCAACGATTCGGTCACGAAATCCAAGTTTGACAATCTCTACGGTTGTCGTCACTCGCTCGTGGATGGGATCATGCGGGCCACGGACATCATGCTGGCCGGCAAAGTGGCCGTAGTGGCCGGATATGGCGACGTCGGCAAGGGTAGCTGTCAGTCCCTGCGTGGGCAGGGGGCGCGTGTCATTGTTACCGAGATAGACCCCATTTGCGCCCTGCAGGCGGCAATGGAAGGCTATGAAATCATGACCATGGATCAGGCCTGTGTGATTGGCGATTTGTTTGTCACGGCCACCGGTTGTTGCGATGTTATTACCGCCCAGCACATGCGCCGGATGAAACACATGGCCGTGGTCTGCAATATCGGGCATTTCGATTCGGAAATCGAGGTTGAAAAAATCCGGCGCTATACTTGGATGACCATCAAGCCGCAGGTGGATAAAGTCACTTTTCCAAGCGGCCGCAGTATCGTTCTGCTGGCGGAGGGGCGATTAGTCAACCTGGGCTGTGCCACGGGGCATCCCAGTTTCGTGATGTCGAACAGTTTTACCAACCAGGTGCTGGCACAGATTGAGCTCTTTACCCATTCGGGAAAATACCCAATCGGCGTTTTCGTCCTGCCCAAGAACCTTGATGAAAAAGTTGCCCGCTTGCATTTGGGCAAGCTGGGGGTCCGGCTGGAAACGCTCTCCCGCAAACAGGCGGCTTATCTCGGCCTTAATCGCCAGGGCCCGTATAAAACGGAACATTACCGCTACTAAAGATAATGCAGAATGTAGAATGCAGAATGCAGAATGTAACCGGCAGCAGGAACCTGTTACCCGTTCTTGCCTCTGATTTCTGTGTCGCTGGTTCTTCACCTTCCCTTATGCCGGCACCATCAATTTTTGCTGATCACGTTTCTACATCCTGGCATATCGGCGTGTTCGTTCTTAGTTCTGCATTTTGCATTCTGCATTCTGCATTTGGATTACCACCATGCGTATCCTAACGACTTATATCACCCGTCAATTTCTGCTGACGTTTGTCATTACGCTGGCGGTGTTCCTGTTCGTCATGGCGGTTGGTAATATTTTCAAGGTCATTGACCTGTTCTCGCGGGGGGTGCCGGGACTTCTGATCCTGCAGGTGTTTTCCTATGGGATTCCCTTTTCCCTGATTTTTGCCATTCCCATGAGCGTGATGGCCGCGGCGTTTCTGGTCTTCAGCCGCATGGCCAGCGACCGCGAGCTTATTGCCATGAAGGCCTGCGGGATCAGCCTCTGGCAGGTTGTTCAAGCGCCGATCTTGATTGCCGCCGTGCTCAGCCTGGTCTGCATCTATATCAACTGCAATCTGGCGCCCGACAGTCATTATGCCCGCCGCACGGTGCTGGGCAAGCTGGGCGTGGAAACGCCGTTGTCGCTCCTCGATGAAGGCCGGTTTATCCGTGATTTCCCGGGATTCACGATTTACATCGCGCGCAAGGATGGTCAGCGCGTGTCCGACATCGTTATTTATGAGTTTGACCGCAAGGGCGTCAAACAGACGGTGCGGGCCAAATCGGGCACGATCGAGGCTGATAAACGCAACCCCGGCAAAATCACGATTCGTTTGTTCAAGGTGCGCATTGACCAGGCCGACGAACAGTTTCCCAATGATCTGAGCCGCACCAAGCGCCTGAGCGCCGATGAATATCCGGTGGCCATTGATGTGGCGGAACTGATGAACAGGGGCATCATCTGGAAAAAGCGGGCCGATTTAACCATGCTTGAAATTTTCCGGATCATTCGCGGTTCGATGCTGTTCATGGCCGATGATTTTACCGATTTGGACGGCCTGGCGCAGGTGCTGGCCGATCCGCCGAACCGCTTGACTGATTTTATCCAAACGCATCTCTCCGATAATACCCTGGCGCGGCTTGATCAGTATGATGGCGCCCCGGCAAAGCGCGCCGGCTTGGCGGCGGCGTTGCTCACGGATTTGAACGCGCTGATGACCGGGCCGTGCCTTTGGACCGCCCGACGTTTCCAGGGAATTAATCTGAACGATAATACCCGCGTCCTGCTGGATCACCAGCCGACCGGGGATGCCCTTCTGCGCCTTAATCGCATGTTGTTGGAGGATGCCTATCCTGCATTTCTGGCGCGTAATTTTCTCTCCGATCTTAAGGCGGAGGATGCCGTGGTGCACCGGATGTCGCTGATGGTGGAGGTCAGCACCCGCCTGGCGCTGTCGCTTTCGTGTTATGCTTTTGTCCTGCTGGGTGCGGCGCTGGGCATGAAAATTCACCGCAAGGAATCATCCATCGGCATTGCGGTGTCGCTCCTGCTGGTGTTCGTTTTTTATTTTTTCATCATCATTGCGGATGCCATGGTGAATCATCCCGCCTTCCAGCCGCACCTGATCGTCTGGATCCCGTTTGTGGCCTCCGAAATCATCGGCTACATGCTCATTAAACGGGCCAATTAGTCAGATAAGACGCAAGGCAAACGGGCCGACAAACACAGGGCAAAGTCCGAAAGCAGGGGGTTATGTCTTCAAAAGCTCCAGGATGATGGTGTCGGGATCGTGCGGAATTGTTGTGGGGGCCGTGGATAGGCCTAATGGCTTGAATTTTTTTTCCATATCCTGGGGCTCGATGACCGCAAATACGCGGCCGGGCGCCTTGCGCAAAAGCTCTTCCAACTGGGCCTTGTCCTGGAGGTCGCCGGCCCGGCCGGGTTCAATCTGCATGCCGTGGCGCAGTTCATTCTTGTCCTGGAACGGAACGTAAATCCGCTGGGTATAGAAGGGCAGGGATGGCCGATAGTCCCAGAATACCACGACCTGGTCTTCCGGTTTGAGCTGGGCGGCCAATTGCTTATACACGCACGATGAGTTCATGTGCATAAGCACGTTGAAATCTTTGCCGGCCAGCGGCGACAGCAACAACGCCGCGCTCAGCAAGATCCCGGCATTTAAGCCCAGCAGGCCGGTAAATGAGCGATAGCCGCGCGTCGCGATCAGCACGATCAGCATGACCGTGATCGGGAGCAAGGCCACTACGCTTTGGCCGCTGATCGGGTAAATATCTTTCGGAACAATTTTGAAATAGCTGATCAACCACACAACCAGGATGGCCGCCGCCGTGATGAACAAGCCGGTGGCGCCAATGTTCCACAGGATTCGGTCGCGCCGGTTATCCTCACGGCCGGTCAGGCCCCAGCGGCCCAGCAGGAGTCCCAGCGCCGGAATAGCCGGTAGAATGTAGGACATCAGTTTGCCGGTGCTGGCCGAAAAAAAACCGATTACGACCACGCTCCAGACCAAAAGGAACCGGGACAAGCCGTCCGTGCGCCATCCCCGTTGCGCGATCAGCCGCCACGCGGCGCGCACAATAAAAAGTGTCCAAGGTGCAATCAATAAGGGGATGACCATGAAAAAAAACCAGAACGGCTCCGGGTGCAGTTGCACTTCGCGCGTGCCCGTGAAACGCGAAAAATGCTCATCAATTACGAAATACTGAAAAAAGCCCGGATTATGCTTTTCCAGCAGGAGCATGACCGGGACCAGCAGTCCGATACACACGAGAACAGCCCAGGGCACGCACCAGTTTCGCAATGCCGCCGGGCGCCGCTCCCACAAGAGCCAGATAAAAATAATGGCGGGCGGTAAAACTATGGCGACCGCGCCTTTGGTCAGGAACCCCAGGACGGTGGCAAGGGATGCCACCGAAAACAGTATAAATCGCATTCTGGTGGATACACCCGGCTGACAACCAAAAAAAAGCGTGATACAGGCCAGGGCAAACCACATGGCCAGGAATGCGTCGGTCAACAGCAATCCCGTGCCGGCCATGAATCCGATCATCGTCAGCATGGTCAAGGTGGCGGTATCGGCCAAAGTGCGTTCCCATTTGCGTCGCGCCAGGAGCCAGAAAATACCGGCCAACATGAGGGCGCTCATCAGGAGCGGCACGCGCACGGCCCAATCCCGGGCGCCGAACACCTTGATGGCCGGGGCAACCAGCCAGTAAGTCAGCGGCGGTTTTTCATAGTAGCGGTAACCCAGGATGCGCATTTCCAGCCAGTTGCCGCTGGCGACCATTTCGCGTGGTGTCTCGGCATGGCGCCCTTCCGAGGGGTCGTGAAAGCCGCGGTAAAACAGAACAATCAGGAATGCGCCGGCGATAACCAGCAGGGACAGATTGAACAGTTTTTTTTGCAGATTGCTCATGATAACGACATCCAGCATTTAGTTGGAATTTGTCTTTTATACCAAAATCCATTCCCAGCACAAGTTGTTTTGCGTGGCGATATCATCTCCTTTTTGCTTGTGAAAGTTAAAGGCCTTAGACTACAGTGGGTCAAAAGGATTGGCATGAACGAAAATTGCACACCATCCGCAACCTCCGTACCGCTCTGGATTGTTATCCTTTGCCTGTTGATCTCGCTGGTAGGGATTGCCGATCACGACCTGTGGACGCCGGATGAACCGCGCGAGGCGGCGATCATGCTGAGCATGAGTCGCACCGGCAATCTGATAATCCCCGACCTGGCGGGGGAACCCTTTGTCGAAAAGCCGCCTTTATACTATATCGTCGGTGCCGGCGCACTGCGTCTGCTTGCTTCCCTTTTGGGCGCGACCACGGCCTTGCGTTTGACATCCGCCTTATGGGGGCTGGGCGCCCTGGCCATGACGTGGTTACTGGCCCGGCGTTTGCTGGGACGCGCGCCGGGAATATTGGCCATGGTGCTTTTGGCCACCATGCCTGGGTTTATTCACGTTACGCATTGGATACTGGTGGATAATGCGCTCCTGTTTTTCGTCACGGCGGCGCTGTGGTGTTTTACGGAAGTTTATATTGGAGCGCGTCCGGGATTTCTCCCGTGTGCGGCGGTTTTTACCGGCGGCGCTTTCCTTTCAAAAGGTTTTATCGGTCCGCTGATTATTTTACTGGGCTGGCTAAGCCTGGTATTTTCCTGGGGACAGCAGGTTGGCTGGCGCGGGATGAGTCAGCCACGCAGTCTTGGCCTGCATGGCTTGGCCCTGATTTTGTGCCTGGCCTTGATGTTGAGTTGGATGCTTGCCTTGCGCACGGTCGGCGGGCCGGACCTATGGAACGAATGGTTCTGGGCTAATCATGTCGGGCGTTTCTCCGGCGGCGCAACCCAGTTGGGGCATATCCAGCCACCCTGGTATTACCTTGAGGTGTTGCCAGTCTATATCCTGCCGTGGTTGGTTGTTATTATGGTGGGAATCAAGAACCTGCTGGCGGCGCTTGGCCGCCGCCAAATGACGCCGGCGGGCAGGATGCTGGCCGCCTGGGCATTGGGCGGCTTGCTGTTGCTTTCGATTACGGCCACCAAGCGTGACATCTACCTTTCGGTTTTATTGCCGGCCTTTGCCATGATCGGTGCCCAGGTCTTAAATGCGCCGCTGAGCCGGGCACTTCAAAACACTCTGCGGATCTGGGCCGGATGCATGCTGGGCGGATTGTTGCTTTTTATCATCGCGCCGCTGTTGGCGCCGCAGGTCAGTTTGCTGACGGGCGGGTGGGGGTGGCCCCGGGTAATTGCCGGGCTAACGGTGCTGGCGTGTTGCCTTTGCTTTGTGCCCACATTCCGATTTCTGCCTTCTGCCTTCCGCCTTCTGCCTTTCTTCCAAAGAGTACTGGCCGCCACGGCCTTATTTTATATCGGCGGCCTGACGATCCTGTTCCCCATGGTGGACCGGGGTTCCACCGGAGGCGGCCTGCCCGAGCTCGGCCAGGAATCCGCCTATGGCGGAAAAAGCTATGGGAGCGCATTTCGCGCTATGGCCGCTTGTGTCGCGGCCGATCCCTCCACCCGCGTGGCCGGCGCCACCCGCGTGGCCGGCTGGCGGTTCGATGAAACCACGCGCGCCGGTTTTTATTATTATTGCGGCTTGGTTTTTCCGGCGCTTTCTGATATAAACGAGCTTAATCAGGTTTTAGAAAGGCGGCATTCCCGGTTTGACGGTATCCTGGCGCTGTCCCGTAATTTTCCGCCGAAGGCGGACCCGCCTATGGATGGTTCGCCGCAATCGGAATCCTTGCCACCCTGGCGGGTGCGGAAAGAAGTCCGGATGGGTCCGCGCCGGGCATTGCAATGGATTGAAGGGGCCGTCGTGGCGAAGACGAAGCATGAGTAACCACGAAACACACAGAACACACGAAATGGATACAGATAAGATTCTGTTTTTGATTACCGGAAAATAGAATGTGCGGGATTCGGCCGCTGAATTTTCGTGTCGTTTGGTGTCTTTCGTGGTGATAAAAATCTTTGTTTGCAGGTATAACTCGTATTGGAGTATTTATATGCGCAAAGAATTTTTACCTTTTTCGAGGCCCAGTATCACGGAGGCCGATATTCAAGCTGTGGGCGATGTGCTTCGTTCCGGCTGGATCACCACCGGAGTGCACGCCGCCAAGTTCGAGCAGGAATTCGCCGCCTATGTGGGCGCCCGCGGCGCCGTGGCGCTGGCTTCAGCCACGGGCGGAATGCATGTGATTCTTAAAGCCCTGCACATCGGTCCCGGCGACGAGGTTGTGACACCTTCGATGACCTGGGCCTCCACCGTTAATCTGATTGTGCTGGCGGGCGCCCGCCCGGTTTTTGCCGATATTGACCGCGATACGCTCATGGCCGGGCCGGATCAGATCGCCGCCGTGCTGACCCCAAAAAGCAAGCTGATTGTTCCCGTCCATTTTACGGGTGCGCCGGCAGATCTGGACCCTATCCGCCGGATAGCGGCTGAACGCGGCATTGCGGTCGTGGAGGATGCCGCCCATGCCGCCGGCACGGAATACCGGGGTCGCCGGATCGGCGCATCGGGCACCGCCATTTTTTCATTTCATCCCATCAAAAACATGACCAGCGGCGAAGGCGGTATGGTTTGCGCCGAGGATGCCGCCTTGCTTGATACCGTCCGGCGGTTGAAATTTCACGGGCTGGGCGTGGATGCCTTTGACCGCACCATGCAGGGACGTTCCCCGCAGGCGGAAGTGGTCGAGCCGGGTTATAAATACAACCTGACCGATATCGCCGCCGTGCTCGGCCGGCGGCAGTTAGCCCGGTTGGACGAATTTAACCGCCGGCGCACGGAATTGGCTTTGTATTATCGCCGGCGGCTGGCCGCGGTTGACGAAATCCTGCCGCTCAAGGATCCGCCGTATCCCATGCGGCATGCCTGGCACCTGTTTATTGTGCGGCTTGATATTGACCGTGCCGGACTGGGCCGCGATGCGTTCATGGAGGCGCTGAAACAGAAAAACATCGGCACGGGTCTGCATTTCCGCGCCGTGCATTTGCAGAAATATTATCGCGAAAAGATGGGCTGTGCGCGCGGCATGTTGCCGGACACGGAATGGAATTCCGATCGGCTCTGCTCCCTGCCGTTGTTCCCGGATATGCATCCGGAGGACGTGGACGACGTGGTTACGGCGATCAAGGAAGTGTTGCGGAAATAAAAGATGCCTGGCAACTGACTGACGCTCAGGCAAAGCGCTGGATTCCCGCTTGCGCGGGGATGACAGAGAAATGCAAAAAAAGATCGCAAGAACCGCTATATTCAATATTGACGTTTATACCGCATAAAAATCAACACAGGAACCATCATGCCCATAAATGCATCCGCTTCCGTTTCCATCGTAATCCCGGTTTTCAATGAAGAGGATAATTTACCGGAGCTTATGCGTCGAACGCTGGCCGTCTGCCGCGCATTAAGCCGGCCGTTTGAGATTATCCTGGTGGACGACGGCAGTCGGGATGCGTCCCGCGATCTTATCGCGCGGGCCGCGGCGGCCAATCCGGGCGAACTGATCGGGGTGTTTTTAAACCGCAATTACGGCCAGCATGCGGCCGTCATGGCCGGTTTTGCGCAGGCCCGGGGCGAGATTGTCGTAACGCTCGATGCCGATCTTCAAAATCCGCCGGAGGAAATCGGGCCGCTGGTAAAAAAAATGGATGAAGGCATGGACGTTGTCGGTTCCATTCGCGTGCCGCGCCGTGACAGCGTTTTCCGCCGCTTTTCCTCGTTCCTGGTGAACAAAATGACGGCGCACGTGACGGGTGTGGTCATGCACGATTACGGCTGTATGTTGCGCGCCTACCGCGCCCAGGTAATCCAGGCCATGCTCCAGTGTCATGAGCGCAGTACCTTTATTCCGGTGCTGGCCAACAGCTTTGCGCGCCGCACGGCGGAAATCGAAGTCCGGCACGCCGAACGCCAGGCGGGTCAGTCCAAGTATAGCTTGTGGAAACTGATCAACCTGCAGTTCGATCTCCTGACCAGTATCACGACCTTGCCCCTGCGGCTCCTGACCATTGCCGGAGTGCTGATCAGCGTGATGGGCATCGGCCTGGGTGTGTTGATCCTGGTTTTACGGTTCATCTGGGGGCCGGAGTGGGCCGCCAAGGGCGTATTCACCCTGTTTGCCATCCTGTTCATTTTTGTCGGCGGCCAGTTTATCGCCATGGGATTCCTGGGCGAATATATTGGCCGTATGTATCAGGATGTGCGCGGCCGGCCCCGTTACTTCATCGAGACCGTTGCCGGCCAAAGCGCCCTGAAACCGACCTGTAGTGTTTCAGATAAATAATTTCAGTAGCATCCCATAGGATGCTTTGGCTGAGGGCTGTGGGCTATTGACTGTGGAAAAACCCCAATAAAACCGAGGGCTATGAAGGACCATTATCAAAACCGCAGTTCCGGTTTTTCCCATCTGTGTTTATTCTGTTCCG
>JBDRJR010000009.1:0-7844 GCA_043814705.1 Verrucomicrobiota bacterium | reverse complement strand
TGTCGCGGCGCTT
This sequence comes from Verrucomicrobiota bacterium, assembly GCA_043814705.1. Lineage (GTDB taxonomy): Bacteria > Verrucomicrobiota > Kiritimatiellia > JAAZAB01 > JAAZAB01 > VSJD01. The sequence goes on along the minus strand of JBDRJR010000009.1, from coordinate 7,831 downwards.
TGCGACCGGGTGGCTTGCCAGGTGATCGCCTCCGGGGGCGTGGCTTCAACGGCGCATATAGCCGCCCTGGCGGCCCTGGGCAAGCCAAACCTGGCGGGCATTATCGTGGGCAAAGCCCTGTATGAAGGCACGGTATCGTTTGCTGAATTGCAATTATAGAATAGCAAGACAGACTGTAGGCTGTAGACTGAAGGCTGTTAGGTTCGGAAACTTTCCCGATTCGCAACGCTTGTCCCACCACAGGCGAAATGGTGCTTTTCTACAGTCTAATAGCCTATAGTCTATACACCTTGAGGAGTTGCATCATGATGATGGATATTCACGAATCGCGGCTGGCCAACGGCATGCGCGTGGCAACTTCGGCTATTGCCCACTTGCAGAGCGTGGCGCTCGGCGTCTGGGTGGGAGTCGGCGGGCGCTACGAAAGCCGCGCCCTGGCCGGCATCAGCCACTTCATCGAACACCTGCTGTTCAAGGGCACTGAGCGCCTGTCGGCGCGCGATATTTCCCAGGCCATCGAGGGGCGCGGCGGGTTCTGCAACGCGTTCACCCAGGAAGAACTGACCTGTTACTATGCCCGCACCGCCGATGACCATGCCTGGAAAGCATTGGCTATTCTGGCGGAAATGTACCGACACCCGCGATTTGCGCCTGCGGATATCGATAAGGAACGCGGCGTCATCATTGAGGAAATCATGATGTACCGCGACCAGCCGGAACATGTCGTCCAGGAAATGCTCAGCGCGGCATTATGGCAAGATCACGAGCTTGGACGGCCGCTGATCGGCTATCCCGAGACTTTGCGCGGACTGACGCGCGACCATATTCTGACGTTCAAGAAAAAGAAATACGTGCCGGAAAACACAGTTTTTGTTTTCGCCGGGCATGTTCGGCACGAGGAGTGTATCCGCCATGTGGAAAAACTGACCCGGGGCATCACGGGTGCACGTGAGCCAACCTGCCCGCTCGTCACGCCGGCGGTGCCGCAGGAACGGCTCAACCTGAAAGCCAAGGACATCGAGCAGACGCAGATGGCGCTGGGTTTTCGGATATTCGGACGGTTTGACAAACGGCGCTATGCGCTGAAACTGCTGAACGTGATTCTGGGCGAGAACATGAGTTCGCGCCTGTTCCAGGTTATCCGCGAAAAATACGGGCTGGCATATGCCATTCATTCCGGCGTGCAACTGTTCGCTGAAACCGGCGCCCTGGTAATCAGCGCCGGCCTGGATCACAAACGCCACGAAAAGGCGCTGGAACTGATTGTGCGCGAAATTCATCGCCTGAAACAGGAACCGATCAACATACGGGAATTGGAACGGGCCAAGGAATATGTCATCGGCCACATGCGGTTGGGACTGGAAAGCCCGTCGGGCCATATGATGTGGGTGGGCGATCATGTTTTGAATTATGGGTCGGTCATGGCGCCCGAAACAGTGATCACGGCGATCCAGGCCGTGCAAGCTGAGGATATCCAGAAACTGGCGGACACCATATTCCGCGAACGGACAGCCAGCCTGGCCTGGCTCGCACCGGGAACAGCCGCCAAGAATGGGGAACGTTTCAAGGCTATGCTGGCCGAGATATAGTATTTTTGCAGGTATTCCGTGTTCGGTGTTCGAGGTAATTAAACGTGTGGGAGTATGGGAGTACGGGAGTTCAGAGAAAATTCTTTGCTCCGACACGCCCTTACTCCGATACTCCCCTACTCCAATACTTCTACAGTCGGGAGGTTAATGCTATGAAAAAAGCCGTTATTATTGCGCTGGTAGTCATTGCGGCCGCAGTGATTGGCCTGCAATTGTTCCTGGCCTATGGGTTGACGGATTCCCTGCGCCAATGGGTTCTACCGATGGCCAAGGAGCGCTGGGACTTGGATGTCACCCTGGAGCGCGTCAGCGTTAATTTACTGGGCGGATCGCTTGCCATTCACGGCGTGCAAGTAATCAACCCGCCGGGGTTTGACGATCCCAGCATGATAACCATGAAACGGTTCAAATTGGCGATCGGCCTTATGGCGTTATTCCGCGGCGGCATTGCCGAAATTGAAAAAGCCACCATCCGGGATGCATCCTTCAGCGTGGTGCGCAACCGGGAAGGCGTATTGAATATCGAGCCGGCTCTCGCGGCCATCCATGCCGCCATGTCAAACGCGCCGGCCGCCGCGCCGGGCGCGGCGGGACCGGCCGTGCCCGGCGAAGCCATGCCGCAAGTCCGCAGGATTCCTGATTTCGTGATCCGGCAAATGGAGGTCAAAACCCGCCTCCAGTATGTTGACCACAAGATCAGCGCGCCTCCTTTCCAGCTGGGCCTTGATATACAGGTGCGCCTGAAAGATATCACCAATTATGGTCAAGAAGACGTTCTGTCCGGAACGATCAATTTGCTGGGCCAGATCCTGACTACCGACCGCAAATGCGCGTTTGATTTAAACGGCCGCATCGCCCCGGTCAAGGATCCCACTCTGTTGAGTTTTGATCTGACCGGATCTATTCAGACGATTGATTTCAAAAATTTCCGGGAACTGGCCAAGCGCTGTGGGTTCGAAGAAGGCCGGATCTCCGGAACCATGACGCTCTATTGCCAGCAAGGTATTTTTGATCCGGAAAAATCAGTCCTGCATCTGACATTTAACCAGGTTAAACTCACCAAGGAACAACAGGAACAATTTAGCGGCATACCGTTCCCCGAAACCTTCAAGGCGCTCATTCCGGTCAAAGGCACATTGACCAATCCGGAGATTGATTTCCGGGAAGCCTTGATGAAAACCCTGGCCAGCAAGGACACGTTCGACAGTATCATCAAAGGGGTTTTGGAAGCCCAGGGACGTTCCGCCGTCGCCCCGGGGGCTATGGCGGACAAGTCCGCAGATTCACAGGCCAAGAGCAATGCTCCAAATGCGGCAGACTCCGGTAAAGATAAACCCATGGATATCAAAGACACATTGGGCGGATTATTCGGGAAGCCGGAGTCAAAAAGCGAAAAAAAATAAAAATGTTATTTAACGCAAAGGCGCAAAGACGCAAAGTTTAATCGAAAAAACATGCTCCCTTTGCGTCTTTGCGTTATTTTTTTTGTGATAACGATTTATCCGTGTATCGGCATTTTGGCGATGAATATTTCGGGTTGGCGCCTTTTTGCGGCGTTGTAACAACAATGTCAGACTGAATACCATGATATTAACTAACCGAATCTTCGTTGGCCTCAGTTTCATCGCTGTTGTCGCCGCGCTCATCCTTGCGGCCGCCAACCTGTACCTGGGCGATTTGAATCAGGATGAAGGCTGGTATTTATACGCGGCCGGACTGGTTTCATCAGGCCAATGGCCTTACGTTGATTTTGCCTTCACCCAGGGCCCGGTTATGCCGCTGGTGTATGCCCTGTTTCAGTCCGGCCTGGGCCGGACCGGCGGCCTGGCCGGCGGACGGTTAATAACCGCCTTGCTGGGCCTTGCGGGCGCTGTTCTTGCCGCCCGGCTGGCGGCCCGCCTGGTAAACACGGAATTGCGCGCCGGCGCGGCGCTCACCACTTTCATCCTCATCAGCGTCAACGTTTATCAAAGCTATTTCTGCACGGTTGTTAAAACCTATTCGCTCACGGTCTTGCTGTTAATGTTGGGATTTCTGGCGCTGGCCGAGGGCTGGACGCGCCGGCGCGCCTGGCTTCTGCTCATGGCCGGCGCGTTCATGGTCCTGGCCGCCGGCACGCGCACTTCCGCCGGTGTTATCCTGCCAATCGTTTTCCTATACCTGCTGATGGCGCGACGGAGCGCGCCCCCCCTGGCCTGGCTCCATTTCGGGCTGGGCGCAACGGTCACGGCCGGTCTGGTTTTCCTGCCATTCCTGATTCTGGCGCCGGAATCTTTCATGTATTGCATCGTAAAATACCATACCCTGCGATATTCCGGCGGCGGCCTGATGACGCTTGCTTTTAAGGTCGGCTTCTTGTCGCGCCTGCTTCAGGCTTATTTTGTTGCGTTTGGTATTGGGATTGCTGTCGTTTTTGCCAAATGGGCCGGGGACCGCCACGCACCGGCAGCAACGGCGATCACAAACCCATCGGTCGGCCCAGCCCTGATGCGGATGCTGTGGCTGAGCGTTATTACTATTACACTGATTCATTTTCTGGCGCCGTTCCCCTACGACGATTACCAGGTATTTATTTTTCCTCTGTTGGCCATCGCCATAGCCAGTGCGGCCGTCCGGCTTGTCGGCCAACGCGGATCCTTGTGGTTAACGATGGCCATACTGGTCGTATCGTTGGGTGCCGCAGGATCATCGCCTCTTAACCAAGACTGGTTCATCCAGGGACGTGACCGCATCTGGTGGATAGTCAAGGACCGTTCGCCGCTCCAGAAACTGCGCGACACTGCCGCGCGAATCAGGAGTATCACCAAGCCGGGCGATTTATTGCTGACCCAGGATCCTTACCTGGCCGTGGAAGCCAACCTGAAAGTGCCGCGCGGGCTGGAAATGGGTCAATTCAGTTATTTCCCAAACCTCAACGACGATCAGGCCGAGCGTTTGCATGTGTTCAATCGCGCCGGTTTCGAGCGCCTGCTCCGGACAACGGAGGCGCCCATAGCCGCACTGAGCGGCTATGCGCTGGCCATCCAATCACCGGAAGTGACGCCGCTGACGCCGGAAGATCAAGCCTTGTTCACAAAGATCGTGATGGACCGGTATACGCCCATGACCAACGTGCCCAGTTTTGGGCAGGCCGGCACAACGCTCAAGATTTACCGGAAGAAGGCGGGAATGTAAACAAGTATGGGAGTATCGGTGTATGGGTGTATCGGCGTAAAGAGTTTTCTCCGTACTCCATGATTCCTTACGTCCATACACCCATACTTACGACGATCGGAGATCATCATGAAAGTAGCCTTGCTGGGTTTGCCCCAATCCGGAAAAAAAACATTTTTCACGCTCTTGACCGGCCGCGGACGCGGGACAAGCGGATTCCCGGCGCTCAAGCCGGGTGAAACTCTTGAAGGTATCGCCCTCATCCATGATGCGCGGGTGGATGCGCTCGCCGCGATCTTCAAGCCGGAAAAGACCAAATACGCCGAAAATCTCATTGCGCTCTGCCCGGACATGGCTACGGGCGACACCAAGCGGGAATGGCTGGAAGCCGCCCGGCGCTGTGATTTGCTGTGCGTGGTTGTCCGCGCTTTTACATCGGCTGAAGTCTATCACCCGTCCGGTTCCGTTGATCCGGAGCGTGACCGGTTGACGCTGGAAGCGGAACTGCTCCTGGCCGACCTGGAGCTGATCGAAAAGCGCCTGGAACGGCTGACCAAGGAAAAACGCGCCGGGCTTGCCCCCCAGCAGGCTCAGGAGGAACAGACGCTGATCAAGCTCAAGGCCACAATCGAAACCGAAATGAAATTGGTTCCCCTGGCGCTCCCACCCCACGAACTCGAGCCCATCCGCAGTCTGAACCTGCTGATCCTCAAACCGGTAATCTGGGTCTTTAATATGGACGAAGACCGCCTTAGCCAAGCCATGAGTCAAGCCGGTGACGCTGTATTCACGGTTTCCTGCCGTATCGAGCAGGAAATCATGGACCTGGAGCCGGCCGAGCGCGACGCCTATCTCAAAGACTTGGGCCTCACAGCTTCCGGCCTGGACCGCCTCAACCAGGCGGCCTACGGCGCGTTAGGACTCATGTCGTTCTACACCGTGGGCAAGGACGAAGTGCGCGCCTGGACGATCCGCAAAGGGTCCACGGCGCCCACGGCGGCCGGCAAGGTGCATAGCGACATCGAACGGGGATTCATCCGCGTGGAAATCATTAAGTTCGATGATCTGGTCGCCGCCGGCGGTGAAGCGGAAGCCAAGGCCCGTGGCAAAGCGCAGGTCAAGGGCCGGGATTACGTGATCGAGGACGGCGACATCTGTCACTTCCGGTTCAATGTATAAATAGACTGTAGACCAAAGGCTGTAGGCTGAAGCTCAAATCGAATGAACAGGATTTACCGGACAACAAATTGAACAGACTTTTGCCCGCCGTCATCAGTCATCCGCCATCTGTCCGCTGATCACTTTACAAGCGGGGAAATAGGCCTGGCAAGCAACATGGTTCTAAAATCAAAACGGTTTCGCAAAAAAAAGCGCAAAAACGCAAGGTATTCCCTTCGCGTCTTTGCGCCTTTGCGTTAAAGATTTAATTACTGCTTACTGCTGAGCCGGCTCTTCCGTGGCCGGGGCTTTTTCCGCCGGAGGCGTCAGGGCATCTTCCTTATCCGCCTGCTTGTCCGCCGGTTTGGTTGTTGCGCCCGATTCTTCATCCGGTGCGCCACCCATGGGAGGCATCATCATCGGCTTGACCGGCTCCGCGCCGTTCTGGTAGGTGATTTTTGCCTTGTCGCGCAGTTCCTTGATGAAGGGACCCGCCTTTTCCTGCAACTGACGGCCCTTGTATTGCGCGGCAATCTGGGGTTTTACTTCATCAAACGCAACGGTCCGCGGACTATTGTGTTCTGTCATTTGGATCACGTGGTAACCGAAATCCGTTTCGACCACCGCGCTGATTTCATTAGTCTTCAAGCTGAAGGCCACGACTTCAAATGCCGGCACCATCTGGCCCTTGCGGAATTCACCCAGGTCGCCGCCCATGGCCTTGCTCGGACAATCCGAGTTGTCTTGAGCCAGTTTGTTGAAATTAGCGCCCTTGGCATCAGCTAATTGCTCGCGCAAGGCCTCCGCTTTCTCTTTCTTGGCGGCCTTCTTGGCGGCATCGTCTGTGGCATTCACGGCAATCAGGATATGACGCGCCCGCACGGTTTCCGGAATTTCATAAAGCCGGTGCTTGTTTTTCTCGTAAAACTCCTTCATTTCCTTGTCGGTCGGCTCGCTGATGCCCAGTAGTTTACTCAACTTGACCTGCTCCATGATATCTTCCCGAAAGGATTTGTCGCTGACACCATTATTCTTCAAAAGTTCTTCAAGGTTTTTGCCTTCAGGCAGGGTCGCCTTGATTTTCTCGATTTCCGCGTTAATCTCGGCATCGCTGACCGTGATGTTGTTCTTTGCAAATTCATCAGCCAACAGCGACCGGACCACAAGACTGTCAATAATCTGCGGCTTAATAGTCGGCAACATCATGGCAAATTGATCGCCTGAGCGTCCGCGGCTTTGCATCATTTTGGAAATCTCGAGGATTTCGGCGTCGACGTCGCCCTGGGTAATGGTTTTGTCATTCACCTGGACCAGCACGGTTGTCGGCGTATTGGTGGTGGTAGCGGCCACATCCGGGGACGGCATGACTTCGGGCAATACCGCCGCAGGCGCAGATGCGGTCTCCGGCGCGGGCACTGGGGCCGACGCAGGCGGAGTGGAAACTGGCGTCGTCACGGGGAGCGGGGAGGGCGGCGCGGACTTCGGCTGGCACCCGCAAATTACACCTGTACATAGCACGCCGCCAATAACCAACTTGATCAGTCTGCACGGAAACTCCATCTTCATGAGATCATTCCTTTCTTAGACACCCCGCCACAGCGGTAGTGCGGGACTATGGTGAAACGACACAGGTAAGCAAATTGAACTTATTCATCGTCCATGTCAATAAATAAAAATGTAAATAAAAATGTGACTCTACAGCACAATTTATGGGTCAAACGGCGAAATTTTCCGCCGCAGGCGGATCCGCCTATGGCAGATACCACGGAGACGCGGAGACATGGAGATAAGCAGATGAGGCTTTGTCAAATTTGACATTAACCAGGGCGTTAATATCGAATTTGACAAAACTGGTTGTATATGGAGGAAGACGTGAGATTTAATCATATTCAGTGTTCTCCCAATAACAACAGCGAGCAAACTGAGGCGCC
>JBDRJR010000008.1:0-7699 GCA_043814705.1 Verrucomicrobiota bacterium | reverse complement strand
CCAGGGGCGATGAGGTCCTGATCCCCACCCGCAGGGGGGCTCCATTTGCCGCATACATGGTGTTATTTTCCAATTGGGGTGCAAACAGGGTGTGCCCATTGATAAATGTATGTTGCAGAAACACCGTCCCGTTGACAGCGCGCCCGTCATAAACCGTCCAGTCTTTCCCGCCGGCATATCCGGTATTCCAGTTCGTAGCAGGTTTTGCGTTGATCAGCCATTCATCCAGGCCGAAGGAAACGCCGGAAAATGAAAATTGGCCGGTTGCCGGTTTTCCGGAACCGCTGATTTTCAACCCGAGAACGTTGTTTTCCTCTTCAAAATACACCTTGCATTTTATTTCACCCTTGCCGGAGGCAAGCGGTTTGCCGTTCAAAAACAGCTCCAAGTCGCTCGCGGGACAGCTTATTGCAGCCTGCATTTCCGCGGTTTGGATTTTTATCAGCATTTGCGGAGTGCGGAAAATTTCATTTTTATTTTCCGTGGAGATTACCAGTTGGCCAAGGCCGTCGGAATTTGCCTTGAGGTTGTATTTGCCGCTTGCACCGTTTGCCGGTGGCAGGGTGGTTACGCCGTCTTTTCCAGCTTCATCGGTTCCGGATATTTTCAACGCCTCTTTTGAGAATACTTGCAGTTCGGCCTGCGCCTTCCCGGCCTTGATCTCAAAGTTACCACAACGGACAACCGGAACTTCCGGGCGGAAATGCAGGAAACCGAATGCCTTTAAGGTGTGAAAGCCAGCTTCCGTCGGGCTCCATGCCCCCGATTCTTTTTTAGCCGGGTTGTTGCGGTAGAAATTCGCCCGCCATGACTGGCCGGCAAGGGCACTGGAAATGCCCAGGTCGGAGAGCGGAATTGCCATCTCAACCGTCCATTTCCTGTTCTCGTTATCTACGGCGGTTGCCGCCTTTAAATTGCCGTTCCAGGCAGAACTTACGTTTTTTGCATCGTAGACCACCCCGGCGGAGTTAATGACAAATTGGTAGTAAAAATCCGCGGTGGGCATCAGGAATATTTCTGCTGAGTCGTCGCAGTATACCGGCCCGTCCTTTTGGGTGACGGTCGGTTTGACAGTGCCAAGCAGGTTAAATACCGGGTCAAGATAACTCTGATCAGCTTCCACGCCGACATACAGGTTGCTCTGGTCGTAGGCCAGCAGAAACCTGGTTTGTTCCGTCAGTTTTTCGCCGTTGCGGTTTGCCGCCGTGCAGATTTCAGCCGCGTGTTTCCAGCATGGGTCATTCAATACCCCGTCCAGGTTCGGGGACGCCGTTGCGGCGGTTATCGTCGTCAGCGGCAATGATTCCGGGCCGCGGGTTAAATCCGCGGTTTGCTTTTTCTTGGCCGGCGCGTCACTCCAGGATACGGGGTCGGATTTTCCCCCGGCGCCGGAATCGTAAAATTCGACATTGTCAATCACAAGACAGTGGTCGGCATTCGCATTTTGGACCTGGCGGATGAATATGGTCGTAACAATATCGCCCGACTCCACTTTTTTCAGCTTATCCATTGATTCAAATTCGGAAACCGGCAAATCGCAATGGTGCCACTTTCCCCGTTTGGGATTACCGATGGCATTGTTTTTGTCGGCTCCATATAGCCAGAGCGGTTTGTTGTATCCTTTTACCTGGAGGGCAAAGGCGGTGTAACGGAGCGGCTCCTGGCTGTCGGTGCGCCAGTCAAATTTTACTTTGGTTTGGCCGGATACGGGGATATTTAAATTGCCCCTGGACAATCCGATGTTTTTGTCTCTGCCGTATATTTGCAAGGCATGGCCCTTGCCGTCGGGGGTGTTGCCCGGACCGGTAACGGATAGTTTTCCTGCGCTGCCTTGCCATCCTGACTTGTCACCAGCTTCAAAGTTATCCTTATATAAAACCGTGAGGGAGGGGGCGACTTCTTGTTTGACTTCCGTTTCCGGTTTTTTCGCGGGAACTTGGTCAACGACCTTGGACGTGCACCCGGCAGCCAACAGCATCAAGGCGCCAACAACAGCTAACCCGCCCAGGCGGGTTAATCTTGAATCCTTCGGCAGGCTCAGGATCTTGAGCGAAGTCGAAGGACAATCCGCCAGTGGCGAAGACCGTCCCACGCCCTTCCATTCACATGATTTTATCTTCGATTGCAATGCTTTTGAGCACCGTTCAGTGATCATGACAAGTTTCCTTTCTTTTTTGGTCAGGGACGCGACCACCTCTTCCAATTCCGGGAACAAGACTTCTGAATGCTTTTCCACAATTTCCCAATCGGCGCCGAAAAATCTATTTTAAAGTCAGAATAATATATTGCCTGGCATTATATGTTAAAGTTAATAAACGGTTGAAAAAAAAGCAATATATCGGACTGCATGTAGGCGCACTCAGTAATTTCTTCGCCCCTGTCCCGCATTGGTAAAAGACCGGATGAAGTTCTTTTATTCGCGAGAAATCGCAGAATACGTTTTGCCGTCGCAATATTTCCACTTCCGCCGGTTCGCATGAGCACGTTAAAAGTAATTGCATACGTCCAAATATTATATTTGGCAGTGCTCGTTTCGTTTTTCTCCCATAAAAGAGCGCCGTTCCGGTCCACGCAATTACATAAAAATGAGCCCGCTTTTTTTGCCCCTGCGGCTATTTTTCTTTCAAAGCCCCGCCATGCGGGTATTTGAGAACGGAATGAAGCCGGCAACACGTCAAGAGTATTGAGCAGACACCATAGAACAAGCGAAGTATAATTAATAGTGCTGTCCTCATATTTAATGTTACTGTCGCCGTGAGCGCCATAAGGATAACAGCCGTTTTTCCACTGAAGCGGCAAGGTGTGCCTGATTCCCCGGCAGGCGCCCTGAAGAAAAATGCCGATGCGGTTGTTGTAAATCTCTTTCAGCGTCCAATATATGAGTGCAAGCGACTCTACGGAATGGAATGTGGCGTTTAATGTGTCATATGGAGACCGCTCATGGTGCGGAAAGACTCCCGAACCTGGTGGTAATTCAATTGACAAAAACCATAAACCCGCTTTTTTCAGGCAATCAAGGTAATTTTTTTTAGGAGGCAGGCCTTGAAGCAGCGCCATTCCCAAGCCATGGACGACAAATGCCGTTTCTATTGTTGAGAGCTCTTCAAGACCGGTGTGTTCCCAGTCGGAGGGCTTTTCGTTGTTTTGAATTTCAAAATATCCGCCGCGCCGGTGCTGTCTGGCGGCAAGCCAGTCAAATGCCGTCTCCGCCCTGCGCGTCAGATCGCTGTCATTATTTTGCTTTCCGACAAGCCACAGCCCCAGAGCGGCGCTGCCTGCTCCCCTGTTGTGGTGGCTGCCGCCCGCGTGATAATCAAGCAAAGGCCCATGATAGGCCTTTTCACTCCAGAACGAACCGTAATATTCTCCCGGTCTGAAATCCTGGACTTTCAGCAAATATTGGGTTATATCCTCGCATATGCTTTTGATAATTTTCATATTATGCTTACCGAAGACATGTTATGCGTCGCCCCGGATCCAGGCCTTGATGTCGGGCGGCAGGCCGCCCACTTCCACCAGCGTGCATACGGTGTTTCCCGTTTCCGATGGGATGTTAACCGTGTCGCCGGGCTGGTGGCCCGTGATGGCCTCCCCGAATTTACATCGCGAGGAAAGAATGCCGCGGGCCTCGTCGCTATCCCATTCGCCCAGGATATAGTAAGTATCCGTTTTCCCATTCGCATGGCGCAAGGTTACGCAGGTACCCGGGCCTGCCACAGTGGCTGGGAACTGTTCGAAGTCTGTGCTCTTGACGCTGGCCAGCTGGCTTTCCAGATCGGATTGCCGACGCAGGAGAATTCCCTGCGTTTCCTTGGCCGATTTGTATTCGAAATTCTCGCGCAGGTCGCCGAAACTGCGGGCCACGGCAATGTCCTGACTGTTTTTGGGGATATCCTGGGTGGCGATCTTGGTCAACAGCGCCTGGCGTTCACGATAACTACGCAGAGAGGTTAGCCGCGCGGCGGGCGCCGGGGAGACCGCCACCTCATCCTGCAGGGCCACGCTCAACTCGGGATACAGCTTCAGGATGCGGGCAAGGATGGCCCCGCGGTCAATCGCCGCCCAGGCGTTCGAATGTTTCATGCGACGCATGAAATCGGGACGCTGACCGGCGCTCATGGAATCGAGGGACGTTTTCAGCCACTGCGGATGTTCGAACAGGGCGCGCAGTTGATGCTTTGCTTTCAGCCGTTCACCAGTTGCGTCGCGTGCTTCCAAGAGGGCCAGTGCTTCCATGGCCAGGTTGCCCGCCGTGCTGATGCCGTTGGTCTTAGCCATGTCCGCGTGCCGGCACAGCCAATAAACCATTTCACAGCTGGCCCGGTCGGCGCCGATCAGTTCGCGCATGGTTTCAAGGACCTGCGGCATCTGGCCGGCGGCCTGCAGGTATTCGATCATTTCCGCCAGGGCCGAGGATGCCGTCTCCGGCAGAACGCGGAAAAATAAAGCCAGCGCGCTCGCGCCGCCGATTTCGTGCACAAAAGCAAAAAAAGACCGCAAGCGGCGGGCCGGCAAATCGCGCAGGGTGTCGAGGAATATCGTGTCCTGTAGAAATTGGGAGGCATAATCATGGATATCCAGGCGGCGCCAGGTAATACCCAGTTCGCGGCCCAGCATGCCGGCCTGCGCCGCCTGGCCCCAATGGAGCTTACTCGCGCCGAGTATCACAAATGCCAGCCGGTCTTCCACCGTTTTGCGCAGTTCGCCGTTCCGGGCATCGGCGGTCAGGGCCGTTTTCATGTCTTCCACCAGCTTGATAATATGGTTGAAATCCCGTTCCTCGCGGAGGGTTTTCAGCCAGGCGGCGTCATAACTCTTTGCCTTTTCCAGCAGGCGCAACGGGTCGGTGCGCCGGGCGGGGAATTCCACAAGTGGGTTCTGCTTGAGCTGTTTGCGGGCGGCGTCCCAAAACTTCTTCCAAGCTTCGGCGCTCATCAGGAGCCCGATCATCAACTCCTGGAGCCGTGCGGCGCTCATTGGCCCGAAACTGCGCAGAGCGCAGATGACAACGCCGCCCGGATCCTTATCCAGCCAATCAGTAAAAACCTGGCCGTCCCGGTGCCGGCGTGCCAGGAGGTGGTCATCATCCAGCAAGGCAAGCGTTTCTGCGGCATAGGCCAGGGCCATGTGATGGTTTTTTTTCTTTTCGAAGTTAACCACGACCTGATGGGCGTAAGCATCCAGTTCCGCCACGGTGCCGAATCCCCAGGTCTTTTCGTAACAGAGCGCCTCCGGGCGCAACCGGCGCAGGAGCGCAAAGCGTCGCAGACATTCCGTGGCCGGCAGGCTCTTGTTGAAGCCGGCATGGGGAATCAGCGCCAATGTTGCGTGGTCCTTTTGAAAAAACGTAATGAGGTGTTTTGCGCAGGTCGCGGCAAACGGCGGATCTTCGGTATGCCACGCGGCCTGCAAGCATAGCAGGGCCAACAGCGCGGCTTCGTCGCGCCGGGCGGCAAGCGCTTCGAACAGCAGGTCGGCGCCGCTTTCCGCCTGGTTCGTATGCCCGGCGGCGTGCATCTGATTCAGGACGTTGCCAAATGACTGGATTGGGATGGCAGGGTTCTGGGCATTGGCCAACAGCCATTCCTCCTGGGTTTCAATGCTTTCTACCGGCGCGGCAACTTGGTGTACTTCAGGCATAGGGTTCCTTATTAAAAGTTCCTGGTGCTTTGTTCTTCGTTTTGGATTAACGAGGAACGAAGAACCAAGAACGTTCATAAACTATATTGTCATGTTTTCCTACCACTTCTTCCGAACCGGAATATACCTGGCCAGAAGCGCCTCCTTGATCTGCCTGATCGTGTAGGCGCCCGTATGAATCATGCCGGCAATAATGGCGGCATCCGCGCGCCCGGTTGTGAATACCGCCGCCAGGTGGTCGGGGGTTCCGGCGCCGCCGGAGGCAACGACCGGGATGCGGACCTGTGTGGCAATCAGCCGCGTCAGGGTCAATTCAAAGCCCTGCCGGGTACCGTCCGCGTCCACCGAGTTGACCACGATTTCTCCGGCGCCCAGTTCTTCCGCGCGCCGGGCCCATGCAAGGGCATCCAAGCCCGTGCGTTCCCGGAACCCGCGGATCGTGATTTCATAACCGCTGGGGAAACGCGGATCGCCGGGCGTCTTGACCGGGTCCATGCCCAGTACGATGCATTGTGAACCGAAGGCTTTGGCGCCCTCGGCAATTATGGCTGGGTTCCGGACGGCCAGGGAGTTTAGCGATATTTTTTCCGCGCCGGCCTGAAGTACACGTGCCATTTCATCGAGATTGGTAATTCCGCCGCCGACGGTGAAAGGTATGTGGATGGCGCGGGCCACGGCCGCGACCATCTGGATATCAATAGGCCGGTGTTCGGCGGAGGCGGTGATGTCGTAGAACACCAGCTCGTCGCATCCGCCCTCGCTATAGGCCGCCGCCATATCCACCGGGTCGCCCAGTTCCACGTTGTTTTGGAACCGGACTCCCTTGGTGACCTTGCCGCACCGGACATCCAGGCATGGAATAATGCGTTTGGTCAGCATAATGTAAAATCAAGGTGCTAATTGGGCGAGAAAACCCGGGCTGGTTAAAGACCCGGTCTGGTTGAAGTCCCGGGCTGGTTGAACGCGCCTCTGATTGCCAGGTGGCACCCTATGATAAATACGGGCAACAATCAAGTTTTTTGAAAATATACCTTTTCGTTCGCATGGGCATGTATCCATGTGGTATGTATCCATGATGACAACAAGCCGCTTAATATGCTACTGTTTGAAGCAATTGCGTCATTGCCGATTCCAAGTGGTTTAAAACAAATCTTGATGATGCCACGGATCTGGTGTGACAATAAATCCATGAACACTAAATCTTCAATCCAAGGCATTATTTTCGACATGGATGGCGTGCTCTGCGATTCGGAGCCATTCATTGCCGAGGCCGCCGTCCGGATGTTTGCCGAGCGGCACGGGTTGGTCGTCAAACCGGATGATTTTCGGCCGTTTGTCGGCACGGGTGAAGATCGCTTCTTGGGTGGCGTTGCTGAAAAATATGGCGTTGAACTCGATATGCCTTCCGACAAGGATCTTACTTATGCGATCTATCTGGATATAATCCGCGGCCGCCTGCATCCCTTGCCGGGAGTTGCCGAATTTGTTGCTGGTTGCCGTCGGCGCGGGCTGAAACTGGCTATTGCCACCAGTGCCGATCGCGTTAAACTGGACGGCAATTTGCGGGAGATCGGCCTTTCCCCGGATATGTTCGATGCCTGTGTAACCGGCAACGAAGTCCGGTGCAAAAAGCCCGCGCCGGATATTTTTTTGACGGCGGCGCGCAAAGCGCAGATGGTGCCGACCGCGGTACTGGTGATCGAGGACGCGCCCAACGGTATTCAGGCCGCGCAATCCGCCGGTATGCGTGCCCTGGGCATCACGTCCAGTTTCAGCGCCGGGGCGCTCAGAGCGGCTGGCGCCGACTGGACTGCGCCGGACCTGGAGCATGTGCCGCAAGCGGTATGGGATGGCGGTGTCCTCCGGTGACGCGGACGAGAAACACGAACGGCCTGATCCATCAGCTCTATCCTAAACAGTATCTCTTTAGCCATCCGCAGAGACAAGTCGGTAGGTGGGAATGGCGACGTGGGGACCTGCCTGCAACGCTGTGCGTAGCACTGCGGGCAGGTAATTGCCACATTACCCTTGGGATACAGGATTATTTTTCAGCTTGTAT
>JBDRJR010000007.1:0-17105 GCA_043814705.1 Verrucomicrobiota bacterium | reverse complement strand
CCGCATACTCGCCGCGCGCGCGGCCCAGCAGGAGCGCTTCAAAGGCCATGCCCTGCTTGCCCGGCATAGCTCTTCGAGCGGCGACGGGAACCTGTCGAAGGCGCCTGCCCTGAGCTTGTCGAAGGGCAAGGTGCGCTGTAATGCGGGGATGCGCACCAAGGAACTGCACAAGCATTGCCAGTTAAAACCCGATGCGCAGGCCCAGTTGAAAATGGCCATCACGGAATTAAATTTCAGCGCCCGGGCTTACGACCGCATCCTGAAAGTGGCCCGCACCATTGCCGACCTGGCCGCTTCCCCGGGCATTCAGACCGAGCACGTCTCCGAGGCGATTCAGTATCGCAATTTAGATAGACAATTCTGGATATAACGAACACTACCATAAGCCATTCAACCTGCCCTGAGCGGACCAGTGGTGAGCGAAGTCGAACCAGTCGAAGGGTATCGCAATCTGGATAGACAATTTTGGATATAAGAATCTTATAATAGACTGGCGATTCAACCTGCCCTGAGCGTAGTCGAAGGGTATCGCAACCTTGACCGGCAGTTTTGGATTTAAGATCATAATCGCTGGACATCCAGCCTGTGCAGAATTCCCGTTGAAGGGTATTGCATGCTTGACGGATAATCATTGTTGCCTACGCTCTGTTGATTAAAACGCGGTTAACACACAAAGGAAGTGCTATGTACAAAAAAGTGCTGAATATCTTTGAAAGAACCGTCATCGGTATTTTGATAGTATTGATGTGTGTTGTGATCGCGTTTTCGATCCTCGACATTGCCGTTAATCTGGCGCGACAGTTTCGGCATCCACCGTTTCTGATGTTGGACGTCAACCGCCTGCTGGATACTTTCGGATTGTTTCTGCTGGTGTTGATTGGACTGGAATTACTGGAAACGGTTAAAACCTATTTTCTGGAGCGCACGGTGCATGTCCAGTATATTTTACTCGTGGCCATGATTGCCGTTGCCCGGAAAATAACCATTCTGGATGTCAAGGACGTGGGGCCGTTGCCTCTGACGGCAATGGGTTTTGTGATTCTGGCATTGAGTGCGGGGTACTACCTGTTCCAGAAAACTCATGCCGGGAAACCGTCGCAATGATACAGAAGGTTACTTCGTAGCACAAGATGGAACTATGACCGCATCCTGAAAGTCTCGCGCGCCATCGTCGATCGGGCGGATTCACCAGACATTCAATCTGAGCAGAGCCTCCCCGGTACACCCTGTAGCAGAGCCACTGTTAGTCGGCACGTTGCACGACTCTGTTGCGTGGCGCGCCCGGCAGGATTTGAACCTGCAACCCTCTGATCCGAAGTCAGATGCTCTGTCCAGTTGAACTACGGGCGCATTGTGAAGAATGGTTGATGAAAAAATGGCTAATGGCGGCAGTGCATGGGAGTGATGGAGTATGGGTGTATGGGAGTTTTTTCTAACGCCCACACTCCGTTACTCCCCAACTGTCCGTCGTCCCGCCTTCGCCCCAGGGGCTTCCACCTTCGCCAAAGCTACGGTGGACAAGTCAGCGGGCAGGCTGTCGTCCGATGTCTGTCTTTTATTCCTCCAATCCCGGTGCTTGGCGGTGCATTTTTTTGGCGCCTTGCAGGCGTTTCTTGGTCAGCATGCGTTCCTTCTGACGCCGGGAACGGCGGCGCTTCTGGCGGCGGATTTTTTCAATCGCTTGCCGCCGGGCGCTTTGCTCTCCGCGCCGGCGCGCTTCCAGTCGGTCGCAAAGTTCACGCCGGGCCAGAAACCGGTTTTGTTCCCGGGAGCGGGTCTGCCCGCATTTTACCTCCAGCCCCGTGGGGTGGTGGTGCAAATAAACACAAGAGGAGGTTTTGTTCACCTTCTGGCCGCCCTTGCCGGATCCCATGATGAATTTTTCATCAAGTTCCAGCTCCCGGACGCCGAGAGCCAGCATGCGTGCCGTGAGCGCGTCCTTTTTTGTTTGACTGACGGGTGATTCATTCATAAGTTAAGCCATTACTTGCGTTTCTCTGGTTTTTACCATAACCGGCGCAAATTAACACCATCGAAATTTATATGGCGCACAACCAATTATTGACGACAGTCGAAAAAATACGGGCTTTTCCCTGGTATTTCGGCGGCCTGGTGTTCACTAACGTTTTTGCCCTTTTGACCTGGTTCAGCGGGATCCTGCCATTGTTTCTGAACGCACTGGGCTTCAGTAAGACCCAGATTGGCATTGTTTTATCACTGCCGTGGTTTTTCTCATTGCTTTCCCTGCTGGTTTCGGGGTGGGTGGTGCGCCGGGGCGTCAAGCGGATTTTTCTCTGGTGTTTTGGCGCACGCACGATTGTGACGGTTTTGCTGGGCGTGGCGCCGTGGGTTCTGTTGCGCTACGGACTTTCGGCAACATTCATATGGGTGATCGTTGTGTCGGCGGCGTTTTCGCTCTGTCGCACGGTGGGCGAAACCGGGTTTTTCCCTTGGGCCCGTGAAATCATTCCCAATCACTTGCGCGGCAAAACGGATGCTACTGGCGCCATTATTTGCGGTTTGTTCAGCCTGGCCACGGCGTGGGGATCATCCCTGGTTCTAAAATACGTCCAAGGTCTGCATGGATACAGCCTGCTGGTTTTCCTGAGCATTCCTTTCGGCCTGATTGCACTTTTCGCCTTTGCCATGATTCCCGGCGGCCGGCCGGTGCGGGTTGAGGTTAGTTCCACGGGCTGGGTTGATAATTTTCTAATGGTCATGAAAGACCGTAATTTTTTGCTTTATGAGAGCGGTATCGGTTTGTTCACTTTGGCCGTATTCGGCTTGTCATTCATGCCGCTCTATATGCAGAACCAGGTAGGCTTAAGCGCCGACCAGGTGCTGTTGCTGGGCGTTGTTTTCTGGTTTGGGGTGCTGGCCTCCAGCTATCTGTGGGGCTGGAGCGGGGACCGGTTCGGCAGTAAACCGGTGCTTTTGAGCGGACTCATGCTGGCCATTTTATTTCCGATGATTCTTTTTTTATTGCCGCGGGCCAGTACCTGGAGTCTGGTCACGGCCATGGCGGCTTATGTTTATTGGGGAATTGTCAGCCAGGGCCACACTGCCGGTTCCAGCCGTTATTTGTTTGTCGGGGCGATACCGCCCGACAGCCGTAACGCGGCCTATTACTCGGTGCATTATGCTTTTTCCGGGCTATGTGCCGCCGTGGCGCCGTTGAGCGCGGGCTGGCTTTTGGACCAGTGTGATGCCATTTCACTGACCTGGTGTTTTATACATGTGGACCAATTCTCACCGCTTTTCGGTTTCAGTCTTTTATTCATGATCGGAGCCGCCATTTCTTACAGTCACATGCGCAAGGACGGGCTCGTGCGGCCGGGTGAGTTCATGCACATGTTCGTTCAGGGTAATCCCATCATGGCCTTCAATTCCATGATTCGCTACCGGTTTGCCGATAATGAAGCCGAACGGCTTTCCACGACGCGAAGCATGGGTGATGCCGAAAATCCTTTAAGCGTGGCCGAACTGGTGGAAGCGGTAACCGACCCCAGTTTCAACGTGCGTTACGAGGCCATTGTGGCCATGGCGCGCATGCCGCCGCAGGAACCGTTGACTAACGCCCTGATCGCGATCCTGAAAAGTCAGGAGCCTGATTTAAGCGTGGCGGCCGGCTGGGCCTTGGGCCGGATTGGTGATACACGCGCTCTTTCAGCTTTACGGCAGGCTCTGCATTCCGAGTATGCCCTGTTGCGTTCGCGTAGCGCCCGCTCGCTGGCTAACTTGGGCGACAGCGCATCTGCGCCGTTGTTGTGCGAACTATTGAAGAGCGAAAAGCACAACAACATACGGGTTGCGTATGCCGCGGCACTGGGTGTTTTCCGGGCGGAACAGGCCCTTGACGATCTGATGATCCTTTTACAGCGCCTGGCGAATGAAAGTCTGCGCGGTGAAGTGGCGCTGGCTATTGCGCGGATCATCGGAAGCGAAAACCATTTTATCCGATTGTGGCGCGCCACCAGATCGGATTTCGGCACGGGGTGTGCGCAGGCACTGGCGATTCTGCACAAGCGGATTGCGGCGGAGTGGCCGTCCTCGGTCCCGCGTGACGAAGCGCTGGATATGGCGGAACAAACCTTGGCCGCCCAGGATCTTGATGCCGGGGCCGAGAGTTTGGGCCGCCTGATTCGATATGTCCCGCTTGATCGTCTGCCGCCCCGTCTGGCGTCGGTGCTGATCGCATGCGGGTGTCAGCTTGAACAATCAGGCGCCGAACGCAAGGAATATGTCCTGCTGACGCTGAATATCCTTCATGCGATCTTGATGGTTCTGCGGCGGCAACGTGAGCGTGTGAAGATGGAGCGCGGATGACAGATGCCGGCGGAAAGAAGACAGATGACGGAATGAAGCGCCTGATCGAACCACGCGGGACGCGTGGCAGGCGTCCCGCGCGATTACCTGAAGCGCATCGGGAAATTAAACGACAATGCACGCAACATCAAGGAGGTAAAATGTCCACACAGATCAGGAATGGAGAAAAGATCGTATTCATTGGCGATAGCATTACCGATTGCGGGCGGCGGGATGCCCAGCGGCCGTTGGGCGCCGGGTATGTGAAATTGTTTGCGGATTTGATGATTATCCGGGAATCGGCCAAACGAATCGGGATCATTAACAAGGGCATCAGCGGTGATAATGTGGTGGGACTCCGCAATCGCTGGACGGATGATGTCCTGCGCAATCGGCCCGACTGGCTTTCGATCAAGATCGGCATTAATGATCTGCATAGTTATTTGTTTGCCGGAAGCAAGGAGCTGTCACCGAAAGCCTATGAAGCCGCTTATCGGGAAATTTTGGAGCGGACGCGCGCGGCTCTGCCGAAATGCCGGATTCTGCTGATTGATCCGTTTTACATCAGCCGTGATACCGCGCCCAACAGCCAGCGTAAACAAGTCCTGGATTTGATACCTGAGTACCTGGCTGTTGTGGAAAGGCTCAGCCGCGCTTTCAAAACGCGGCACATCAAGACGCATGAACTGTTCGGGCGTCTATTGAAATACTATGAGCCCGACGTGTTTTGCGCCGAGCCGGTCCACCCGAACCCGACCGGCCATTTAGCCATTGCGGAGGCGATTTACGAGGCCTTGAACTAAGGCGGGCCGTGTCTGCAACTCAAATTGCGCGGGTGGCTTGCGCCGCCGAGGCGTTTTTTTATTCCAATGAGGGTGCCCTGTTTTTCTAATTCCGCTTGACGGCGTCCACGCAGGTTCTTAAAGTATATTTTATGCAACCGTGGAATCATATCTTGCGCGTGGGGCTTGCCGGATTCTTACTTGTTGCGTTGACGGGCGGGAGCTGGGCGGCGAAAGACAACAAGGAAGCTACTAAGCAGGCCCGGCATGACTTGAGCTGGTGGGAGCATTACCGGCCGGCGGAGGCGACACCGGAAACACAGCTGGCTTTGATCAACAAGCTCAAGGATGCCGGCCGGACCATTCGGGCCTCAAAAGCCTGCCTGGCGCTGGTGAATGCCTGGCCGGAATCAGCGCAAGCGCCCGTGGCGCAATTGATATACTGCCGCCTGCTGGAAGAGCGCGGCAAGCCGGCAAAGGCTTTTAAGGAATACCAGTTTCTGATGGAAGCCTTTGCTGGTTTTTTCCCGTATGACGAGGTTATGGAACGCATGTATGCCATTGCGGACGGCATGGCCACGCGCGACCGGTATTTCCTGTTTATCAAGTTCAAGACGCCGGAAGAGGCCATTCCGTTGTTTGAAAAACTGATCCAGAACGGCACCCAGTGGAAGCGCGCGGCCGAACTGCAATTCCGCATAGCGCGGATTTATGAAAAGACCGGGCAATACGATCTGGCCATTGAAGCTTACGGTCTTTATCATCAGCGTTATCCCATGAGCCCCTTGGCCGAGCAGGCTTTGTTTGGTCAGGGGCGATGCTGTTATGAATATTCCCGCGAAAATCCCGTGGCCCTGGATTTACGCGAAAATGCCGCGGCGGTTTTACAGGGATTTCTCGACTGGTATCCCTACAGCGATATGGCGGCAGAGGCGCGAACCTGCTTGGCGAACCTTCATTGTGATCTGTCGGGCAACCTGTATGACCAAGCCCTGTTCTATGAAAAGACCGCCCGATTCACCGGAAATAAACAGGAACACCGTGACGGTCTGGTTGCCGCCAGGATTTGTTATGAGCGCGTGATAGACGAATTTCCACATTCGGAGTGGGCGGAGCGGGCCCATGCGCGTATTGCCAAGATTAATCAACAAACCGGGAAACAACCATGATTTATAAATGTTTGAGCATGCTACTGGGGATGGCGCTTGTTTTGCTGACAATGCCGGGCTGTGTGGGCTACCGCCTGGGCAGTACCTTGCCGCCGGATGTGAAAGCCATTTATGTGCGCCTTTTTATCAACAAGTGCAACGAACCCTTTCTGGAAATTGACACCACCAATGCGGCCATTGCGGAGTTTCAGAAGGATGGTACTCTGCGCATCGTGCCCAGGGATGAGGCCGACGTTGTTCTGGAAACCACGTTAAATGCCCTGACGCTGACGCCTTTGCGCTATGACCAGATAACCGACAAAGACAAGCCGAACGAATATCGTCTGACTCTGCAAGTGTCGTTTGTGTTAAAACGCGCCAAATCCGGCGAAATCATGAACGAGGCGTCCGTAGTCGGGGAATCCACGTTCGTGTTTATAGGCAATCTCAACAGTTCCAAGCGTGCGGCCATCCCCGCCGCATCGGAAGACCTGGCCAAGCGGATTGTCGAAAAAGTAGTGGAGACCTGGTAGTCAGAAGAGGACAGAGGACCAGAGGATGGATGCTATACGACGGAATACGGGCTACGGATCCCTGCTGACCTCTGGGGCTCTGGTCTCTGGTCCTCTGGTGCTCTGTCTTCAGGCCTTCGGTTGGGCCAGTGCCGTGATCTTGGCCGCCGCGCGCCGTTTCCGGCGGATGGCGGTGTTTTTCTTGATAATGCCCTTGATGGCGGCTTTATCAAGGGCGGAACAGTAATCGCTGAACACTTTGCGGCTTTTAGCCGCATCGTTGGCCGCGCATACTTCGAAAAGCTGGCGGCGCAAAGTGCTGATTTTTGATTTGGCGGTCTTGTTCCGCTGGCGCGCTTTTTCCGAGACGCGCATCCGCTTAACGGCACTGTGAATATTGGGCATAGTATAAACTCCTTGTTCTAATTGCAGTAACGGGCGATAATTTGAAACATTGTCTCGGGAAAGTCAAGCGCAGAATTAAAGGTTTCAAACAGGAGGGGCTTCCATGATTGCGCGGGAACGCGTCCGGCTGGCGCTGGAACATCAGGAGGCGGATCGTGTTCCGCTGGATCTTGGCGCGACGGTTACCACCGGAATGCATGTCAGCGTTGTGTATCAACTGCGTCAGGCTCTCGGCTTGGATGCGCCCGGTATGCCGGTCAAGGTGATTGAACCCGGCCAGATGCTTGGCGAAATAAAACCGGATTTGATGGATGCGCTCGGCGTGGATACTGTTGCCGTAATGGGATTGCGCGCGGCTTTCGGATTTCCCATGGCCGGATGGAAGCCGTGGTCACTGCACAATGGAACGCCCGTGCTGGTTCCGGATGGTTTCAATATCGTTCCGGAACGCAACGGTGATATTCTGATATATCCGGAAGGTGACCGGTCGGCGCCGCCCAGCGGGCGGATGCCGAAGGACGGGTGGTTTATTGACGCATTGATTCGCCAGCCGCCGATTGACGAGGAGCGGCTGAACCCGGCCGACAACTTGGAGGAATACGGCCCAATCAGTGCCGAAGCGCTCGATCATTTCCGGCGTGAAGTGGAGCGTCTGTTTACCGCCACTGACCGGGCGCTTGTGATGAATTTTGGCGGCATGTCCTTCGGTGATGTGGCGCGGGTGCCGGGTGTGGGGCTCCGGCATCCGCGCGGAATCCGTGATGTCGAGGAATGGTATGTGAGTTTGCTGACGCGCCCAACTTATATTCGGGATGTTTTTGAAGGCCAGTGTGCCATTGCACTGAACAACCTGGCAAAACTGTTTGAGGCGGTTGGCAACCGGGTCTCGGTGCTGTATGTGACCGGCGCGGATTTCGGGGCGCAAAACGGACTTTTAGTTGCGCCGGACGTGTATCGCGAACTTTTCATGCCCGTTCATCAGCGCGTGAACGACTGGGTCCATTGTCATACAACCTGGAAAACTTTCATGCATTCATGCGGCGCGGTGATTGACCTCATGGATTTGTTTATCGAGGCTGGATTTGACATTCTCAACCCCGTGCAGTGCTCGGCGGCCGGGATGGATCCGGCGATACTCAAGCGCCGGTTCGGGAGTCGGCTCACGTTTTGGGGCGGCGGTGTAGATACGCAACAGGTCCTGCCCTTCGGCTCGCCCGAGGACGTTCGGCGGCAGGTGGCCGAACGCATTCGGGATCTTGGTTCGGGCGGCGGGTTTGTGTTTAATCCCATCCACAACGTGCAGGCGCAGACGCCCAT
Organism: Verrucomicrobiota bacterium; assembly: GCA_043814705.1. Taxonomy (GTDB): domain Bacteria; phylum Verrucomicrobiota; class Kiritimatiellia; order JAAZAB01; family JAAZAB01; genus VSJD01. The sequence continues at coordinate 8,636 of JBDRJR010000007.1, read as the reverse complement.
CGCGAATTTGCTGGCGCTCTATGAGACCGTGCGGGAGTGCGGGCGCTATCCTCTGAGATGAACAGGGCGTTGCTGGATGTGTAGGCGCGCCCTGTAGCAGAGCCTCCCTTTGGTTGGCACACTGCAGGGCAGCCACGCAGTGTGTTTGCTCCGGCGAACTCTGCTGTGTGGCGCGCCTTCGGAAATTATAGGCAGTATGGTTCGGCGGATAAACGGGAATATGGGGATGGGTCTGCGGGAGGCATTTGTGCGATATTTCCGCTTTTGCATCGGTGTGTTGTTGATTCCCTGCGGCATTGGCTTGACGCGCACAGTGGCGGCCAGTATCGCCGCCTCGGCCGCATTGTCCTTGACGCCCGGCGCGCGGCCTTTCCTGATGGTTGCCGCGGGTGTGATGCTGGCCGTGTTTGTGTTCTGGGTGTTGCCGCCGCCGGTGCGGCTTTACGTGCTGGCGCATGAGTTGACGCACGCACTTTGGGGCGCGCTCCTGGGGGCGCGAATTTCCGGCCTCAGGGTGTCCGCGCGCGGTGGTTATGTGAAATTATCGCAAAGCAACTGGCTCATTGCCCTGGCCCCTTACTTTTTTCCGCTTTACACCTTTATTGTCATCCTGGGGTATTACATCCTGCTGATTTTTTTCGACCTGCGGCCCTATGCTCCGGTCTGGCTCGGGCTTATCGGGTTCACGTTGGGATTTCATTTTGTGTTCACGATCTATGCCCTGGCCCAGGATCAGCAAGATGTGCGCGATTATGGCCGGGTGTTTTCGTTCGGCCTGATTTATCTCATAAACATGCTGGGGGTTTGCATGGTCCTGCTGATCGTGGCGCCCTTACCGTTACCGGATTTGATTCGGCGGCTGGCGGGCGACCAGGCGGTCGTTTGGAGTGTCTGCGGACGAGCGCTGATGGCGGCGGCAAATCAAATGCAGAATGCAAAATGAAGAATGCCAAATGGAGAATGTGCGTGCGGGGATGGAATTGCGCAAACACTGTTCCTGACAAATGGCCAAAGAGCTGTCTTTACCGAACACCGAACACCGAACACTAAACACCGGAAGATGTCAGTGTCTGGTCTGTCGTCCGTTGTCCGATGTCCAACTGCGGCATGTCTTTCCATAAGACGTCGAGCGCGTAGTATTGGCGCGCGGCGGGATTAAACAGGTGCACGACCACGTTGATGTAATCGGCCACGATCCACCCGCTGTCCGGCATGCCGGATTTGCGGTAGCAGGCCAGGTCGTGGGACTTCATCCGCAGGCGGGTCTCATTGCAAAGGGCCTTGAGGTGCGGCGGGTTCAAGCCGGTGGCCAGCACGTGAAAATCCGTGATGGTCGAATGGGTGCGCACGTCATAGATTGTGATGTCACGGCCTTTTTTATCGGCCAGGCCGTCGGCGATGATCTTTGCCAGTTCCATTGATTCGAGTTTGGAACGATTCATAAAATTATCCCAGGGAATAGAGCGCATGTTCCGCTATGTACATGTCCACGGCATCCGGCACGAGGTAGCGGATGCTCATGCCTTCCGCAATGCGATAACGAATATCCGAGGCGGAAATATCCACTTGGTGGCCGATGGCCACATTGGCCAGTAGAATCCGGGCTAAGTCCGGCTCCAGGTTCAAATTCTTTTCCGTCATGGCCTTAAGGTCGAATCCTGGCCGGGCCAAGGTCACAAACCGGCAGAGTCGGAGCAGTTCCCGCGCGTCCTTCCAGAGATGAAGTTCCGGCAGGGTGTCGGATCCAATGATGAAGACCAGTTCGTTCTTCGGGTATTGTTTGGCCAGGGTGCGCACGGTGTCGATGGAGTAGGTTGTGCCGCCGCGCCTGATTTCCAGGTCACACACCTCGAACGAAAGCGAGCCGGTCAGGGCGGCCTCCAGCATGGCCGCGCGGTGCTCGACGGACACCAGCGAAGCCGCTGTTTTATGGGGGGGATGGTCGCAGGGGACAAACAGCACGCTGGCAAGATCGAATGCTTCCAGGGCATCCTGTGCCAGAATCAAGTGGCCGAGATGGACCGGATTGAAAGAGCCGCCTAAAATACCAATACGTGTTTTCAGAAATACAATCTCCCTGGATTTGAATCAAAGGGTAGCAAATCCATTGGCCCGTCGCAACATGGAAAGAGGAATGGTTGATGGTATATGGTTAATGGTTTCCGCCATAGGCGAACCCGCCTTCGGCGGGAATGTTCGATACACCCGGACGAAGCATGCTTGAACCCGGAGCGAAAGACCGTAGCCCACGATCTATCAAGACCAACTTGAGCTTGCTTTGCCGATCGAGGTTTCGTGGTCCTGCGGCAAAGTTCTGTGTGGCTCGATTCATCAACCATCAACCATTATCCAGCATCCGCCGGCGTTCGGCATACCACCTGGTTTGCCGGGCAATCCCCATGAGGATCCGGACATCATCTTCGCTCAATGCGCCGCGCGCAAAAACACGACGCAGTCCCAGCATCATGTGCCGGGCTTTGGCGCTTTCCATAAAACCGATTTCCAGGAGGAGTTGTTCCCACATGGCGAACATGCGCTCCTTCATGCCGCTTTCAGCTAACGGTGATTTTTCCGGCAGGGGCTCAAACGCGCCGCTGGCGGTGTAAAGCTCATACATGCAAATCATAGCCGCCTGAGCCAGGTTGAGTGCGGGATATGCCGGCGTGGAGGGGATACGGATCAAGTGGTGGCATTGCTCCAACTCCTCGTTGCTCAGGCCGTCATCTTCCGGTCCGAAGAGTAACGCGACCCGGCCGGCGTGCGCGGTGGTCAGGATGTTTGGCGCCCAGTCTCGGGGTGAACGCGTATGTTGGCGGTAAAGCCCTGTCCGCGCCGTGGCGCCGAACACAAGGACGCAGTCCGCCAATGCTTCTGCCAGGGTGGCAAAGCGGCGGCAGGCGCCCAAGATATCAGTGGCCCAGCAGGCCATTTTGCGGGCTTCCAACAGATCAAAAGTTCCGGTGCCGGCGATCACCAGATCGGAAAGCCCCATATTGGCCATGGCGCGGCAAACGGAACCGATGTTGCCGCCATAGATCGGGCGGCAGAGCACGATACGGATTTTAGCCATGGTGTTCACTCTTCTTTGCCCAGAAGCCCTGCGGTTTCCGCCGTGTCCTGAAAGGCGATTGTGGACAAGCCGCGGGGGGGGCTTTCTCTTGCGCTTGACTGTTGGGTTTCAAGGGAAGATAGTATACGGCATGGGTATTAATAACCAAGAAAAAACCAAATCACCGCATTGGTTTCTTACCAAGGCCGTGGCGGTGCCGATTCTCCTGGGCACAGCCCTGCTGATGATCCCGCTGGCCAACCGGTCTGGTCAGTGGACCGATCCCCTGACGGCGCTGTTCATGGCCACCAGCGCCATGTGTGTCACCGGGCACACGGTCGTAGATCCGGGCAGTTATTTTTCCGTGTTTGGCCAGCTTGTCCTGCTGGGTCTGTTTCAGTTGGGAGGGCTCGGGTTTATGACATTGGCGACGGTTTGCCTTGTTTTGCTGGGGCGGCGTCTGAGTATCCAGAGCGAATTGACCCTGACGGCTTCACTGGGTGGCGAGGAGGCCAGCCAACTCAGGCGGCTACTTTACCGGACTGTTGTGTTCGCGTTTGCCGTGGAAAGTGTGGGTGCGCTGGTACTCATGACGCGGCTTATCCGCGCGCATGGATTTACAACCGGACAGGCTTTTTACCAAGGAATATTTCATTCCGTCAGTGCTTATTGTAATGCCGGTTTATCGCTGTTTCCCGATAATCTCATGGCGGTCCGCGACGATAAGATTTTTTTATTGACCATGGGTGTGCTGATTATCATGGGAGGGCTGGGTTTTCTGGTGATTAACGAATTTACGGTGTTTAAATTCTGGCGTGATAACCGACTTGCCCGCGGACGCCTGTCGTTGCACGCGCGCATTGTAGTCTGGTCTTCCCTGGTTCTGATTGTGGGCGGCGGGCTGTTGTTTGCCCTGCTGGAATGGAACAAAACCTTGGCGCCTCTGGATATTTCCGGCCGGCTGACCTGTGCGCTGTTCCAATCCATTACGCCGCGTACGGCGGGGTTTAACGTCGTGGATATGGCCCAGGCACATGCGGCCACGCGTTTTGTCACCATGCTGTTGATGTTTATCGGCGGATCCCCAGGGTCCGCCGCTGGCGGCATTAAAACCACTACGGCGGTCGTGCTCATTTTCACCATGCTGGCCATTATGCGTGGAAAACGCGACGCAACTTTTCAAAGACGCACGATTTCCATCCGTGTGGTTGAAGAGGCGTTATCCGTGTTTCTGCTGGGGATTGTAGTGGTCGGCGGACTTTACGGCTTGTTGCTGGTTAGCGAAGAAAGTGCCTTGATGGCGGCACAGTTTGCCCCGGAAGCCTTGTTGTTTGAAACTATTTCCGCTTTTGGTACAGTAGGTTTGTCAACCGGTATCATACCGGAGTTGACAGTTATGGGCAAACTGCTCATTATTCTGGGCATGTTTATCGGCCGGGTCGGGCCGCTCACGATGGTGTTGATTGTGGGCTTGAAGGATACCCGGCAACTGGTTCGATTTCCAGAAGAGGATGTGAACATCGGGTAAGGGCCGTGGACGGACGCCGGACCGGCGTGATTGTGGAATAGAGGAAAGAAGGGCAATATGCGAAGAATTGGAATTATCGGCAGTGGGCGGTTTGGTTCCAGTTTGGCTCAGGCGCTGGCGGAACGCGGCGTGGAAGTGCTTTTACTGGACCGCGACCGCGACGTGGTGGATCACATGGCCGGCATTGTGGCCAAAGCCATGGAGGGAGATGCCACCGAGGAAGGCACTCTGGAAGCGGCCGGATTCCGCGATTGCGACATGGCGGTCGTGGCGGTCAGTTCCGACATGGAATGCAGTATTCTGGCCACCCTGGCGCTCAAGGAAATGAAAATTCCATTTGTTATTGCCAAGGCGGCCAGCGATATGCACGGCAAGGTGTTGAGTCGCGTGGGTGCGGACCGTATCGTATATCCGGACAAGGATATGGCCGCGCGCCTGGCGCGCACGCTCGTGGCGCCCTCGGTGCTGGATTATGTTGAAGTTGCGGAAGGCGTCAGTATTCTGGAGATTCAGGCGCCCCTGCAAATTGTCAGTAAAACTTTGGCTGAATCGAAAATCCGTAAGACCTATGGTGTCACCGTGCTGGTCTTGCGGCGCGCCAAGCAATCGGATGATACCCAGGAAACCATTATCAGCCCTAATGCCGATGATATCATCGAGCTGGGCGACACCATGGTGATTTTCGGAACCGATGAAAAACTGCATAAGCTCGAAAAAGAACTGAGCGAGGGCTCGATTTAGAGCGCACCCGAAAAGGCCGCAAGCGCTCAAATTTGAACATCGAAGCGCGCAATTCGAATTTTGAATTTGGGTTGCGGGCAAAATATGCGTTAGCGAGGTGAACCATGCTGTCGTTCCGGGCAAAACACGGCGGGTGGGTTGTCCGCCTGGCAGGCGGGATGATTCTCCTGCTGGGGTTGTGCGCTTGTGATAGTGACGATTGGAATCACACGCCGCCGGCGGGGATGGGTAGCATCATTGCGGACAATCGCACGACAGACGGCGTGAATGTATATCTGGATGGATATTATACCAACCGGGTGTCGAATTTTGACTACGAAGCGTTTGATCTGCCGCCCGGCATTCATCGCGTGGTGCTGGACGAGTCCCACGGCAGGCGTAACTGGTGGGGCGAGGTGGACGTGCTTGAAGGTAAACTTACCGTGCTTGAAGTCAATACCGGCTATTACAGTTCGGACTACGACGTGCGGATCTACTTCGACTGAAATAATTCTGACTTCTGAATTCTGACTCCTGACTTCTTCTTCACTTAATGGTATTCCGCGTGGCCTTCACGAGGGCGGCCCATAATTCTTCCGGCGTCTTGGCTTCAAGCAATTTATCGCGCTCGTTCTTTTTTGAAAAAGTCTGGACAATGCCGGAAAGCAGTCGCAAGTAAAAGACACTGGCCGCCGTTGGGATGACGATGAAGAACATAATGTGCGTGAGGGTGCGTTCGGATGGGTTCGAGCGAATACCTTTATGGCTGATGCCCAAGGCCATGGTCAGCCCGCCGCCTTCAACGCCCCGGACGTGCGGGAATGCCATGCCATAATCCACGGCCGTATTGATAATTGCCTCGCGTTTAAGGGCCTCCTTGATCAGTTTTTCGCTGTCGTCCACGAATCCTTCCTTTGCCATCTTTCGTGCCAGTTCGGCAATCCCCTTGTCACGATCGGTGGCCTTCAGATTGGGAATCATCAGTGTGGGTGAAGAGAAGCGGGCGATCCCGGGCCGCCGGGGTTCGAAACGGCCACCCATTTTTTTGCTCAGGCGGCGGGGACGGACTTCGGGGTAATACAGGATGCGCGCACAATTGGTGCACTGGTGCAGTTTTTCGGCGGCGCGCACGGCATAAACCAGACTGACCGGCAGGGTTAACCCGCATCCGGAACAGACATTGTTAGAGATCGGCACAATTGCCAGGAGATCCTTCTTTTGAATCTTCTGGAACAGGAGGCGCACATCCGCCGGCATGGCTTCCAGCAGGGATTGAATGGATTGATCCAGCTGGGAAAGGTGTTTGTTGGACATGGCCGCATCCTGTTCGGAGCGGACCAGGATCAGTTCCTGAAGCTGAACGAGGTTGTTCAACAGGGGATGGACATTATTGGCATTGATTTCGTTGGCCGGCGCGGCTTCGGGCGTTGTTGTCACAATCGTTCTCCTGCGGTTGCGGACATTAATGACTTTGTTATGGTGGCGACGCGGGGAGTCGAACCCCGGACCTAAGGCTTATGAGTCCTCCGCTCTACCAGCTGAGCTACATCGCCATAAGAATGCAGGCATCATAGGGTGCGTGGATCGGGTTGTCAAGGGCTTTAATGAAGACAGGTGTAATTACTTAGCCGTTGCCATACTGCGGGTAAAAACGCTATGATAACCGCCATAAATTCGACCGCCAATCCAACCAAGGGAACCAACTATGACGATTCACAAAGCGTATTTATTGGCGCGGGAACAATATGCGGCGCATGGTATTGATACGGACAGGGCGCTCAAGCGGTTGGCGGCTATCCGCCTTTCATTGCATTGCTGGCAGGGCGATGATGTGGCGGGCTTCGAGCCGCGCCGCGGCAATCTCGGCGGCGTATTGCCGACCGGTAATTACCCGGGCCGGGCGCGCACACCAGATGAATTGCGCGCTGACTTGGTCAAAGCGTTGCGCCTTATTCCCGGCCGGCATCGCGTCAATCTCCATGCCATCTATGCGGAAACCAAGGCCCGGCCGGCCGACCGCGATGAGCTGGCGCCACAGCATTTTGCCGATTGGTTGACTTGGGCGCGCGCGCACAAGCTGGGCGTGGATTTTAACGGGACTTTCTTTGCTCATCCGCTGGCCGAATCCGGGCGAACCTTGTCCCATCCGGATCGGGCCATCCGCCGGTTCTGGATTGACCATGCCCGTGCCTGCCGCCGGATTGGCGCATTTATGGGACGCCAACTGAAAACACCCTGCGTGACCAACATCTGGGTGCCGGATGGATCCAAGGACACGCCGGCGGATCGCAAGGGGCCGCGTGAGTTGTTGAAACAATCCCTGGATGAGATATTCAAGGAGACATATAAGCCGGCTCACAATCTGGATGCGCTGGAAGGCAAGCTGTTCGGAATTGGGTCGGAAGCCTATGTCGCCGGCTCGCATGATTTTTATCTGGCATACGCGGTGGCGCATCACAAACTGCTATGCATGGATACGGGCCATTTCCATCCCACCGAGTCGGTGAGCGACAAGCTCTCGGCCGTGCTCTCCCAGCTGGATCAGGTGCTTCTGCATGTCAGCCGCGGTGTGCGCTGGGACAGCGATCATGTCGTGACCCTCACGGATGATATCCGCTCCCTGGCGGAGGAAATCGTGCGCGGTGATTATTTACAGCGCGTCCATATCGGCCTGGACTTTTTTGATGCCAGCATTAATCGGGTGGCCGCGTGGGTCATTGGCGCCCGCGCCATGCTTCAAGCCCTGCTGATCGCGCTGGTGGAGCCGGCCGCCGGCCTGCGCCAGCTGGAGCTCCGGCGGGATTTTACGGCGCGGTTAGCATTGATGGAGGAACTGAAAAGTCTGCCGTTTGGCGCCGTCTGGGATTATTACTGTTGCCTGCATGACGTGCCGGCGAACCATGCCTGGATGCGTGAAATCAAGGCCTACGAAGCCGCAGTGCAGTCCAAACGACGCTGACGATGGCGATTTAAAGTATGGCGCAAGGTTCGGAAGTTGACGGTTCAGCGCTTGCCGAGTTCCCATGTGGTTGTTAAAATTATGTAAAAAAGGTTTGACAATACGATCCAGCTTAATCAGAATCTTTTTTGTTGTTTTGAAAAAACCGGTTTGATGCACAGAATGACTATTTCTATGATCTCATCCGTCATCCGTCAGCCGTCATCCGTCAGCCCTCAGCCCTCAGCCCTCAGCCGATTTTGATCGGTCTTGCCTTCCCGATTGTCAAGCCGTTTTCCATTGGCCATCCAATTTCGGTCAACCCTGCCCGGTTAACGAGGTGCTGATATGAAATTTATACGACCGACATGGTGGGGCGGCCGTTTCCCCGGAATCCTTCT
>JBDRJR010000006.1:0-2873 GCA_043814705.1 Verrucomicrobiota bacterium | reverse complement strand
CACCAAGGGCTATTCCACATGGTGCGGCGATTATTTGGGAAATGCCGGCGGCATGCCGGTTCCAGCGGATTACGATGGCGACGGCAAAGTGGATTTCGGGGTCTATCATCAGGACACAGGCCTTTGGGAATTATTCCTTACAACCCAGGGCTACCAATTGACCTGGGGCTACTTCGGCGGAGCGGATTGCCAGCCGGCGCTGGAATGATCCGCAAACTATTGTGGCGTGGCGTATAAGTCGAAAATCGGTAATCAAAAATCCGAAATCGGCAATCCGAAATCGGCAATTCCGCTCATTCCCATTCGATCGTGGCCGGCGGTTTGGAACTGATGTCGTAAACGACGCGGTTAACGCCGCGGACTTCATTGATAATCCGGTTGGACAGCCGCGCCAGCAGGTCGTGGGGCAGGCGGGCCCAGTCGGCGGTCATGCCGTCCTGACTGGTGACGGCGCGCACAACCACCGTGTTTTCATAGGTCCGGCCGTCGCCCATGACGCCCACGCTCTTAACCGGCAATAACACGGCAAACGCCTGCCAGATATTTTTGTTTTTGTCATAAGCCGTGATTTCCTCCTGCACGCGCAGGTCGGCCTGCTGGAGCAGGATTGCGCGCTCAGCTGTGACTTCACCGATAATGCGCACAGCCAATCCCGGACCCGGGAACGGCTGGCGATTGATGATGGCTTCCGGCATACCCAGCTCGCGGCCCAAGGCGCGCACCTCATCCTTGAACAGTTCGCGCAGGGGTTCGATCAAATGGAACTTCAGGTCCGGCGGCAGGCCGCCCACGTTGTGGTGGCTCTTAATCGTGGCCGATGGTCCGCCCAGCGGAGATGCGCTTTCAATCACGTCCGGGTAAAGCGTTCCCTGGGCGAGGAACCGGATATCGCCCAGGCGCCGGGCTTCCTCGGCAAATACATCAATAAACCGCTTGCCGATGGCCTTGCGTTTCTTTTCCGGATCCAACACGCCCTTCAGGTCGCTGAGGAACTGGGCTTGCGCACGGGCCACATGCAGGTCAATACCGAACGCTTCGACGAAGGTCTCTTCCACCTGCCGGGCTTCGCCGTGGCGCAGGAGGCCGTTATCCACGAAGATACAGTGGAGCTGGCCGCCGATGGCCTTATGCAGGAGCATCGCCACAACGGCTGAATCCACGCCGCCGCTCAGGCCGCAAACGACGCGGCTTTTTCCGACTTTCCGGCGGATGGCAAGGATACTCTCCTCGACGAATTGCTTCATGCGCCAGTCTCCCCGGCACTTGCAAACATTGAATATAAAGCGGCGCAGGATTTCGGTGCCATGCCGCGTGTGCACCACTTCAGGGTGGAACTGCAACCCGTAAATCTTCCGTTTTTGGTGGACAAAAGCGGCCACCGGGCAGGTATGCGTTTTGGCAAGCACGCGGAATCCGGGCGGCATCTTAAGCACCTGGTCGCCATGGCTCATCCAGACGCCGAGGTGCGGAGGTAAGCCATGGAAGAGCGAGCGTGCATCGGTCACGGTAATCCGGGCGTTGCCATATTCGCGCTCCAGTCCCGGTTTGACGGCGCCGCCCAGCGTTTTAGCCATCAACTGCATGCCGTAGCAAATTCCGAGCATGGGAATGCCGAGTTTGAACAGTTGCGGATCGCAGGTGGGGGCCTTCGGCTCAAACACGCTCATTGGTCCACCGGAAAAAATGATGCCGGCGGGAGAGCGTTGCTTCAGCTTGGCGGCGGAAATATCATGCCGGACAATTTCGGAATAGACCTGCTGTTCCCGCACGCGCCGGGCGATGAGTTGGGTGTATTGCGAGCCGAAATCCAATATGGCGATCCAGTCGTGCTTCGGCATGGCGTTACACACTCCCATTTTATAGCCAAAGATATTTGGAATATTGACGGGATTTACAGGATTTGCAGGATTTCCCGCCATATGCGGGTCTGCCTATGGTACGATCTGATGAAACCCTCCGTCCTCTTATCAATTTCATCCTGCCTTCTTCCTTTTCCATCAATCCTGTTAATCTTGTTAATCCTGTCAAAAACATTTCAGGGCGCCGGGCGCTTGACGATCTCCAGGCGGAGCACTTCGCCGGCCGGCACGAGGATGACCGATTCCTCGGTTTGATCAGTTTTGCGGACCGTGATAATTAGTATTTGCCCGCGCGCTTTGATATCCACGCACTCAAAAACATCAGGCGATTTAATCCTGTTCACCGGTCGGTCTTTTAAATGGATGTGGATTTCCCGGGCATCCGGGCAGGCTTCGCGGGCGGCTTGCCAGGCCGCGACCCAATCGCACGCGCGCAGTTCCGTGGGCGGCATCAGATTAACGTCTTTTTCGTCGGTCTGCACCGGGACAACGGCAATCATTGATTTCCTGACATCATCGGCCGAGGCCATGGCCACGGTCATAAGAATTGTCAGCACTAAACCGCTCCATCGTGTGTTCATCGTTGATTACCTCCTTATTGATTGGCGCTTTCCGCCAATTCCAAAATGTATTCATGAACTCTACGCGTCAAACTCCATCCACTATGTCAGGAATGCACGCTGTTGGCAAGTGATGAAGGTGGTTTGTGTAAGGCCTCAGCCACGCGGTTGTAGACCCGCCCCGCCCCTGTGCGGGGTAGACTTTGATGGTGAGGAACCATGGTTTGATTCATGCAGATCGGCACTTTGCTGGGCGCCATGCCGTAATGCCTTCGGAAACTGTTGGAAAAATAGAACTGGTTCTGCCATCCGCTGAAGGCCGCGGCTTCCTTGACGGAGAATTTTCCTGTCTGCAGAAGGCGCAAAGCCCGCTCCAGCCGGATGCGGATCAGTTTTTGCCGCAGTGTTACGCCGGTTTGCCGATTGAACACGAATGACAAATATTTTGGCGAAA
>JBDRJR010000005.1:0-11362 GCA_043814705.1 Verrucomicrobiota bacterium | reverse complement strand
CGGAACAGAATAAACACAGATGGGAAAAACCGGAACTGCGGTTTTGATAATGGTCCTTCATAGCCCTCGGTTTTATTGGGGTTTTCCCACAGTCAATAGCCCACAGCCCTCAGCCAAAGCATCCTATGGGATGCTAATGATATTTTATAATGGCATACCACTATAGTCAAAGGCCTTCGGCTTGCCTTCCAGTTTCAATTTGATAACCGTATCGCTCCGATCCGGTGGTTCCTTAGGCAAGCCTTTCAGAAAGAGCCGGCCGTCTTTGGTCTGCTCTATTTTTGCCTTGCGGCCGGTTGCCATAATAATTGCCGAAAGAACCTTATTTTTAATACCGGAAACCGCAACCGTTTCTCCTGGCCAGCGGAAGATATGCAGATAAGCGTTACGGCCCCTGACGGTGGCCGTCCCCAGCATGCCACAGCCCCATACCCCTCCCCATCGGTCTGGTAGTCGCTCTGAGCCATAGATTGATTCGCCGTTGACGCGCATCCATTTTCCAATCGCTTTCAGCCGCGTTACTTCTTCTGCTCGCACAGTGCCGTCAGGTTTCGGCCCGATGTTAAGAAGGTAGTTTCCGGCGCCACTGGCTGTGGTAGCCAGATTCTGAATCAACTGGGTGGTTGTTTTGAAATTTGGGTTGTTTTTAATGTACCCCCACCCGCAAAAGTCGCCCATGGTCATACAGGCTTCCCAAGCCCGGCCTGGTTTTGAGACAGCTATTGCCTGCTCCGGTGTATCTAAATCCTCTTCCAGACCGGAACGGTTATTGATCATGATTTGCGGCTGGAGACTTCTTACCATTTGGTTAAGTTGCTTTGAACGCCAGAGCTTGGGAATCTCCGGACTTCCGCCTGCTTCCATGGTGCTGGATATCGGCTCCCCGTCCTGGACCCATAACCTGTCGCAAAAGTCGTCATACCAGAGGTAGTCTATTTTGCCGTAGTTAGTCATCAACTCTCTAACCTGACTGTGCACCTGTCGGATCATTGCCTTGAAACTATGCGGGTATTTCTTCAGATTAAAATAGCCGGGGAAGCGCCAGTCCGGAAGAGAATAGTATAAACCTACTTTTAACCCGTATTTGCGGCAGGATTTTACATATGCGGCCACAAAATCCTTTTTGGCCGCGGTCTTGACTGAAGTGAAATCGCTCGCATTGCTGTCATAGAGCGCAAAGCCGTCGTGGTGCTGAGCGGTAAAAACGACGTACTTCATTCCGCCATCTTTGGCCAGGGAAACCCAACGATCCGCATCAAACCTGGCGGGCTTAAAACAATCGGCCAATTTGGCATACTCTTTGACCGGAATGCGTTCCGCCCACATCACGCACTCACCCCGGCCTAAAAGTGAATACAATCCCCAGTGGATGAACATCCCAAAACGCGCCTGATGGAACCAGGCGGTCCGTTTTGTGTAAGACAAAATCTTTGATCGCGACATTATCCCTCCAATTTATCAGCACCTTCCGTCTGTTTTCAATGCTTCAAATACCGTTCCACCTCGATCGCCGCCATACAGCCGGAACCGGCCGCCGTAACGGCCTGGCGGTAGACATGATCCTGCACATCGCCGGCGGCAAAGACACCCGGCATATTGGTCCTGGTCTGTTCGGTCAGGATATAGCCCTTGTCATCCATGTTCACCTGGCCGACAAACGCTTTTGTATTCGGCTGATGGCCAATCGCGATGAAGACCCCAGCCACGGGTAAATCGGTGAGCGCGCTTGTCTTAACATTTTTTAGCCGCAAGGCGGTAACTTCTTCCCGCGCCACATCGAGGACTTCGTTCACCACCGTATCCCACATGATTTTTATTTTGGGATGCTGTTTAACGCGCTCCGCCATGATCCGCGAAGCCCGGAATTCATCCCGCCGGTGGATCACCGTGACCTGCGCGGCAAAGCGCGTGAGAAACAGCGCGTCTTCCATGGCGGTATCGCCCCCGCCCACCACGGCCACCCGCTTGCCGCGATAAAGGGCGCCATCACAGGTGGCACACCCGGAAACGCCCCGCCCCAGCAATTTTTGTTCCGACGTCAACCCCATGTATTGCGCGCTGGCGCCGGTGGCGATAATCACGGCCTGGGTTTCCAGTTCCTGGCCGTCATCAAGCTTTAATCGCAACGGTTGACGCTTGAAATCCACGGCCAACACCTCACCGCTTTGGATGCGCGCGCCAAACCGCTCTGCCTGCGAGCGCATCTGGAGCATGAGCTGGGTGCCGTCCAAGCCTTCCGGAAACCCCGGAAAATTTTCGACGCTGGTAGTGGTGGTCAACTGGCCTCCGGGCTGGATACCCTCCACGACCACGGGCTTCAAATTGGCCCGCGCCGCGTAGATTGCCGCCGTCCAGCCGGCCGGACCGGTTCCGATAATGACTACCTGTTCCGCCATAAAAGTCCCTCCCCTCCATGTTTGGTGAAACGCACTATACGCCATGCCGCGCGCTTTTTCCACTGTTTAGTTTTGGAAACGCAAATATTCAGGAGCCAGAATTCAGGAGTCAGAATTCAGAATGAGGAAAGCTGGCATGGGCATTTCGTTCTGGATTCTGTATTCTGTCTTCTGACTACTGTGCAGTTACATTCTTTCTTGTAACCAGATCGCGCTACACGGCTACTATCATACACAGATACGATGAACGCAACCGTTTAACCAAGGAGGCAGGCAATGCGTACAAACCGAGGATTGATCTGTGCGGCGGCAATCGGTATGCTGGTTGCAGGTGTGGCGTGTTCCGCATCGGGCGAAACCAATGCTACCACCCAACGCCCGCATGAGGGCCAAGATTTTGGCGGCCGATTCATGGCGGTGTTTGAGCAGTTGAATCTGACGGCCGACCAGAGCCAGCAGATTGCGTCAATCATGCGACTTAATCAGGAATCCATCAAGACCGCCATGATCAAGGTGAAGGACACGCGCGAGGCGCTGAATCACCAGATTCAGGCCGGTCCGTTTGATGAGCAATCCATCCGCGCCGCCTGTAAAAAAGCCGCGGCGGCAGAAGAAGAAGCCGCCGTCCTGCGCGCCAAGGTCGCCGGCCAAATTCACACCGTGCTGACCAGCGACCAGCAGGCCGCCTTGGACAAGATACGGGCTGACAGGCAAAATACCATGCACAAACGATTCAGGCAAAGACGCGGCGGGATGGACAAATAAATCAGCAAGGTTTAAAGGTTCGCGGTTCAGCGGTTCACAGTTACAGGCGATCGGATTAAAGTTTGAAATTGAACAACGATGAATCTCACATCAGAACCGTTGAACCATGCCGAAACGGGATATGCCATGAACAGCGACGGTGCGGCTGACTCGCCGGGGCAAAGTCCGGCAACCGCCGGAGCGGAACATGGCCGTGACTGGGCAATCATTGAACGCGTCCGGCGCGGGGATATTAACGCGTTTGCCGAACTGCTGAAGCGTTATCGGGCATGGGTATTTGCAATCGTGCTAAAGCATATCCCGCCAAACCGCGCCGAGGAGCTGGCGCACGACATTTTTGTCGAAGCCTACAAGGCCCTGCCGACCTACCGGGGCACCGCCGAGTTCCGGCACTGGCTGGCCGGCATTGCCGTGCGGCAGTGCTGGACATTCTGGCGCCGGGCAAGCCGCCGGCCGGTCTGTTGTGTGCGTAATGACCTGTCAAACGAAACGCAAGCATGGTTGGATCAGGCCGGTCAAACGGAGTCTCAGGAAATATTCGATCGGCAGACATCCCTGCAGGCGGCGCGTGAAATGCTGGCTTACGCGCTTGACCGGTTGAGCGCGGAGGATCGGACGCTGGTGACCCTCCTCCATCTGGAGGAGCGGCCGGTGCGGGAAGTCGCCCGATTAATGGCATGGAGCCCCATTAATGTCAAGGTGCGCGCCTATCGGGCGCGCCAACGGATGCGGCGGATCATTGAAAAATTATCGCCGCACGAGGAGCACGATCATGAAAACCAATAGAATTGTGGATCGTATTGAACGCGCATTATGGAATGCCGGGAGGGTGTCCGAACCTTTTACCGGTGGCTCAGACTGGCAGGCCGGCGTTATGGCTGAAATACGCCGCATCGGCCCGCTGGATGCGAAATCACCCGTCCGGGTCCTTGAGTACGCGACCGCGTGGTCCTGGGCGGCCGCTGTCGCCGCCTGCCTGGTGATCGGTATCGCCGGTTATGCGCTCTGCAACCTGCATACGGATGCTGTTATGGCCGGTTTGTTTCTGGATGATCCGGCCGGTTTGACCGTGAATGTAATGCCGGTGGAGTTATAAACGAATTTTCAAACAGGAGGCGCTCATGAAACAATGGAAATTTATACTCCGCTACGGACTGGTTTTTATGCTTGGGTTGGTGCTTGGCATGGCCGGCAGTCATTTTGCCCTGAAGCATCGCTTCGCCCAGGCCATGCGGAACCGGCCGGTCGCCCAGCGCAAAATGATGATGCGCCACCTGACCCACCATCTGCAACTGACCAAACCCCAGCAAATGGAAATTGAACACATCGTGGATGCCCAGCTCAAGGCGCTATCCGACATGCGCGAGCGATCTCAGCCGGAAGTCCGGGCGATCTTCCAGCAGGCAGAGGATGAAATGAAACCGCACCTTTCGCCAGCGCAACAACAGAAGTTGGACAAGATCATGGAACGGATGCGCAAGCAAGGTCCCAGACGTGACAGGCGTCCACCCCCACTATAAACATTAACGATGACAAACGCCCACCGGCGTGTTATAGTGTGTTTGTTGGTGTTTGATTCCATGCCGGGTCTAAAGGGGTTTACATCATATGACACGCCCAAACAGCGGATTCACGTTAATTGAAATCCTGGTGGTCGTGCTAATCATTTCGATCCTGGCGGGAATTGTCGGGGTCGGCGTGCTACGGCATCCGGGCGAGGCCAAGGTCACAGCCGCCACCATGCAGATCAAGAATTTCAAGAGCGCCCTTCAGCTTTACCGCATGGAGCAAAACCAGGTTCCAACCCAGCAACAGGGCTTGAACGCCCTATGCGTCAAGCCGACGATTGCGCCCATTCCCGATAAATATCCGGAGGATGGCTACTTGGACAGCCGCAAACTGCCGAAGGATCCATGGAACCGCGATTATTTATATCTGGCTCCGGGACGCA
This sequence comes from Verrucomicrobiota bacterium, assembly GCA_043814705.1. Taxonomy (GTDB): domain Bacteria; phylum Verrucomicrobiota; class Kiritimatiellia; order JAAZAB01; family JAAZAB01; genus VSJD01. The sequence goes on along the minus strand of JBDRJR010000005.1, from coordinate 6,250 downwards.
GTAACGAGGCATTTGAAGTCATCTCTTATGGCAGTGATGGCGAACCGGGCGGCACGGGGACGGCCGGCGATCTTTCCAGCTCGGATCTTTAATACGCGACAAGGTGTTCAGTATTCGGTGTTCAGCAAATCCAGGCTAAGTGAGACTGGACGTAGTGCAGTCGTGTGCATGCGACCTTCAATCGATTTTCGGATATCTGGCAGACCGGCTTCCGGATTAAACTCGGACTTATATCGCCCGGTATGTTATATCTTGAGGACAGTAGCATCCCATAGGATGCTTTGGCTGAGGGCTGTGGGCTATTGACTGTGGGAAAACCCCAATAAAACCGAGGGCTATGAATGACCATTATCAAAACCGCAGTTCCGGTTTTTCCCATCTGTGTTTATTCTGTTCCGACCCACAGTCTACAGCCTACAGTCCACAGCCCATGGCGTCCCTGTGGGACGCCAGTGTCTTGAGGACACACTTGATTGTTGAACGACATATCAACCCAAGCAACGTGTCCCGAACGCTGAACACCGAACACTGAACACTTCCTCCCACCTTTTCTTGGCAAATGAACCAGGGATTTACATTGATTGAAGCGCTGGTTGCCCTGATTGTGATCGTCCTGGTTGCCACAATAGCGCTGGAAACACAGCTGACCACGCTCAAAATGGAACAGGCGGCGCGGGACACGCAGGCCTTGCGCTTTGCGATTCCGCAGACGCTGAGCGCAAGCCGCATTATTCCCATGGAAACGCGTATGCCCAACCAGCAATTCACGAATGGCCCCATTCACATCCAGGTATCCGCCCTGACGCTCCCGGGCAGACCGGATCCCAACCGATGGTTAAAATGGGAGCTATATTCCTTTACCCGTCCCACCCTGAAAACCGAAGTCTTTACGCGGCCGAATGAGCCGTAGCAAAGAATTGAATTAGGCCGCCAAAGGCGGCAACCGCGAGATCGAACGCACGATGGCCATTGCCATGTCCATGACGATGATGGCCTGAACGGCCGGGGTGATCGTTTCCGCAATATTCGGGTCTTCCGCAGAATCTATGGGTAAGATCCGCGGGAATTCACCACGGAGGCACGGAAACACGGCGAAGAGATTGCTTGAAATCAGGTTTTGCCAAAGGCAAAACCTGATTTCAAGCAACGGTTTGTATTGGAGAAGGAGGGGAGCCAATTTATCATGATTGAACGAATCGAATCTCTCGTCTTTCTCCATAATACAGACAGTTTTGTCAAACATTTGATTTGTCCGGCCAATGCCGGGCCAATCTCAAGTTTGACAAAACCTCCTCTTTTTTTCATCTCCGTGTTTCCGTGCCTCCGTGGTGAGTTTTTCTCTTTCAGCAAGGGGTAACAATATGGTTACAGAAAATATAAGAGCATTTGAAGTTTATAAAACTTCGAGTGTGAATAGTTTGCGTGATTATCTGGCAATTAATGACCAACTAATTTTGCGGAGGAGCCAATAAAAAGAATTTAACCACGGATGGACACGGATGAACACGGATGAAGGATTGTATTTTATATTGTGATCACTATCCGTGGTAATCAAAACATAAACCACGAAAGGGGCGGGAATATGGTAATTCGAGTTGGCATAGTCGGCACAGGCGCTTTCGCGCAGAACTTCATACCGCTTTTCAAGGCGCACCCGCTTGTTGAAAACATTGTGCTGTGCGATCTTGATCCGAAAAAACTTGAGGAAAATTCAAAAAAACACGCTCTGCCCGACACTTGCCCGTCGCTTGACGAACTGTGCCGGAAGGACGTGGATGCGGTCGCGATTTTTACCCAGAATTGGATTCACGGTCCGCAGGCGGTCCAGGCTCTCAAGGCCGGCAAGCACGTGTATTCCGCCGTGCCTTCGGCCATCACCATGGAAGAAATCACCGGTTTGGTCAAAACTGTCCGGGAAACCGGCAAAATATACATGGTCGGAGAAACCAGTTATTACTATCCGTGCGCGCTCTATTGCCGGGAACGTTTCAAGAAAGGCGATTTCGGGCATATCGTCTATGGCGAAGGTGAATACTACCATGATTTTGACCACGGTCTGTATGAAGTCTGTAAATGGAGGGGCGGTGCGCGCTGGAAGGAAACTGCGGGTATGCCCCCGATGCTCTACCCGACGCATTCGGTCAGCATGATCGTCTCGGTAACCGGCGCCCACGCAACGCATGTTGCCTGCCTGGGATTTGCGGACCGGCACGAGGATGGCCTTTTCCGCAAGGGCGTCAATATCTGGGACAACGAGTTCAGCAATGAGACCGCCCTGATGCGCATGTCCGATGGAAGCATGTGCCGGATAAATGAATTCCGCCGGATCGGGCATCCGGGTGAAGTGCGCATGAGCTTATACGGCACGCTGGGCAGTTATGAGGAACAATGGCAAGGGCAGGTCTGGGCCACCAAGGACCGGAACTGCTGGGAAAATCTCAATGCGCCCCTGGCCTGCACGGGGCGGACCGTGAAAGTCGAGGGCGATGTTATGGATGCAAAGGTGGGCGGGGATGCCTCATTCGGCGGCGTTTCGCAAGTGCATCCTGTCCACCGGTTGCCGAAGGAGTTCGCGGGACTTCCCAATGGACACCGCGGGTCGCACCAGTTTCTGGTTGACGATTTTGTAAAGGCCTGTGTCAGCGGGAAACAGCCGCCGAACAATGTCTGGCAGGCGGCCCGTTACCTCGTGCCCGGATTAATCGCGCATGAATCGGCAAAACAAGGCGGAGAGTTGCTTGCGGTGCCGGATTTTGGCGTTCCTCCGGCCTGAAATTTTCGACCACTGATGAAGACGGATAAACCAATTGTAAAAGTCTAAATTGATTTTTTACGATGTTTGGAAGAATTATCTCGCAAAGGCGCAAAGGTAAGGACTTGTGTGGTTTGTAAAAAAATATTAAAACCTTTGCGGTCTTGGCGAACTTAGCGAGAGACAGTTTTGAAATTACCTCCGCTTAAATGGAAACAAACTAAATGGAAACAAACCGCCAAAGACTTAATAACGCGCTGGACGGCCGGCCGATCGGCAAACCGGCTTTTGTTGTTTACGATTGGTTTGTAAATAACCGGCCCGCGGTGGACTGGGCAACCCTCTTCAAGTTGGGGCTTGGTCAGATTAATCACGCCAATCTCATCAGGCATGAACATCCCAATTTTGAAATTATTGAAACATCCTCAAAACAGGACGAAAAAACACGCCGGGATGTCCGCCTGATTACCAGCAAGGGTGAATTACATGAATGGTACCTGGGTGAATGGCGCCAGGCGCATTTCATCAAGACGCCGGAAGATTACCGGATTATGAAACACGCCCTCGAAGGCGTTCGGATTTATGCCGATGACCAGCCTTTTCAGAAATTGGAATCAACCCTTGGCGAACGGGGAATTACGGTCGGCCAGATTCACGGCCTTGGTTTGGGACGCACACCCTTGATGGTCCTGCAGATTGACTGGGTCGGGCTGGAGCAGTTTTCCGTGGACCTGGCGTATGAAACCCCGGAATTATTTGAACTCATCGAGGTAATGAACGCAATCAAGCTGGAGGAAATCCGCCAGGCCGTCAAGACTTCCGCCACCCAGATCAAGTTGTGGGAAAATTTATCGGTTGATACGCTCGGTCCTGCCCATTACCGGCGGCACCAGTCGCCGTTATATAAGCAAATCCTTGAAATCATGCGCGCCGCCGGCAAAAAAATGCAGGTTCATTACGACGGCCGCCTGAAAGTAATTGCGGAAGATATTGCCGCGCTCCCGATTGACGGCATCGACTCATTCACCGAACCGCCGGAAGGCGACATGTCAACGCTTGCGGCCCGGCAAGCCTGGCCGGATAAATTTCTCTGGCAAAACATTAATTTAAACTGGTATCGCCTGCCGCAAAAGGAATTGGCGGAGAATATCACCCGCGTTGTTCAACAGGCCGGTCCCAGCCGGCACTGCCTGATGATCAGCGAAGACGTTCCTCAAAACTGGCGGCAAGCTGTTCCGGCGGTACTGGAAATACTTGAAAAAATAAAATAACCGGAAAGAATTCGGCAATGACACATTCCACCATCCCGCTGGCAACCCGTGAACTTTATGGTCCGGCGCATTTCGGCAATACCTATGAAGCGACTTTGCCCGGCGAGATGACCGCCTTGCTTACGGAGGCAAAATTCTGGGGATTCAATCGCTTTTCCGACTGGTTTGACACGATTGATCTTTATAATGTTTATGAGAAAAAACAAAAGCCGCTTTTCAACATGCCGGAGGCAATTTGGGCGCGCAAATTCAGTAATTTCAAATGTGCGGATAAACTCGGGTTTGAACTGGGGCTGGTTGTCACGCCAAATCATGTTTTTTCCAACCAGGTAACTCCTGAAAACGAGGCGGAAAAAACAGGTAAATTTTTCGGACAATTGGTCTGCCCCTCAAAGCCGGGCGCAACCGAATTGATCCTTGAAAATTATCGCAACTTATTTCAAGACTTCAAGGAACACGGCTTGCGTCTGGGCAGTATCGCCGGCGGGGCTTATGATTACGGCGGCTGTGCGTGTGAAAAATGCAGTCCGTGGATTGTCACTTTCGGTAAACTTTTTAAGCAGATCGCCGGATTGGCCGGGGAATGCTTCGGTTCCATCAGCGTCGAGCTCTGGGGCTGGTGGTGGACCGATGAGGACCACAAGGAATTCACAAAGTGGGCCGATGCCGAGGCACCGGATTATTTCAAGGCCATGGCTTTTCATCTGCCATACGGAATTACCGACTATCAGGTGCGCCCCATCCCGCGGAATTGCGCGGAAAAAGCGTTTGTTCACATTGCCTATGGCGAACAAAGCAATCGTGATGCGTATTGCCATTATGGCGCGAATATTGCGCCTGTCCGCCTGGAAAAGACCGTTCGGTATCTTGTTTCACGGGGGGCGGCGGGGTTCCTGGCCTATTCCGAAGGCGATCACGACGATATAAACAAGGCTATCCTGGCGGGACTCTCTTCCAAACAGTATTCCAGCGCCGATGAAGTCCTGCATGCTTACGCCAAACGTTATTTCGGCGCCAATCCGGCAGGCTGGAGTGAACTTCTGCACTACCTGGGTGATTTTGAAACGATCGAAACCGTCAAATGCCGAAGGCTTTTTGATAAACTGTCGCGAGGCGCCACCAATTTATGGAGATTTCAGCAAGTTGAAGAAAGACTAAAAATGGCCGAGGCGCACCAGGCGGTGTTGGCCGAAACGGATTGGACCCCAAAACGCCTTGCCGCCGCAAAGGCATTCATTGCCGCCAAGGCAAGACTTTACCGCAATGTATGGAGACTTGGATTACAGCGTCATGCCTTTCGTTTTGAAACTTATATGCCCGATTGGTACGATAGTTACATTAAAATAAGCGGTGAAAAGAAATTCGAATCGGTCCTTGATCTTAATGCGCAGGCATGAGTAAATTCGGGAAAATATGGCGACCGTAAATTTTGCGGCGGCATCAGGTGTAAAACGCATGAGTTTCAACCACAAACCGGAGGGAAAAATGCTCACTCAAAAACTGACGGTGTCGGCGCTGGTGGCGGTGCTCTTTTTGATTGGGGCAGTCTTTGCATGGACGAATTCTGCCGGGGCGCAAACGGCCCTGACCATCGGCAATTGCTCAAACCTTGATCCGGCCTCGGCGGCGGATCCGCTCTTCATCCCGGTGACGGTGAAGAATTCCGGCACCAACGATCTGGCCGGCGCCCTGGAATGCGAGGTAATTGATTACTGGTTCAGACCATATACTCTGACCAATGCAGTGACGTTAAAAGCGGGGACCTCGGCCGTGGTTAAAGTGGCTTTTGACGCGGCGCTATGCGAGCGGTTATTCAAAGCCCGTTACGAGACCGGCGCCACCCCGTTCCGATTTAATGCCGCGTTGCGCCGCGGTGATCAGACCTTCGCTCGCGCCGAAAAGCATTTTAGTTTCAAGGGACGGATCAAAGAATACGGCCTGTTGCCGCCGCTGGCCGGCACTAATGAATACGTTGACGATCTGTTCGGGAAACTGAAGCTCGTGGACGAAGTCAAGTGCTATGATCCCTCCGATCCGCATCCCTTTATCGAAGGCGGGCGCGGCATGGGCGCCAAAGGCACCGGCGGCGTGCCCCAGGAAGAATGGAAAAATATATATCGCGAGACCAACCAGACATTTACCGGCGTGGAAACGATTCTCGGCCAGCCGTGCCGGGTTGCCCGGGGCTGGGGCTGGTTCGGTTACAAGTTGAACCGGGAAGGACTGG
>JBDRJR010000004.1:0-10641 GCA_043814705.1 Verrucomicrobiota bacterium | reverse complement strand
AAACCCCGATAAAACCGAGGGCTATGAAGGACCATTATCAAAACCGCAGTTCCGGTTTTTCCCATCTGTGTTTATTCTGTTCCGACCCACAGCCTACAGCCTACAGTCCACAGCCCATGGCGTCCCTGTGGGACGCCAGTGGATTCATATTCTCGATTGCATACTAACCCAAACAGGAATGCCTGTTAAGCCATTATTGCCGCCCAAATCCGCACACGGATTGGGACGCCCAACAGGCGCCAACGCCTATTTGGAGCTGCTTGGCTGGGACGCCTCGCCCGGCCTTGAATGGCAAGTGATGTATTAAAGGTAGGGCGAAGCCTCAGGCTGAGCCGTCGTTATGGGGTATGTCAACAAACCACCGGCAAGCGGGTTTACTTACGTGCGGATTTGGGTCACTGGGGGATAAGCTTGACTTCACGGTAAAAGTCGAGTTAGCTTTGTTTCGGTTTATTTCGATCATGCACCTGTTTAAGATTTTCGCGTTTCACGATTGTTGGCGGGAACCGATACAATTAGGCCCGGCCGTGGCCGGGCAACTTTGACATGTGGGAGGCGTCCGGCAACCGCCGGACGCGGTGACGAATTGGTCCTGCCGGTCGCGGCGCGCTCGCCTCGGCAAAGTGCTCCGGCAGAGCCTGGGTAGCGCCCCTCCCACCAAGATTAAAAATCCTATACATGAACGAAAAGACTATCAGTTCCCAGCCGGCCTTTGAGGGGCGCCTGCTCAAACTCGACGTGCTTGAAGTGGAGCTCGCCAATGGCCGGCGCGCCCGTCGTGAGATCGTCCGCCACCCCGGCGCGGTGGCAGTCTGGGCGCGCGCGCCGGATGGACGCTTTGTGTTTGTCCGCCAGTTCCGCAAGGCAATCGAGCAGGAACTGCTGGAGATCGTGGCCGGGACGCTGGAAGCCGGGGAAACACCGGAAGCGTGCGCCCGGCGCGAAATCCGTGAGGAGACCGGCTACGCCGTGAAAACCCTGGCGCCGCTGGGTTCCATATTCACGGCGCCTGGATTCTGCACGGAACATATTTTTCTTTTTTATGCCGAGTTGGCCGGCGGCGGCGCGGCGGCCCCGGACCCGGATGAACATCTGGACGTTGTTTTGCTTGACGAAACTGAATGGAAAGTCATGATGTCATGCGGCGCCGTCCAAGACGCCAAAACCTGGGTAGCCTGGGGGATGTTTCAAACCAGAGGATCAGAGATCAGAGGTCAGAAGAATGGCAAGCGGCGGACTGAACGCCGAACGAAGAACTAAGAACCAGGAACAAAGAACCGCTACGTTTCCATGAACCAACAACCTGCACCGAGCTTTGCCCAACGTGCTTGGCGCTTCGTATCCGAGGGCATCTGGGAGATCGAACTTAATTCGCTGTCGCGGCTCAAGCGCCTGGGCATTAATTTTGTCCGGGTCGTGTTCCTGGTCTTAAAGGGCTTCCAGGATAACGAATGTCCCCTGCATGCGGCCTCGCTGACTTACAGTTCCTTGATGGCCATTGTGCCGATTCTGGCGCTGGCCCTGGCGCTTTTGCGGGGACTGGGCGCAGGCGAGTGGGCCGAACAGCGCATTGTTGAGTCCATCGCCGCCATGCCGGACCAGTTCCAGGATTTTGTGATCAATCTGTTCACGTATGTGAAAAACACGAATTTCGCCACATTGGGGGGGATCGGGCTCTTGCTCCTGCTCTGGACGGTGGTCCAGGTGCTGGGTTGCGTGGAAATGTCGTTCAACCGGGTTTGGGGTGTGACCCTGCCCCGGCGGCTCCTGCGCAAGTTCTCGGATTACTTGAGCATCGTCATGGTGGTCCCGGTCCTGATGGTGGCGGCCACGACGATCAATGCCGCGCTCAGCAACCCGGCGCTGATCCAACTGCTTCAGGAGCGTTTCGGTTACGCCCATTTCCTGTACTCCTGGTTTCTTTCGTTACTGCCACTGCTGGCAACCTGGATGGCTTTCGTTTTCCTCTATAAGTTGATGCCGAACACACGGGTATTGACCATGCCGGCGATAGTCAGCGGGATTATCGGAGGTTCCCTGTGGGTCGGTTGGCAATGGTTTTATATCGAACTGCAGATCGGCATCAGCCGCTACAACGCCATTTATGGAACCCTGGCTTCGGTGCCGATCTTTCTATTCTGGCTTTACATTTCATGGTGGATAATCCTGCTGGGCGCTGAAATCGGATTCGCCCTGCAAAATTACTCAACTTATAAAATGGAACAAAAGGCGCACGGGGCCAGCGCCCAATCCCGGATCATGCTGGCGCTTTCCATCATGTCACACGCGGCGCAGTCCATGATGATCAATGTGCCCCAATTTGAAATCAATGCCTACGCGCATATCCATCGCATTCCCGTCCGGCTGATTCATGAAGTCGTGGATGCTCTCGTGCAGGCCAACCTGCTGGCAGACGTGTCCGATGGCGCAGGCCGCTATGTGCTTCTCAAGGTTCCGAACTCGATTCGCATCAAGGATATCATTAACGTCATGGTCCAGCACGGGGTTACGCCCCATAGTCTGGGACTGGATATGTTGAACCCGGCCATCCGGCATGTGCTGGGCAAAATGGATGCCGGCTCTGCCGAGGCCCTCAAGGACTTCAGTATTGCCGACTTGCTCCAACTGCATTCCCGGCTGAATCAGGCCTAGCGCATAAACCGCCCGTCGCAAAGCGCGTGAAGCGTACAGAGTGGAGCGTGGAGCGCATGGAAGAAAGATGGATATCGAATTGTCCGCTCCGATCAACTTCGAAAAATCATTGAATGCCGAGCAACTTGCGACGGTAACGGCTCCGGATGGGCCGCTCTTTGTGCTGGCCGCCGCGGGCACGGGTAAAACCCGCACGTTAGTCTACCGCGTGGCTTATCTCGTGCAAAAGGGCGTGGATGCCCGGCGCATCCTGCTCCTGACCTTCACCAACCGCGCCGCGCGCGAAATGCTCGAACGCGCCCGGGCCCTGGTGGGCGGAAGCGTCGGCGGACTGTGGGGCGGCACATTTCACCACATGGCCAACCGCATTTTGCGCCGGCATGCGCACTTCCTGCAATATGGTCTTGATTTCACCATCCTGGATCATGACGATTCCATCACCTTGATCAAGGCCTGCCTGTCCGAATTAAAGCTGAAAGGCAAGGAATTTCCCAAGCCGGAAGTGGTCCTGTCAATCCTGAGCGGGGCGGTCAACCGGCGCCAGGACGTGCGCGCGGCCGTGGAACAGCGTTTTGAAACTTACCCCGTGGACCCCGCCGAGGTCTTGCGCGTGCTGGAGTTGTACCAGAAAAAAAAACGCGCCCAGAATGCCATGGATTTCGACGACCTGCTGATCAATGGCCTGCGCCTTTTCCAGGAGCACGCCGATGTGCTGGCGCGCTACCAGGAGCAGTTCCTCTACGTGCTGGTGGATGAATACCAGGACACCAACCCGATCCAGGCCGACTGGGTGGACTTAATCACCATGCGCCATCGCAACCTGCTGGTGGTCGGCGACGATTTCCAGAGCATTTATGCCTGGCGCGGCGCGGACTACCGCAACATCATGACCTTCCCCGAGCGCTACCCGGACACGCGCACGTTCAAACTGGAAACCAATTATCGCAGTGTGCCCGAAATTCTCCAGCTGGCCAACCACTGTATCGCCGGCAATCCGCGCCAGTTCCAGAAAGTTTTGCGCGCCACCCGCACAGCGCATCACAAACCCGTCCTGGCCATCCTGCGCGACGGCGGCCACCAGGCACGTTACGTGGTCGAATGTCTTCAGCGCCTGCGGCGCGAGGGCCGGGCCTGGCGCGACCTGGTTGTGCTCTATCGCGCCCATTACCACGCCATGGAACTGCAGATGGAGCTGGCCCGCGAGCGCATTCCCTATACGGTCACCTCCGGCGTCCGGTTCTTCGAACAGACCCATATCAAGGACGCCTGCAGTCTTTTGCGCATCCTGCACAACCCCGGCGATGAACTGGCCTTCGTGCGCCTGATGTCGCTCCTGCCGGGGGTTGGCGGCAAAACGGCCGGAAAAATCTGGCGCGCACTGGGCAACCGTTTCACGACCTGTGACGCCGCCCAGCGTCAGGCCCTGCACAACTCCTTGCCGGCGACCGCGCAAACTGCATGGCAAGCCATCGCGCCGATCCTGGAAAAATATGCGACGGAGCTCAAGGATGACCCGGCCGAAATTGTGTTCCAGTTTAACAAGGCATTTTACGACCAGTATGCGCTTGATACCTTTGATGATTACGAGCGGCGCATGGAGGATTTGCAGGAAGTGATGAATTTTATAGCGGACTTCGAATCCACTGAGGAATTCCTGAACGAGGTGGCATTAGTCACCAACCTGGATGCCGAAGCCGACCGCATGGACGGGATCGCCAAGGACAGCCTGCGCCTGAGCACGGTGCACCAGGCCAAGGGCCTGGAATGGAATGCCGTGTTCGTGCTCTGGGCGGCCGACGGTATGTTCCCCTCCAGCCGCGCTATTACCGAGTCCGGCGACGACGAGGAGGAGCGGCGCCTGTTTTATGTGGCCGTGACGCGCGCCAAGGACGAACTATTCCTGTGCGTGCCGGCCGTGCGGCGCGCCCCCGACGGCGGTGCCCAGTTCCTTTCACCCTCCCGCTTCATCGCCGAAATCCCCCCCGACTGCCTTTGCCGGGAACAGGTCGGCTTCCTGTAATCTGCGCGTCAGGGCCGCGTGGCGGCGAAAATCAGGGAAAGCCCGTAAATTGACAACAGGCATTCCTCCCAGGAGACGCGATTACCCAGGACTTCATTCTGACTCATCAATTCGTGCAGAAATTTCCGGCCAATCGCCTGGAAATCATTACGGCGCTGATCTTCCAGCCCAAATAACAGATCACAAACTGCAACCACTTGGCGCAATGCTTCCACATATTGTTTTTCAATATATAACGTCTGGATCAGTTTAAAGCCATCTTGAACCTGGGCCGCCGGATCATCGCCCAACTTGGAGCGCCGGCGGCGCGCAAGCATGCGATTCATTCCGCCGATGATGCGGCTGACTTCATCGCCATAAACTTTCTCTTCCAGGGTCAGGATCCGATAGAACTGCCCCTGTTTGCCCAGGAGGTCCCCAAGTGAAACGGATAATTGCCGCCGGACAACCGGCTGATCGCTGGCCACTAATTTTTCCAGGGTTTTCCACAGGGCTTGCTTATAGCCGAGTTGACTCAAGGCATTGGCAACACAGGTGGTTTCGAAAACATCCTGACTACTTTCAAGCTGGTTTACCAAAGGCTCAATCGCTATGGACGCGCCGATTTCACCAAGCGCCATAGCCGCATAACCGCGCAACTTGGGATCACAGCCTTTCAAGCTTTCCAATAGGGGCGGAATACTTTGATCGTCCCGGATCTGGCCCAGCGCCCAAGCCGCCTCGTACTGGATATTGGCAAATTCATCGCCCAGCTTGGCAATCAGGGGTGACACCGCATCCCGATCCTTGATGCGCCCCAGGGCCAGAGCCGCTTCACGCCGAACAAAGTAAATCGGATCGTCCAGGGTATTGGTAAGTTCACTGACTACCATCGGACTGCCCGTATTGCCCAAACCGATCGTGGCGCTCAAACGCTCCTTCCGGCCGGAGCTCCGATGATAGGCCATGAGATTAACCGCCAGCCGCAAAGGATTGACGACCACCATGTTCCGCAGAATAAACAAAGCTGTTTTGCCGTGCGGTTCATAAAGCCGGACAATGAAAAACAGCGGCAGGATGGCCATGAGACCGGCCAATCCGAACAAGACATGATATGGCAGAATCGTAAAACCCAGGACCACCAGGGACAAGCGGCTGAACATATTAATGACGCCACTACCCAGCAGGGGCGCCACAAAGCCGGTCAGGCCAAACACCACCTGGTAAATCGTGATGTAACCAGCGCTATATTGGCCCTTGGATACACCCATTAAGATGTTGGGCAAGGCCACACCAATGCCGGCCGTGGTAATGCCGGTAACAAAAAAAATGACCGGGATCAGCCAATATCGGTCCGGCGTATTGAAGATCCACAGGATATTAAGCACGATGACAGGAATGGAACTTAATAACAGAATCGGCCGACTGCCGTATTTATCCACCAGATACCCCCAGACCATGACAAAGAGAATAAAAGCCAGCGAAGACAGGATCCCGAACAACGCAATATAGGTATAGGGAATACGCAGGAGTTGGATCATGAACACGTTGGTGAAGGGGCCGCAGATACCGCCGGCCAGGGTATTAAACAGCACAAAGAACAGAAATGGCCGGAAATGACGGTCGCGCAAGGGAACCCTGAGCTGTCCGAAAATGGAAGGCCGCAGGGGTTTGCCGGCGTTGAGCACATCAGGAATTTTCCCGTAAGCCACTGACGCCAAGGCGCCAATCGTGCCGCACACCCCAAAGACAACCAGGAAGCCGAGCAAATCGTTACGATGATCCAGAAATTTTCCGATCAGGAAACTGGCCGGCATGGCAATTAATGTCGCTGTAATCGTCAGACGGCCGAAAAAGGCGCCGCGCTGACCATCCGGTATAATTTCCGAAATCAAGGGATACCATAAGACTTCCTGGAGTTTAATCAGAATATACGCGCCGGTTAGCACGGCTAATCCCAATTGGACCTGTAAGGATAGCGGAAAGGAATGGAAGAGAAATGGGATACAACCTAAAAACGCATGGCTTAAATAAAACAGGAACATCAGGATTACCACCGCACGTTTGCGGCCCTGCCAATACCATAACAAATAACTGCTGAGGACTGAGGCCAGACTGCAGAGCGCGGGGATGGCGGTAAGCAAACCGATTTGGAAGGTGCTGGCTTTTAATGCCAGGAAAAAACCGGTCAGGTATGTCAGGCCGATACCGGCCCAGGAAATCCCGGCCGGGACTTCTGCCAGGATCATCCACCGCTTGGCATGCTTGATTTCAACCGGCGCCAGCATCGAAACTCCTGTGATGATTAGAACCGGCGACCTTGATTTTTGTTGTGCCGGCGCGCAAGGCGCAGGTTGCATTCTTCCAGTAAAACTTGCCTTGGATGCCCTCTGGCAAATCCACCTGCCCCTCGATTTTACCTTTTTCCATCTGTAAATCCACGCGGATCATTCCCCGCTCATGCGGCAATGTCCCCGAAAGCCGGCGCAAATTGCCGGGCCGTGGTTTTATGGCAACACTGGCAAACCCGGGACTGGAAGGCCTGATTCCCAGCATGGTCGCCAGAAAATGAAACATCGGACTGACCCCCCATCCATGACAATCGCTCCTTGCCGGGTCCGGGGTCTCAAAGAATGTCCGGCATCCCTGCTTCAGCATTTCCCCATAACACGCGTCAAGCCTTCTGAAAAACAGGTCCATGCGCCCCAGCAATCCTGCCGCTTCAAAGTAATAATGGTTAAAATAAACCGAAGTCTTGATCAGCTTTTCTTCAACCAGCTTTTCCGTTATTCCGGCTTTTTGCCGGTCATTCAGCAAATCAGCCATTACCGCCAGGACCTGGGCGTGTTCCGAATAGGTTTTCCTGGAAACCTGATCCGCCAACATTCCCCGGCTGTCATCCCAAAAACAATTTAAGATGGCCTGTTGGAGGCCGGCGGCCTGCCGGCGGTTTCTTTCCGCCAGCAAAGCTTCTCCAAAATATTCCTCCATCCCGGCCATTTTCCGCAATGCCAGCAAGTACAACAAATTAATCTGCGCAATGGCGCCCGTATCGCCATCCGGCGGAACACCGCCCGGCCATCCGGCGACCCAATCAATATAATTCCACATCCGCGTCCCGTGGATCAAACCATGGTTGTCAAAAAAATTTTCGAAACTATGCATTAAAAAACGCATGGCCGGCAGATACCGGCGCACCTCATCGGCATTGCGCCATAAAAAAAAGTCGTGAACCATGTCGATCCACGCCAGGGCGCTTATCGTAAAAAACTGGGCGACCCGGGATGGACACCGTGAAAGAATATCGCCGCGATCCACCTGGATGGAAAAAGCGCCAAATTCAATCGCTTTCTGTTGCAGGCGCCGGTCCGCGGATATAACGTAGCCGGCCAGGGCCATGATCCGCGTATCGCCGAAATACATCATCTGTTCGTAATGCGGACAATCCATGTATGTTTCGTGCATGCATTCCTGCAGGGAACGCACTGCCGGGCGCACTATTTTCAATAATTCCCGATTATCACAGGCCAAAGCCCCCTCATAATCCAAAGGATAGCGGGTTTCACGGACGGCAAGCTTTTCGATCAATAATGAAGCGTCGCCGGTAATCACCGAGATCCTTAAATAACGACCGGAACGCCACCAGAACGTTTCAAAATGCCGCTGACGGCCGCCATCGGCGATAAAGGTATCACCGTCCCCGACAAAGTATTTCCCAAACACTTCGTCCCGGCGGCCTTTATCGTCAGCCAGGGGATTGCGGTACAACGCCTCCGCCCATTCAATTTTAATCACGGCATTTCGGCCTTCGGAAACCACCAGGTCGGTATAGGCGCAATAATAATCATTCAAATCAATTATTGCTTCAATGGCAGTATGCGGCGGGACATGGATGGCGTTATCCGCCTCCAGCAATTTTTGCCATGCACCGGTTTCAAGATTATCGGCCGGATTAAGGACCGGCTCGGTTAACTGTGATAAATTGATTTCCGGTTCGCCGGGCAAACGGCAGGAAGCGTGCTTGAATTTAAACCTTAACGCCGGGTTGAAATTGCCCGCGTAACGCACCTTGAAACCAGCCGCGCCGGCAGCCACCCTGTGATTTAAGCGCGGAGGCAGTGTCGCCGGCGCAAGCCGCCAGTGACCGCGGATCGGGTTCGCCCATTTTGCGTCCGTACCGCATTCCAAAACAACCGGATTGACCCAGCCATCTCCAGCGCCTTTAAGACAATCCCACTGTAACAACCGGCCGTCACAAATCAGATTGCTTCCGCCGCCCCATGCCCAGACCGACTCCTCCCATGAAAAACCATTAAGCCGGCATGTCTGCCACGGCGCCCGGCCGGTTGAAATTTCATCCATCATCCGGCCGGCCGCAAATAGAATAAATCCGCCGCGGCAACTCACCTGGGCATGCGGCGTCAGGCTTTCGTCAATATGCCAAACTCTGGCCAGAAGTTTATGCCGGCCGGGCTTTACCCTGATCCGATAAGTTTCATAAAACCACTTGTTAACAACTCCTCTTTCCGGCCCCATGCCGAGCAATTGTCCATCCAGAAAAAGATGGTAACGATTATCCGCGGAAACATGTAACGGGAAAACATTTTCATCCGTCATCTCAAATTCCAATTTAAATAAAACCATGCTGTTTCCCGTCGGATGGGCTTCCGGGTGCCAGATCCAGAATATCGGCCAATGCCCCTGCTCCCAGGCGGGCTGGCCATCAAGGAAAAGCCTGCCAAAATCGTCGTTTGCCGCATTAGTTTCTTTTTTTATATTCATGGTGCTAACCCGGGAATAAACGGTTATTTCAAGGCGGGAAAAATTTTCTGTCGGCGCGTTTTTACATCTTGCCTGAAGGCCATAGCAAGCACAACACTAACTGGTCGCGTTATGTTTCCTGCGAATATCGCTTTATTTAATGGGTAGAATGTGGCAGGACGGGTGTTTGGATGCAAGGTAAAAAGATGCCGGGGGTTACCTTGTACACGGACCGGCGAATTTCTTTCACCCCCATGGCGGGGAAACAAGGGTAATGATTTTATTTCTTGTTGTATTTGAAGCAGGGATTGGTTAACTACTGTGCTAACTTATGCAATGCGAATCGGTCCTTGATCTTAATGCGCAGGCATGAGTAAATTCGGGAATTCGGGAAAATATGGCGACCGGAAATTTTGCGGCGGCATCAGGTGTAAAACGCATGAGCTTCAACCACAAACCGGAGGGGAAAATGCTCACTCAAAAACTGACGGTGTCGGCGCTGGTTGGCGGGCTTATTATGATTGCGGCGGCCTTTGCAGGGACGAATTCTGCCGGGGCGGAAGCGGTCGTGATCATCGGCGCGTGCTCCAACCTTGATCCGGCCTCGGCGGCGGATCCGTTAGTCATCCCGGTGACGGTGAAAAATTCCGGCGCCCATGATCTTGCCGGCGTCCTGGAATGCGAAGCGCTCGATTACTGGTTCAGGCCGTATATCCTGACCAATCAAGTGACGCTGAAAGCGGGCACGTCGGCCGTGGTTCAAGTTGTTTTTGACGCGGCGCTATGCGAACGGCTGTTCAAGGCCCGGCATGAGACCGGCGCCGACCAGTTCCGATTCAATGCCGCGTTGCGCCGCGGCGACCAGACCCTGGCCCGCGCCGAAAAGCATTTTACTTTCAAGAAGCGGATCAAGGAATATGGCCTACTGCCGCCGCTGGCCGCGGCCGAGGTGTCGGCCGGCGCCGAGGAGCAGGTTGACGACCTGTTCGGGAAACTGAAGCTCGTGGATGAAGTGAAGTGTTACGATCCCTCCGATCCGCATCCCTTTATCGAAGGCGGGCGCGGCATGGGCGCCAAAGGCACCGGTAGCGTGCCCCAGGAAGAATGGAAAAATATATATCGCGAGACCAACCAGACATTTACCGGCGTGGAAACGATTCTCGGCCAGCCGTGCCGGGTTGCCCGGGGCTGGGGCTGGTTCGGTTACAAGTTGAACCGGGAAGGACTGG
>JBDRJR010000003.1:0-19501 GCA_043814705.1 Verrucomicrobiota bacterium | reverse complement strand
CCAGTTACAGGTCTGACTAATCTCCTTTACGAGGTCAATGCCTCACGCGACACATTCAGCCTGCAACCTGTCTACTCCATTCGCCTTTTGCAAATAGAGTATAACCACCGTCAAGCTCCATTCATACCATCTCCTTTTATTAATAAGCGCAGGGAAAACATCCTGGTTCATTACGCCATCAGCGCCTGCCGCACTAATTCCGTGGCCTTGGTTGCATCGGCTTCGCGAATGGCCGCGTCGAATTTGCCCATGCCGATCCTGTCCACGGCCTTGAAAAATGACTCCATCCACTCGCGGCATTGTGTCGCCGCGCGCACCCCGTCCTCACGGTAAGGAAAAATGTCGAGGGTCAACCACCCCTTGTATTTCAGGCGCTTGAGCCAGTAGACCAGTTCGAGATACTCCACCAGGTGGACGGCGCCGACCATCATGTCGTCGTCCCAGCTCCGGTAATTGTCGTTCAAGTGCAGGTAATCAAGCTTGCCGTGGCTGGCCAGTAATGCCGCGGCCTCGGCCACGTTCTCGCCGCCCTGCAGGGAATGGCCAACATCCAGCAGGATGCCGATCTTGTCGAGGTCTTTGACTAAGAGCAACGCGGATGCGGCGCTGCGGACGAAGCAATGCGTGCGCGGTTCGCGCGGTTTGTATTCCACCAGCAGACGCACTTTGGTGTTGTGGCTCGAACATTCGAATAGCGCCTCGCGCATCCACTTCCAGGCCTCGGTATAGTCGGCTTGGAACGCATAGTCGTAACCGTCCTGCCCGGGCCAGACGTCAATGAACGGACAATCCAGCTCGGCGGCCCAATCCATGACCTTCTTGATTTCATCAATGCCCGCGCGTCGCGTTTTGGCGTCGGGCGCTGCGATACTGCCCCGGCCCCACTTGGCCTGCGTCCAGAGATCCGGCACCAGCATGGGTATTTTCAGGCGGCGCTTTTTGAACATGCCGGCAACCTGGCGGATATTTTTTTCATTCACATGCCAGTTGCCGACGAGCTCGAGGCCGTCGAGTCCTTTGACCTTGAGCGCCAGGTCCAGCATCGCTTCCATTGTTTTGCCGCCGCCGCCGTAACCACCCAGGCAATAACGATCCGCGCAGTTGCCGAACGTCGGCAAACACGCGCCGAATTTATGGTTCGAGATCATTTTCTCCTCCTGTTAATAATCCGTTCGGGCCGTCCATTAACCGATCATATTCCACAGCCGACGCATGATTTCGAGGTGGCCATTGCTTCGGAGCAAGGGCTCGATGTTCATGGCAATCAGCTTACCGGCGATGTTCCAACACTTGTGGCAAACTTGGGAAGCGCGTTGCAATGCCTGTGTGCCGTCCTCACGGTAGGGATACGAATCAATGCAATACCAGCCCTTGTAGCCGAGCTTGCGCGTCCAATAGAAGAACTCGATAAAATCCCAGACATTGACCGAACCCGGAATCATGTCGTGGTCCCAGTCGCGGTAGTTGTCGTTGACGTGAATCTGCTGGAGCCGCCCTGCGCTCATTGCGAGCACAGCGCACTCGGCCGGATTTTCAAGCGCGGCCAGGCTATGCCCCACGTCCAGCGTGATTCCGACGTGCGGTTTGTTGATCTTATTAACCAGCAGGAGCGCTTTGCCCGCATTGGCGATATACATGTTTGCGCGCGGCTCCTTGCACTTGTATTCGATGCTGATCGGCATTTTGGGATTGTGTTCGGCCACCTCGCTGATGCCCGCTACCATCCAATTCCAGGCGTCAGCATAGTGCCCCTGAAAAATATAGTCGAATCCGTCATGGCCGGGCCACAGATTTATATCCGATGCGCCGGCCTCCACGGCCGCATCAATGGTCTCTTTGACGCGCGCGATGGCGGCGCGTCGGATCTTCGGGTCGTGGTTTGTGAAGGAACCAAGTTTGAAACGCGCTTCCGTGTAAATATTGGAGTCCAACGTGGCGAGTTTCAGGCCGTGGTTGGCCAATATTTTCCTCAGCGCCACGCCGGTTTTAACACTGCACGGCCAGCCGTAGCCGACGCCGGAGATGCCTTTGATTTTTGCGAGCATTTCCAGTTGCTTCTCAAACTTGTAGCCCTGGCAATAGCCCGTCGTCACGAACCGGTCGCTCAGGCGGGAAAACGGGCATAGGTTGGAACCGAGCTTGAGGAGTGGGTTAGTTGTTGTCATAGTGGTCTCCGAAGTGAGATTCAGGATGCAAGATTCAGGATTCAAGAGGGGAATCGGAGTCGTCTGGCTTGTCTGCGTGGTAGGCCCCCGGATTTTCATTCAGCGAGTACGGTCGGTCGTGTTCTCGTTCGACACCTTGAATGAAACGGAATAGTTGACGATTCAGGTCGAGACACTCCTCCCGCAATGCGCGGTATGCCGACTCATCGGTCAGAGATCCGATCTCCCAGAGATAGTCCAAATGTTCCACATTCTCCTCGGCTGAACCGTATGCACGGAAAAGGTAATGCAGGTACTCCGCCTTGTACTTTCTCAGTGCGTAACCTTCGACAATAGAGGCTGACACACGCTTGGAGCATCGGCGAATCTGGCTGCCTTCCTCATAGACCTCAAATTTTGGTAGTCCAAGAGTCATTTTGTGTATCTTGACGCCGAGCTGATGCGAAAGCTGGTATACCCGCAACGACCGGAATCCCCCCTCTTTATTCATTTCCGTCCCCCTTCTTGACCCCTGCGTTCTCGTATCCTGAATCTTGAATCATGAATCCTGCATCTTGCGGCTTAAATCCTGAATCTTGCATCTTGTATCCTGAATCTTGAATCTCCTGTCACCGAAACAGCGTTCTTCCGCCGTCAACCAGAATGGATTGGCCGCAGATATAATCGCCCCAGGAACTGGCCAGGTAGGCGACCATTCCGGCGATATCTTCCGGGTGCCCCAGCCGTCCGGCGGGAATCTGCGCCACGAGCTTTTGCCGGTCTGCCGCGCCGGGGTAGCGCACGCGCAATAAATCGGTGTCAATCACGGCGGGATGCACGCTGTTGCATAAAATACCGGAACGCGCATAGGTTTTGGCCAGATACATCATCAGGCCTTCCAGGCCGGCCTTGCCGGCGGCGTAATCGGCGCCGCCGCCGCCGCCGTTCTTGACCGCCGATGAGCCGATGAAAATGATCCGGCCGTATTTGCGCGGCAACATGTGGCGGATAACGGCGCGGACCCCGTAAAAAGCGATATCGAGATTGATCTCAATGCCGGCACGCCACTCTTCGTCGGAAAGATTTTCGACCTTGCGCTCGATGTTCTGCCCCACATTCACTACCAATATGTCAAGGCGCCCGTATTTACCGGCGATTTGGTCCGCCAGCGCGGTCGTTTTCGAGGCGTCGCGCGCGTCCAGGACATGGCCGCGGACAAAATCGCCGTTGGCTTCGATTCCACGTGTAAGCGCCAGGACGGCGTCCTTATGTTGTGGGTTGCCTTTGTGCGTGAAGACCGTCTTGGCGCCGGCCTTGCACAAACACGCGGTGATGGCCGCGCCAATGCCCCGGCTTCCACCGAGCACGAGCGCCACTTGATCTTGCAAATCAATTGTCAACATACGGACCTCCAAGGTTCAAGATTCTCCGCCATAGGCGGATCCGCCTTCGGCGGAAAGATTTAGGATGTAAGATTCAAGATGAAATATCCATTTCGTTCTGGTTCCGACATTCTTCGTTCTGCATTCTTCATTCTGCATTTAATTTATAGGCCCGGATGGCATTTTCTCTCAATATTTTAATTTTGGCGCCGTCATTTATTTTTGCGAGCAGAACACGGGTCAGATTGGCGCGCGTTTCCAGCATCGGATAGTCGGAGCCGAACAGGATTCTGTCCGCGGGCACGGCGGCAACCAGGTCTTCGATCAGTCGGTAACAGTAAATGTCGCCGCCAAAATCGAGGAAAACATTCGGATACTTGTTGATCAGGCGTATGGCCTCAAGTCGGCCCTGGCCGCGCCCGCCGGCGTGTGCGATCACAAACCGCACGGTCGGGAAATCACGCACGAAATCCTCGAATAACCCCGGCGTCGAGAATTTTTGCGCGGGGTTGTAGTCCGAAATGCTCCAGGTGTGGGAGAGAATCGTCACATCGTTCTCGGCCGCGTATTCCCAGGCCGACCGGTAAGCGCGGTCATTCGCCATGGTGCGATGCCACGAGGGGTGAATTTTAAGGCCCACAAATCCCGGCCATTTGACCGCCGCCCTCAAAATTTCAAGCGATTCGCGCGCCCGATGCGGATCGTAAACGCCCAGGTAGAAGACCCGTCCCTTCGATTCATCGAACGCCCGGCGCGAAATTGGCAGATATTCCCCGGGTCCGATCGTGATCAGGCGCATATCCGAGCAGATCGCGGATTGAATGTTCAGCCGGTCCATCAGGCGCAACAGCGCGGCCAGATCAACCTCCGGCGCCATCAAGTTGCCCATCCAGCCGGTATGCACATGCGCGTCTATGATGAATGCTTGCTTCATGACTGCACCTCCGCCAGGAGCCGCCGCAGGTTGTCACCGGCGATCTTTTTCTTGGCCGCTTCCGGAATATCGGCATCCAACACCATGCCGATTGGAACCAGCGGGTCGTTGACCGGCAGGAACGAGCCGTAGATCAGGCGTTCCGCGCCGAATTCGCGGACGATATATTCCACAAAACTCTGGCCGGCGAAATTCGAAATTTCCACACGCACGTTCCGGCACTCGCGCATGAGCGGAAAAAGCGAACGTGAATGATAAAGGATCTTGCGGGGTTGCGATTCGACGATAATCGTCAGAGCGGGAAACGCGCGTGCGAGGCGATAAAGCGCGGCCCATTCAATCTCGATGTGCCAAATAAAGAGCGGTAGACTTCGCGCGACAAGCCACGCGCACAAGCTTCCGATGACCCAGTCTTCCGGGATAAAATTATGCGTCTTGGGAAATATCCGCACGCCGCACAACCGGGGCGGCATCGTTCCCATGCCCGGCAAAGGGCCGGTTTCGCCGTTCAGCAACGGCAGTCCCGTCCAGATCACACCCAGGTCTTTGCGTAAGGACGGCGCAAGTTTTTCAAGCGCCGCATTGCCGTCCTGCGCCGAAGACATCTTGCCCTGCCAGTGCGATATCAGCCCGGAACGCGTGAAATATGTTTTCAGCACTCCGTCCAGCTGTTTCGCATTTATCGCTTTCGCCAGCGGGAACCCTTCCGGGGCGCCAAGCCAGATGTTGGCGTCGAAAAAATCGAGCCTGGCGGCCAATTTGCGCCGTTCAGCGATCATTTTGCGTATTTGTTTCAAAGAATTCATATTTTTTTTCACCACGAAACACACAAAACACACGAAAGTTCAGCACAAATCAATCGTTCTATAAATTCCATTTCGTGTGTTCCCCTCCATAGGCGGGCAGGCGTGTGTTTCGTGGTTGCTCATGCTTAATCCATTTTACCCGGTCCGTCATCTGTCGTCTATCGTTTGTCTTCACCCGCGCAGGACCTGTTGCAGCGTTGCCTGGAATTTTCCCAGGATTTCATCGCATTCGCTTTGCGACACGATCAGCGGCGGCTTGATTTTTAAAATATGCTTCCTGGGGCCAGCCATACCCAGGAGCAGGCCGTGGCCGATTGCGGCCTTGTGCACGGCAACGCCCTCCGCTGTGGCGGGCTCTTTTGTTTCCGGATTGTGCACCAGCTCGACGCCGATATGCAGGCCGGCCTGGCGGATATCGCCGATCTCGGGAAAGTCCTTTTGGATTTTATCCAGGCCGGTCTTGAGATATGCGCCCATGCGCCGGGTGTTTCCCAGCACGCCGTTTTCCAGCAGTTCGATCTGCTTGGCCGCCGCAACCTGGGCGGCGGAGTTGTTGGCGAAAGTATGGAGCTCCTCGGCGTCGGGTTCAAATCCTTTCAGCTTGTCGGCAATGATGATCGCCGCCAGCGGCAGTCCGGCGCCCAGGCCCTTGCCCAGCACGATGATATCCGGATGCACGCCGAAATAATGGCCGGCAAAAAACTCGCCGATCCGGCCATAGGTCTGGATTTCATCGTAGATCAGCGGAACATTGAATTCATCGCATATTTTCCTGACGGCCTGCAGATATTCGCGCGGACATATAATCTGGCCGCCGCTGGCCTGGATTGGCTCGATGATGACGCCCGCGGGGTTTCCCGCCACGCCGCGCTCCATCGTCAGCCTCAGCATTTGCGCGCAGGCCAGGGAACAGTTTTCCCTTTTCAGGCCCAGCGGGCAACGGTAGCAATACGGATTGGGCGCGCGGATGAAAGGCCGGGTCAAACCGAGAAACCGGCTTCCGCCGACAAGCGTGCCCGACGAGCGCGTGGAAATCCAGGAAGCGCCCATTGTGCCGAGCGTGGTGCCGTGATAACTGTCGTAAAGACAGATAAAATCCCGCGAGGGCTGGGTGTTTTTATACGCGATTTTCATGGCCGCCTCCAGCGCCGGCCCGCCACCGACGGTGAACGAGACGCGGTTCAATCCGTTCCCCGCGAGCTGCGCCAATTTGCGCGCCAAATAAAACCGCGGCAGGGTGTCGAACCCCTGGTGCACATGCGACATCCTTTCCATCTGTTCGGCGACGACGCGGTTGATGTCCTGGTTGGCGAACCCCAGATACATGGCCCAACTCTGGGAGGTGCAGTCAATATAGTCCTTGCCGTCCGTATCATAGATCCGCACACCCTTGCCGTGCGTGATCACCGGCATGCCGCGCGTGCCGCCGCCGAGCGTTAGATGTTTGGCGCACGCTTCCATCTCGGTCTTGTTCAGCGCATAAATTTTTTCCAATAGCGCATCCATCTTGGGCCTCCTTGTAAGAAATTTAATGATTGAGTGATTCAGTGATTGAGTGATTTAAGGAAGGCAATGCATCGCCCATAATGCCCGTTTTGATAGATGCCAGGGCCTGCTCCGATAATGGCATGGCCGGGCGGAACTGCTTTCCTTCCGCATACGCACAGACTTTTGCCAGCAGGTAGCGGGCTTCCGGCCAGGCCGGGTTTAACTGTAGCGCGCACAGAATCAGTCCGCCGGTTCCCAACGATCGCTCCAGCAGATAGGCCAGCGGGTGACACACGGGGTAGCGATGAATCACACGGATGACCGGATCGCCCTCGGCCAAATCCAGCGGTTTAAGTTCAATGGGCGGCGCCTCCTCCATCAGCCGGAAGAACTGAAAATCCGCGAAACCATCGTGCGGAAAATCACCCAGCATCAGATGCTGGCGGATGATCGTGCCGTTTTGCCCATCCTCGTAGGGCGAATAGTTGGCCGGCGGTGTGAAGAAATATTTCACGTATCCGAAAAGCGGTCCATGCGGACGAACCAGGCCTTCACCGGCCGCCAGGATGACCCGGCCACCGGCGCGCATGAATGCGATCAGGGATTCGTCAAGCTGTTCGGTCAACACCACCCGTGTTGCGCCTTGAACCAGCTCCTTGGCCGTTATCTCGGGCAGGTCGCTCCATTCCTTCAGCCAGGTATGTTCGCTCTTGCCATAGCGCAACGCCGTCTTCGGCAATGCGGCTTCGCGCGGGAATAGCCAGATATTCCAGGAGTTCGTTACGACGCGGTTCCCTTCGCGAAGCGAGGCTTCCAGGCGCGCGGCCGTTGGGCGGGTCACGGATGGCGCCGCGATGGTGGCCTCGCCAACCGGGCACGTGCGATAAGCCTGGTGCGCGTAGCTGAGTTTTCCGGCAACCAACGTGTCGGCGCCTGCCGCCAGCCGCCATTCCAGCGTGGGAGCGCCAAGGGGTGGATGCGAGAAATCGGAGACGAAGAACTTGCAATTGAATTCATCTCCGGCGCACACCATCCGGTCATCAAAACCGAGGCTCAAAAGAATTACCGTGTCGCCGTTGGTCTGTAACCAGGTGGATGCGTCGGCAAGTTTCCGTTCGTAGAACTCGTCAATGATCCCTTGCGGCGAAGGGTTGGCATCCATGGCGTTGAAATGACAAATACCGGCGAGGTCCGGAATATTGCGGCGGCAGTTTTCCATCTTGGCCTTCGCCTCCAGCAATTGCAGGCGCTGGCTGTTCTCCGCGAATTGTGGAAGCAAGTGGGCCAAGCCTTGGCGTGTGGCGGCTTCCAAGGCGATTTCCGCCGCATAAGGCCGCACGGCCCCTGAATACTTGTTCATGATCCGCACATCCGGGAAGGAACTCCACCAGGCAAATTCGTGCTGGATAATGGGCTTGCCGGACTTCTCATATTTCTCCAGCTGATCGCTCTTCTCGCCGGCCGCCAGACCGGCGGCAAAGACATTGATAAAATCGCCCGGCAGGGTGTCGCTGTGTCCGCCGTCGGTCCAGATGACGAAGGCGGTTGGCTTGATCGCCTTCGTTTCCCGGTAGCACTGCCAGGCAATTCGCGGATAATCTGTTTTGGGCAGTTCATTGCTCATGCAGTAGAGGTTGGCGGAAGGATGGTTGACGTCGCGCAGAACAACTTGGTTCCACTGGTTCCTGATGGCTTCGCGATAGGACGGCATGGGCGGCGGCCAGGCATAAACGTGCCACTGGGTATGGCCGCCCCAGGCACCGAGCATGCCCATCTCGCTCTGGACCAGCAGGCCCACCTCGTCGGCCACGTCTAGATACTCCGGCGTCGGTGCATAGGATTGGCAACGGACATAGTTATAGCCATAGGCGCGTAAAGTCTTCAATTTCCGGCGCAAACGCTCGCGGTCCGTGTCGGGAGACCCGATTTCCGGATGAATCAGAAAATCACCCGTTCCCCGCATGTAATACGGCTCGCCATTAATCAGGAAGCGGTGTCCCTCCGTGGAGAGCTTGACAAAACCAATGCGTTCGCTCATCGCGTCCAGCACATCCTCCCCGCGTATCAGCGCCACATCCACGCGGTAAAGGTTTGGTGCGTCCGGACTCCATAAGCGGGGCGAAGGCACGGCGATCTCATGTTCAATGGCCGGGGTCGTGACCGCAATCTCCTGTTGAATCGCCGGTAAGTCGCCGCCGATGGCTTGAATGGAGAGGCGCAAACGCAACAATGCGGTTGCGGGATCGCCACCCCCCACCTCGACCTGGCACCGCGCCACCTGCCGATCCACCTCCGGATAGACTTTCACTTGCTGAAGGAAAGAGGGGCCGGTTGCGGTGAGTTCCACGCCCCTGTAAAATCCTGACCAGTTTCCTTGCCAGTCGAAACACATACCTAACAGGCGGCTTTGCTCATGCACGCGCACCGCCAACCAGTTTTCACGGTCGGTGTGAACGATCGCGGTGATATCGAATCCGAACGGTACAAAAGGCGCATGGTTCTCCCCCAACCAAACCCCGTTCAACCAGACTTCCGCGCTCGGATGAACGCCGCCGAAGTTCAGGAAAAAACGTTTCCCGGCCCAGCCTGCTGGAATCCGGAACATCCGCCCATACCACCCTGTTCCCTTGTAAGTGGCGCGGTAGGTGCGTGCTTCCAGACGGAAGTCCCACAGGGTGTCTTTTCCATCGCCGCCGAAGCCTTGTCCCTGCCAACAACCGGGCACTTGGATTCTATCGGCGAGCTGGGCGATTTCGTTAAACCATTGTGCCGTTACGCCCCGGTCCTCCGGATCCAGGTGAAAGTTCCATTCGCCATCCAGGCGGACTCTTTGTTCCTTGGGATGGAGCAAAACCGGATTCATCCGCACCGGCGACATCATTGGTCTTTTTGTGGCCATTCTTTTTCCTCTGGTCTGGTGTCTGTCGTCCGATTCCGAATTCTGCATTCTGCATTTTTCATTCTTCATTTCTTACAGCGCCCCGCGCCGCTTCCGCGATCCGTTCAACGCTGGGAATATAAAAGTTCTCCATCGGCGGCGAGAAAGGCGCGGGCGTGTTCGGCGCGGCCACGCGCCTGATCGGCGCCATCAGCAGGTCCGCCATGTCTTCGGCAATCGTCGCCCCGATTTCCGCGCCGATGCCGCCGCGTTTGGGACTTTCCTCAACAATCACTACCTTGCCGGTTTTTTCCAGCGAGGTTTTGACAATATCCCAATCGAATGGAACCAGCGAGCGTGGGTCAATCACCTCGGCGCGAATGCCTTCCTGCGCGAGCAGTTCCGCGGCCTGCAGGCTCCGGTGCATCATGAGGAGCGTCGCGATGATCGTCACGTCCTTGCCCTCGCGCCTGACCACGCCTTTACCAAAGGGCACGGTGTAGTCCTCATCCGGGATTTCGCTTGAGGCATCCACCGTGCCCGACTCCTGGCGCGCGCCTTTCGAGCCGTAAAGCAGTTTGTGCTCAAAAATCATCACCGGGTCTTCGCAACGCACCGCAGTCCTGAGGAACCCAAGCGCGTCATAAGCCGTGGCCGGACAGACCAGCTTGATCCCAGGCAGAGGCATGAAAAAGGTCTCCATGTTCTGGGCGTGCTGTGAGCCGCGGCCGGTCACGCCCACGGGCGCGCGCATGGTCAACGGCATCTTCAGCTTGCCGCCGGACATGTATCTCAGCTTGGCGATATTGTTTGCCACCTGATCGAACGCGCACATAAGGAAATCGCTGTATTGCACGTCCGCGATCGGATGCATGCCCATTAGCGCAGCGCCGCAGGCCACGCCGAACGAGCCGGCTTCGGCGATCGGCGTATTCAACATGCGGTCGGGAAAATCCTTTTCCAGCCCCAGCGTCACCGTGAAGGCGCCGCCCCAGCCGCCGGGGATGGCGATGTCCTCGCCGATGCAGAACACGCGTTTATCGCGCCGCATCTCGGACCTGATCCCTTCGCGCAATGCCTCAACAATGCTTAATCTTTTCATATTGGCTCCATGCTCCCTATGTTGGCTTGGCTACAATCCAAATGTGTCTCGAATTCGGTTCGGGAAAGGCGGCGGCGATCTTGGGTTGTCTGCGGGTTTACTCCGCTCGCATGGACACGAGTCCAATGCTTCGCGTAGCGCACCCACATCCAACCCAAGCTTGCCTTGCTTTCCCGAATCCCGCTTGCGCGGGAAACCGAATTCGAGCCACGGGTGCAAGACTCGCGCCGAACGCAATATTTGCCGGTTTTTACTTCTTTATTATTCCGTTATTCGAAGTTGGATGTTCGGCGTTTGCTTTATCTTTTGTCTTTTCCCGTTACGCCCACACTCCCATACTCCACTACGCCCATACTTCCTAAATTGGCTCCACAAAAAGGTCTTCCAGCGCGTCTTCGGGCTTCGGCAATGGGGACGCCAGCGCGAACTTCACCGCCGTTTCAATCTCGTCGTCCACCCCCTTGGCAATCAGATCGAGTTCCGCCTGTCCGGTCACTTTTTCCGTGATGAGATATTTCACGAACCGGCCGATGGGTTCATTGGTTTTGGCCGCCTTTCTTTCCTCCTCCGGCTGATACAGCGCCGGATCGCGGCGTGAATGGCCGGTGATACGGTAGGTGACCAGTTCAAGCAACGACGGGCCGTCGCCGTTGCGCGCTCTCTCGGCCGCGGCCCTGGTTGCCTCATAAACGGCCAGAGGGTCATTGCCGTCAATGGTCAACCCCGGCATTCCGTAAGTCCGCGCTTTCTCGGCCAAATTTGCGACCATGTTTACCATGCGCACCGGCGTGGATGCGCCATAAAGGTTGTTTTCGATCACGTAGATCACCGGCAATTTCCAGATCGCGCCGATGGTCAGTGACTCGTGAAAAACGCCCTCGTTGGTGGCGCCGTCGCCCATGAAGCACGCCGCGACGCGTTTTTCGCCGCGCAGTTTGAACGCCAGCGCGCAACCGGTGGCGACCGGAATGCCGCCGCCGACAATGGCGATGGCGGGCACAATGCCCCTGCTTATGTCGCCCATGTGCATGGAGCCGCCCTTGCCCTTGCAACAGCCGGTGGTCCGGCCGAAAAGCTCGGCCATCATGTCGTTCACCGGCAGGCCCTTGGCGATGCAGTGTCCGTGCGGGCGGTGGGTGCTGGTGATCACGTCGTCATCGTTCAGCGCCGCACAAACGCCGACGGCGGTGGCTTCCTGTCCCTGGCACTGGTGGATCGTTCCCGGCATGATGCCTTCGAGGAACAAAAATTTGACGCGTTCCTCAAAATGACGGATGAGGACCATCTTTCGATAAAGCGCCAGCAGAAAATCACGGGTGTAGTTTTTTGAATTATCTGTGTTCATGTTGAATTTTAATATTGTGTGACTTGTCATTCCGAGCGTAGCGAGGAATCTCTGCTGACACGGTTACATATGGCGGAGATCCTTCGCTTCGCTCTGGATGACAGAATAGTTGCTCCGCCTTGTGATGTCTGAATTCATGTTAAGTCAGGAATTTCAATCCTGGTGGGAGGAGTGCTATGCACCGCGACCGTCGCCGCGCATAGCGCGCCTCCCACACGAAGCAGTTGCCCTGAAATATGCGCTTCGCTTAACTTCAGGGCCTAACTTCATGGTTTTTCCACCCTTTCCTTGAGTTGCGCCAAAAACTGCCCAGCTTCGCGCCCATTGATGAGGCGGTGATCCACCGAAAGTGTGATTGTTGCCATGGGGGCGATCTGCACGGTCCCGTTCCGAACCACCGGTGTTTCCTCAGTGCATCCGATGGCCAGCGCCGCGGACTGATCCGGGGGAATCACGGCGGCAAAAGAATGCACCGGATACATGCCAAGGTTGCTGATCGTCAGACCCGCGCCTGCCATGTCGGAGGGCTGAATCTGATGCTTACTCGCGCGCGCGACGAACTGCTGTATTTCCGCATCAATCTCCATGATGGATTTTGTGTCGGCCCGGCGAATCACGGGGGTAAACAGATCGTCGCCGTAGCTGATCGCCACCCCCACATCAATGGCATCGGCAAGCATCACGGTTTCGCCCCGTAAAAAACTTCGGAAATGAGGCGCGGCCGCCATGGTCCTGGCCGTCGCGAAAACGAAAAAAGCGTCAAAACTCAGCTTGCGCCTGTTATCTTTTTCCGACCGGCGCCGATATGCGATCACCGCCGACATGTCCATCCGGCAGGTAAGGTTGATCGGGGGAATTTCCCGGTGACTTTGCGTGACCCTCCGGGCAATGACCATTTGATGGGATGAAAGCGATGCGCCGCCAGGTGGTATCGGCGGCTGAACCGTCTCCCCGGCGGAAGCCGGCGCTTGTTTGGCTTTATGCACGTCCTCCCGCAATATCCGTCCGCCCGGACCGGTTCCGGTGACACGCTGTAAATCCACCCCAAGGCTTTTTGCCAGGTTACGAAGCATGGGCGCGACCTGGGCGTTTCCGGACGGTGAAGCTCCCCGCGGCAAGCCGCGGGGCATCTTTGCGAAACCCTCCGAAGCCAAAGACGCCATTCCGCCCTGTGGCAAGTCACAGGGCTTCCTGGCGAAGGAGGGTGACCCTGCTGGAACGACAACCGTTGGCGGGGATATTGAGGCCGGGGTGGGGGTAACGACAGGGGCGGGTTGATCCGTCAGCGGCAAGGTTTCGCCAGGCGTGCCTACATAAGCGATAATGATTCCTTTTCCCACGTCCGTGTCTTCAGGCACGACGTGCTTCAACAGGATTCCCTCGGCCACCGATTCCAGTTCGCTGACCGCCTTGTCCGTTTCCACTTCGCATAGCAGATCTCCGCGTTGCACGGGATCGCCGACGCTCTTCAACCAGCGGATGAGCTTGACCTGCTCAACGGTAGTTCCAAAGTCCGGCATTCTGATTGCAGTTGCCATTTCAATCTCCTTCGCGGAAATCACGTTGTGTTTGATTGTTCCGCGTTTCACTCCGGTCTGGCGTTGTTTGGCGCTTGCCCTCCGAAGCGCTCGGGCGAAGGAGGGTCCGTCGTCCCGCCTTCGCTAAAGCTACGGTGGGCAGGCCGTCGTCCGATCGGCTAGTTCTCGAACTTCATCGGCTTGGGCTGGTACTGTGGCGCCAATCGGAGCCACGGCGACTTGGGCCGCTCCATATAGCCCCACTTTTCCAAAGCGCGGCGCAGGGCTTTGTTTTCGGATTTTTTAGCCGCGACCGGCAACGGAATATCGGCCATCACGGCCGCGATTGCCTGTTGCCAGGACTGCGCGCCTGTCGTATAGCCGTCGGGATGCCCCAGCATGCCGCCGCCGGCCGGAATGATGATATCAGGACCGTATTCGCCGATAATCACCTCGGCCAGTCCGGGGTAGACGCCCGCGCACGGCATCGGGAACGTGCGTTTGATGTGGCCCCAGGGCGCCAATTTCATGAACGAAGTGCGAATGCCTTCCTCCATCGAGACCATCGGAATCGAAGACCACATGGTCGGCGTCAGCATCATGTCCGCGCCGCACAGCCGGCAAAGCTTCGCCAGCACCGGCCAGGCTATCTGCTTCATCATGGCGATCATGTGCGAGGCATGTAGCATTACCGGCACCGTGATGTCGGGGTGCGACGTGAGATAGCGCAGGGACGCCAGGCCGGCGGAGTAGGTCACCAAGAGACCGTTGGCGCCCAGGTCAATCGCCCGGCGGGCCTTGTCGAACATCGCATGGCTTTCATCGGTGATACTGCACATGTACAGCATTTTCTTGCCGGTCTTGTCTTCGTGCCGCTTGATCACGTCCATCACCAGCGGCAACCGCTGTTC
This sequence comes from Verrucomicrobiota bacterium, assembly GCA_043814705.1. Lineage (GTDB taxonomy): Bacteria > Verrucomicrobiota > Kiritimatiellia > JAAZAB01 > JAAZAB01 > VSJD01. The sequence goes on along the minus strand of JBDRJR010000003.1, from coordinate 4,994 downwards.
CATGGTGTTGTTGTAGGCGTCGCCGAGCATCTCATCGTCCTTGCACATGTCCGCGCCGCCCGCGACGGTCTGGCGCACCTGGTTGGCCGTCTGTTCGGGCGTCATGCCCATCTTGGGTTTGATGATATGCAATGAGAGCGGTCGTTTTTCCACGCCCGTCAGTTTGCGAATGCCTTCGACACCGAATTTCGGTCCCTTGAATTTCGCCAACAGGTTCTTGCCAATGAACAAGTCGGTGAGCATGATATGCTTTGAATAGGCAAAGCAGTTGCCGGCAATGGCCAGGAGCATCATCGGAACATTGTCGCCCCAAGCCTGAATCGGGAAGGCCAACTGCACCACGGCCGACTTGGTGCAGGGGTCGTCCGAGGGAATCTCGTGGTAGCCTACCATCTTGCTCGACATGGCCTTGCGCACTTCCTCGGTATCTTCCTCGACCTTTTCCCACGTGCCGGTGGAGCCTTCCAGCCCCATGGCCTGGACCAATGCCAGATGGTCAAGGAATTTCTCGCCTTCCAGCCGGTCTTTCAGGTAATAGGAGGCGATGATGTGATTGTCCAGGTCAATGCCGTCCAGCGTCTGGTGGAAAATCTCCGGATCATAATAACGTTTCATGCTCTGTCCCTTTCTTTTTGTTTGTTGCCATTTCATCGGTCAAAGGTGGTCAAGCTCACGTCGCACGCACCGGTTTCTGGTTATTCTTTGTTGTTATTCCGTCATTCGATGTTGGGTGTTTGCTACTCTTCGCCGTCCTCTGTCGTCCGGTGTCTGGCGTCCGTCGTCTGTCGTCTGGCTTCCGCCTTATCCCACATTGCCATATTACGCGGCATGAAGGTTTCCGGCTCAAACGAATTTCTAACAAGCTCTCTTATGCTTTCCGGTCCTTTGAGCCTGCCCGTCGCCAGCGCCTGAACCGCCAGATTGCCCGCTACGGTGGCCTCCGCCGGGCCGGCCCGCACTTCCAGGCCGGTGGCGTCGGCGGTCATTTGACAGAGCAGGCGGTTGCGGCTTCCGCCGCCTACCAGGCAGATACGCTTGAATTTCATTCCGGTCAGCGCCGCAAGTTCTTCCATGGCCTGCTTGAAGCTCCATGCCATCCCTTCAATGATCAAACGCGCGGTCGCCGGCCAGCCGCGAACGGGTTTTTGTCCGGTGCGGCGCAAGAAGCGGGCGATTGTTGCGGCGGGATCATTGCACAAGAAAAACTCCGGTGCGTTCACGTCAAGGTATCCGGCAAAAGGTTTCGCTTTGCCGGCCGCTTGAACCAGGGCGGCGTTCGACAGCGGTTTGCTCTCGCGTTCCAGCCGGCGGCGCAAATTTTCCAGCAGATACAGCCCGACCATGTTTTTCGCGAATAGGATTGAATCCAGTCCGGTCTCGTTGACATACCCCAGCCGCATGGCTTGGAGCGTTGTAATCGGTTTTTTCCGAATCACACCGACTACCGACCAGGTTCCGGAACTGATGAACGCTGTCTCCGCGTCCACGTAAGGCGCGGCGGCGGCGGCGGAGAGCGTGTCGTGACCGCAAACCGCCACTACCGGCGAGCGGTTAATGCCCGCTGTGGCGGCAAGCGCGCCATGAAGATGGCCGACAACCGTCGCCGGCGGCGTCAACTCGGGCATGATTCCACGCGGCAGTTTGAGCTGTCGGAACAGCATGTCGCTCCATCGTCCGGTGCGCAGATTGAGGAGCGTCGAGGCGCCTGCGTTTGTGCTGTCCACGCCCTTGTGTCCGCAAAGGCGGAAACGGAAAAGATCCGGCATCATCAATAGTGTTGCGGCGTGTTTGAGATCGGCTTTTGCGTGGGAATGGCGCAATCCAACCAATTGGGCCAGCGTGCTGACACGGCCCGGCGCAAGGCCCGTCAATTTGTAGACCCGCGCGGCGCTCACGGCTTTGGTGATTATCGCGACCGCGCCTGCGGTAATGCGGTCGCGATAACAACGCGGGTTGGCGATCAGTTCGCCGTTATTATCGAGCAAACCGAAATCCGCGCCCCAGGTGTCGATCCCAATGCCGCTTAATGGCGTATATCCCCGTGCCCCGCAGATACGCAACGTTTCGAGCACCTGACGCCAGAGACCGGGGAAATCCCAGCGCAGGGCGCCATCGCCCTTAATCGGTGCATTGGGGAAACGATGGATTTCCTTGAGACTCAACCGCCGTCCGGCCAGCCGGCCGATCACTGCTCGGCCGCTGGTGGCGCCGAAGTCGAAGCCAAGATATATTGTGGGCTTCATTTTTATGGCTGTTTTACTGATTTCTGACCTCCCGCCGTCGTCCAAGCACTATGGCGGGCAGGCTGACCTCTGCCCTCTGCCCTCCGTTGTCCGTCGTCTGTCGTCCGCTTTCAGCGCGCCGGCACGCGGAAGTGTTGCTCGATCATGGTGTTCACGCGCTCCACTTTGGGCGTTACCCGGCCTTGGCGCGCCACGAGTACATACAACGTGTCAATCAGGCACATTTGCGCCACGGCGGATGAAAGCGCCGCCGCCTTGACGCTGCTTTCACGGAAGGCGGTGCAGAAAAAAATGCGGCTAACCTTGCGCAACGGTGAGCGGATGTAATTGGCAATGCCGATGGTCAGCGCGCCGTTCTTGCGTGCCATGGCCAGCGCCTCGATCGTGGCCGCCGAACGCCCGGAATGCGAGATGCCGACCACGACCTGCTTTTTGCCTGCCTGCATCGCGCGCACCAGCATTTGATATGCGTCGGCGCATGCTTCCGCCCGTATATCAAGATGCAGGAAACGCAGGGCGGCGTCCTGGGCTATACAGCCCGAGCTCCCGATGCCAACAAACAATATTCGTTCCGCCTTGTTCATGGCCCGCGCCGCCCGGATGCACGCGCCGCTATCCATGATTTTAAGCGTTTCCTGCAGACTACGGATGTTGCCCGCAAACACTTTCTGTAATACCGTGCGTCCCGAATCGTTGGCGGCGATGGCCCGATAAATGGTTGAAATCGGCGGCGGCGGTATTTCCCGGGCCAGCCCGACCCGAAACTCATTGAAGCCCGGATAGCCGATTTTGCGCGCCATGCGGCTGACCGAAGCCACGCTGACGCCCGAGGCCGCGGCCAGCGCGTGCACCGAAAGCAGGGGCGCTTTCTCCAGGTGCGCGCGGATATATGCGGCCACCTGTTTTTCGGCTCTGGAAAAAGCCGGCAGGCGGGCGTTGATCATGGCGACGGCGCTGTTCATGGTTTGATTGAATTATTACAAAAAATCTTTCTTGATTGAAATATTTTTACAATATAGCCGATTGCCATGCGTGCTGTCAATCTTTTATTTAAATATTTTGCCGTGCGCCGAAATTCAGAAAAATTAGAAAAAACAGCTTGACAGATCGTCGGGAAAAAAGAGAATGTTCAGCTTGTGGCCCGTCATCCGCAAAACCAAAAAGGAGAATCAGCCATGCCTGATCCGGAAGCCGTTAAGGAAGGGAAACAATTTTACGAAGACGTCCCCATGAAGACCCCGGGCTTTTTCCTGAAAGGTTCGGGCGCGCTCGATTGGGGCATGAAGAACCGCTTGGCGCGGATTTTCAATCCCCGCGACGCGCGCACGGTTATGCTGGCCATTGACCACGGCTATTTTCAAGGTCCCACCACGGGGCTGGAGCGCGTGGACTTGAATATCGTCCCGCTTGTTCCGTTCTGCGACGCGCTCATGCTGACGCGCGGTATCCTGCGTTCCACCATCCCGCCGGTCTGCGCTCGTCCGATTGTCATGCGTGCCAGCGGCGGCCCGAGCATTTTAAAGGAACTTTCCAACGAGGAATTGGCCGTGGATATCGAGGATGCCATCCGCATGAACGTTGCGGCCCTGGCGATCCAGGTGTTCATCGGCGGCGAGTTCGAGACCCGCTCGGTCCATAACATGACCCGTCTGGTGGATCTGGGTCTGCGCTACGGGATTCCCGTTATGGCCGTCACGGCAGTCGGCAAGGATATGGTGCGTGATGCCAAATATTTCCGGCTGGCCTGCCGCATTTGCGCGGAGCTGGGCGCGCATGTGGTCAAAACCTATTATGTTCCGCAGGGATTTGATACCATCACGGCTTCCTGTCCGGTGCCGATTGTCATGGCCGGCGGCAAAAAACTGCCGGAATTAGACGCACTGACCATGGCATATAATGCCATCCAGGAAGGCGCCGCCGGCGTGGACATGGGCCGGAACATTTTTCAGTGCGATTGCCCGGTAGGCATGATCAAGGCAATCGGCAAGATCGTGCATGCTGATCTGAAGCCTGCCGAGGCGCTCGAATATTATCAGGCGCTACAGGCGAAGAATTGAAGCAATTACAGTAATCGCTCGGATAAACTGAGATTCCTCTCCGGCAGCGCCGGATCGGAATGACACGCTGTGATATGTTACCCTGATTTGGGTCTTCCACGGAATCTATGGGTAAGATCCGCGGGAATTCACCACGGAGGCACGGAAACACGGCTTGTATTGGAGAAGGAGGGGAGCCAATTTATCATGATTGAACGAATCGAATCTCTCGTCTTTCTCCATAATACCGACAGTTTTGGCAAACTTGAGATTGGTCCGGCAACTGCCGGGCCAATCTCAAGTTTGACAAAACCTCCTCTTTTTTTCATCTCCGTAAACTTCTGCGAAATAGCCGGCAAAGACGATTTTTAATTGTAGCCGGGGTCGGTGACCCCGGGATTTCCGACATCAGCGATGTCGGCTACAGAAATTCCTGCCATTTTGCAGAACTCTATTTCATCTCCGTGTTTCCGTGCCTCCGTGGTGAGTTTTTCTCTTTCAGCAAGGGGTAACAATATAGTACCTCAACTATCAGAAACCGTTAAGAAAAACAAGAAAATACTAAAACCGATTAACCAATAGAGTAGGAACGGGGGTTTAGCCCGTTCCCCTCGTCAAACCGTACGTACAGATTTCCCGTATACGGCTTACCGACAGTCTTTAAGCCAATGACATTCACAGGTCACAATTTACAGGTACACCAGCCCACGCCGCC
>JBDRJR010000002.1:0-2320 GCA_043814705.1 Verrucomicrobiota bacterium | reverse complement strand
ATATTGCACATTTGAGCCACCTACAGCCACAACTGCATCCCGCGGCGTGATCCAGATGTCGGGAATTATCAACTCATAATAAACATTCGTGATATCCACCTGGAATTCCTTTGTCTCCCCCTGATTGGGGCCAGGGAAATTGCTCGGAATAACCGGGCCGATGTCAACCACGTTGCTCATCGCCTGATAATCACCCAAACTCCCCACCATCACGTTCGAGATCGCCACCCGCGCCCCGTTGCTGGGCGATACCCACCAATTCGTTTCCGAGGAACGGAATGCTATCCGGTTCTGCAAAACCCAAAGATACGCGCCCCATTCGCCATTTACCGACCTGGTGCCCCGCACCCAGCCGACATTGTCGAATATCTTGCCATAATAATTTGACGGCGTGCCGTTATAAGCCACCGCCACAGACCAGGCGCCTTCGGCAGACCCGTAGCAGATAGGAATCGCCGCCTGCTTTTCAATGGCATAGGTGTTGGTCGTATTGATTGTGATATTCGTCCCTTTAACAATGTCCGTCAGTTTCCCGGATTCGGTGTATAATTGGTCCACCAGTGGCGATGCCCCTTGAAGATTGATCGTTACCGGCGTAAAGGTCCGGTTGGTATAATACAATTCTATGGCCTTGGCCGTATCTATCATGCCCAAAATCCAGGCTGACAGCAATACCAACCAAAGCCCCCGCAAAGTCAGCTTGTGAATCATAGCGGGCTACTCCACCTTGTAAAACTTGTCCGAGAGCGCATTCAACGCGTCCTTCATATCGTTCAAATCCGCCGCCGAGCCGGGCGCGTTCGTAAATGTCGGCGTTATTCCAAAATACAACTGCCAGTGATAGATGATCCGATGACGCGCCGTCTCTCTCATGTTTGCCTTTGTCTCCTGATCCGCATCGCCACCATCTAAGGGATCATATCCATGATTAAATTCCCAACTGTCGGAGAGTCCATCTCCGTCCGTATCGGGGTCATATGGATTTGTCCCGAGTTCCGCCTCCTGCCAATCCGGCAAGCCGTCACCATCGGAATCCACGGCGGAATCAAAACTGAACACATATTTCGCCTGGCCGATAAGGGCCGGGGCGTAATCGTTGGTTGTTGAAGAATTACCCCAGGGATAATAGCCGGGCATATTTGCAGGGAAGGTATTGGTCAGGTTAAACTCGTGGAGCCGGTCATAAAATGGTTGGGCAACATATTTCAACTGGCCGAGATTGGCAGGGTAATAATTGTTTGTGTTTGAAAAAGCGCCGACCACGGCTGTTATGTTCGACCCCGCGCCGAAATAGGCATCCATTTCATCGCAAGCGTTAACGGCCAGCCATTTGAGCTGGCCGAGGGTAAGGGGCGCATAATCGTTCGGGGGCAGGTTGGGATCCACCGCGCCACGGGTGAGCCACCACGAAGGACCTTGGGCGAAAAGAAATGTAGAATGCAGAATGAAGAATGCAGAAACCAAGAAGCGCAAAGAAGGCAAGAATATTGCCCGCAAAACACTTGACTTGCTTACTGAAACCACAAAAGGCAAAGAAGGAAGGGACGTTTGCCCGCGAAACACACGAAATAACGCTAAAGTTTTAAAATTTAAAGGCGAATATTTTTCGCAATTTATTTTCCGCGCAAAACGCGGAAGAAAAATTGCGAAAAAACCGCTTTCACTTCGTGATTTCATTTTATTGCTTTTTTTCGCGTCCTTTAGCGCCTGTCCGGCGTAGCTTTAGCGAAGACGGATGTTTAGCGGGCTATTTCTTATCTTGTTGCGGGCTAAACTTGTTTCCCTTACTGATTGGTATACACTCCCATCGGTATATCGCCGGCAGGCGCGCCGACCGTGATGGAACCGGTGATATCAAGAGAGCCGTTGACCACCCCACCGTCCGTGCTCAAAAAGGCGCTGGCCTCATTGGTCGCCGCTGTCCCTAATCCCAGATTATCGCGGGCGGCGGCCTGGCTGGCGACATCCGAGAGATTGTTAGCGGCGATCAAGGCGCCCGCGTTTGTGCTCAAGGCGCCAACTTGTGCGGCGGTTATGCCGGTAATCTGGGAACCATCGCCATTCGTTGACCAGGTTTATCCGGAGGCATTGACAGTTTGGCAGTCCGATAATCCTCAATAGTCGCGGTGGGGGCAGGTCACTCTCGACGGCGGCGGAGCGCTATTATTCGTCCGTACAGTGTTGAAAATCCCAATCGAAAATTGCCAGTCTCGAGTCAATAAAAAATCCGGAGCAGTTTGACTCATTCGGCACCGTGGGTTCCTCGGTATTAGCCGGAGCCGTGCTTACTACACCCGACCATGTCAGAACTGGACTGTTA
>JBDRJR010000001.1:0-11552 GCA_043814705.1 Verrucomicrobiota bacterium | reverse complement strand
ATGAGCGGCTTTAATGACATGGCCGGCGGTGACCGCTGGGTCAGTGATCATGCGCCGGACTATGGTTTAAAGAACACACATAACATTAATTTTGAATCATGGTCGTTGAACCTGCGCCCCTATCTGAAGGAACACCCGGATGCGCGGCTGGTCACTTGCAAGGGCAAGCCCAGCGAAAGCTTGATGTGTATGACCATGCTCCTGGGCGATGGCTGGCAGGCGGCGGCGGAGCAGTTGCGAGATAAGATAGATAAAGTCCGTCCGCATACTGTTGATTACGATTATGAGGCCGGCCCCGAGAATGGACAACATTCCTGCTATTGTCCGCGCTGTCTGGATGCTTTCAAGCTGTATGCCAATTTACCGGCGGATACGAAGCTGGACGCGGCGATCATCCGCAAGGAATATTGGCCGCAGTGGGTGGATTTTATGGCCCTGCGCGTGGCACAGATGTTCGCAAAGTTCAAAGCGACCGTAAACGGCATAAAGGTTAAACGGGCCGCGCCAAGCATTTCTCATGCGCAGTGGCCGCAATGGGCAAGTCATGTTGTGCGGAGTATAAAAAAATTGTTCACGGGTAAAAATGATTTGGAAAGCCGGACGACGCTATTCAGCGCCTATAGCGGTTATCAGACCCCCGACAACCCGGAACGTTATGGGGTGGATTGGCGGTATGTTGGCAAGTTGCAGGCGGTGGATCACGTCGGTTGCGGTTATGGACGGCCAATTAAGGCGATCCGCGACACAATTACGGCATTGCAGGGCATACCCCTGACCGGCGGCGCGCTGGTCGTTCCGTATGATCAAAGCGAGACCCGACCGAATACTCCGCTGAACAAAGCCCGGTTATTGCGGGTTTTGCTTGACAGCCTTGGCGGCGTGTTGGTCTATGATCGCCCGCCACTTGATGGCCGAAGCTGGTATGCCCTGGCGGAGACCACACGATTGGCGGCGGCCCACGAGGAGCTGTTCCTTAAAGGCAAACACTCGCCATTAGCAGGTCTGGATAATGACCAGGATGCGGTTATCAGTGACGGCCAGACGATGCTGGTCTGCCTGATAAATCAAACTGATCAATCAGTGACGCGCAACGTTAATTTACCGGAGTTCGGCGGCGGACGTGAGTTCTATAGCGGACAAAAGGTTAAGGCCGGCGCGACGGTGACACCTGCACTCGCGCCGGGCGAAGCGGTCGTGTATGTATTGACGCGCTGATCTTATCAATTCGTGAGAGAAAAATCTTTAACGGATGTATTGACAAACGATAAGAAAACGAGAAAATTTCATGCCGGAGACAGATCCGCCTCTGGCGGAAACCATCAGGAATAATTGCTGGCAAAGTTCGTATAGTGTAATTGTTTCTAAATTGGTGTCATTGTTCAAAAAACACGGCGTTAATCTACGTCAGGAACTGTCCAATCTTTTGGGGAGACCCCAACCCATGGTTTTAAATAATGAACAGGACACGTATTGATTTAATATCCATGCTGGCTCCAGTGGTAGTCTTTGTGCTGTTTTTGACATTTTCAGGTAAAGGTGGGGCTCAAATCACTGCTTACGTGGTTGAGCCTGACAAAAAAACCGGCATGCCAACTTCCCCATACACCAGTTGGGATACAGCGGCCGCGAGTATTTGTGACGTTGTAAATGCCGCCAATGCCAGCCTCACAAGTATAGCGGTCATTTCCAATGGCCACTATATCTTAACCAATACGATTGAGCAAACGCGATCCACGTTCAAAGTTGGAATAATGGACCGGATAAACACCATTTTGGACGGCAATAAACCTGCATCTCCATTCCTGTTAGCAAGTTTGGCCTTATGGATTTTCAAGGGCCCCGGCCAACTTCTTAACAGGCGTGTGGAGATGCTTATACCAAGAGATGCCATGAAGAGAAACGAGCGCCCGCAAAGCCGTCCCGAGAACACGCTCACCGTCGAGATGGGACAGCCTTCTATTGTCGCCGTCAGTGCGCCGGGCGAAAGACGGTGGGGCCATTACCAGTTCCCGCACATCGAACGGCTGGACGACGGCCGGCTGATCATCAGCTACTCCGTCCACGCCGACAGTGTCATGAGCTACGGCGAGGCTCAGTCGGCCAGCGTGTCGGCTGACGGCGGGCACACCTGGATTGAAGCTGGCCCCGGCGAAGTCGAGGCGTCGGCAACTGGAGCCATCGTCTTCCCGGACGGCGAGGCGATCAAGTTTCCGCTGGAGAAACCGCTCGACGCGACAAAACTGAAGTTGCCGCCCAATCCGGTGCGCCATCGCGACCTCTACACGCGCGAATCGGACTGTTACCGCCTGGGCGACCTACCCAAAGACCTGCAACGGTTCAAGCTGTTGCGCCGTCTGCCTGGCGCAATGGAATGGTGCGAGGAATGGGCCACCCTGGACATTCCGGATCTCGTCGTGCGTGTCTGGCGGCGGGAATACTCGGACATCGGCTGGTCGGATCCGAACATCCTGGAGCAACCGCATATCGTGACCGAGTTCTTCCACACCTTCACACCGGACGGGGGGTTGCTGAATTTCCAACATATCATGATGCGCTTCAACCGCGACGGCATGCTGTCCAAGCGTAGCGGGGTGGGAGTGTTGCGCTCCGACGACTACGGCCGCACCTGGCGGCTGTGGGGAATTCCAGGGTGGTTCCGGGACGAGGCTGAGGAGCGTGCCGCCGCTCAGCCGTTTCTCGATGATCCCGACAGCAACTTCAACCGCCTGTGGGGCGGCAAGGACACCGCGCCGATCCCCTTCTTCGATGTTGGCGGCCTCTACGAGCCCGGCGTCGTCTCCTTCGGCAACGGGCATATGGTCTGCGTCATGCGCACCGACACCGGTGGCACGCACGAGCCATGTTTTGTCGCGCGCTCGGACGATTGGGGCAAGACTTGGACAACGCCTGAGATTCTCACCCCCTTCGGCGTCATGCCCAAGCTGGTGCTCCTCGACAGCGGCGTCATTGTCCTGGTGTACGGCCGGCCCGGCGTGCAATTGCTCTTCTGCACCGACGGCAAGGGCGAGGTCTGGCACACCCCAATGAACCTGCTGCCTGAAGCGGGCGAGAAGACACGAGCGGTCGCCGCGTCGCGGAACCATCCCAATACGATCCGCAACCGGACCAACCCGATTGACGACACCTGCGGCAACTGCACCGTGCTCAAAACTGGCCCCGACCGCTTCCTGGTGGCCTATTCCGACTTTCGCCACCTCAACGCCGACGGGCAGCGTTGCAAGGCGATCTGTGTTCGGGAGGTTATTATCAAAGTTCTGACACCGAAGTGACTGAACATGAAATCATCCTGTGAATATCGTTTGTTGGACGGGTGGCGATTCCACCTTGGGGACATTCCGTTTCCGGAAGTTTCCGGGCATCAGCAGAGCTACGCCAGCGCCAAGACCGGTTCCGCGGCCGGGGCGGCGGCGGAATTCTTTGACGATTCGGCATGGCAATCCGTGACCGTGCCCCATGATTGGGTCATCGCCCAGCCCTTCGATACCACGGCTAATCTGGCCCAGGGCTATCGCCGGGGTGGCGTGGCCTGGTACCGGCGCTATTTTCACTTGCCGTCGAACTGGGAGCGGAACCATGTCAAAATCGAGTTTGACGGGATCGCCACCCATGCCACAGTCTGGTTAAATGGCGCGTTGTTGCACCGGAGTTTCAGTGGTTCGACGCCCTTCGTGGTCGAGATTGGTCCGTTTGTCCATTTCGGTGACCGGAGCAACACGCTGGCTGTCCGCGTGGATGCCGTAGCGCGTGAGGGGTGGTGGTACGAGGGCGGCGGCATCTACCGAGGCGTCACCCTGCGTGTGCAACCGCCACTACACCTGGTAAACCATGAAACTTGGATTCGTCCGGAGCTACGGACCGGTGGGCAGTGGACCGTGCAGGTCGCGGGTGTGGTCCGAAATACGGCGTCGGACACCCGTCGGTGCCGGGTCCGCGCCCGGTTACGGGATGCGGCCGGTGTAGTGGTCGCGCGCGGCACACGCGGGATCGCGGCCTTGGCCTGGAGATCAGAACCCGTTGCCTTCCAGTTGCCGGTTGACCATCCCTGTTTGTGGTCGCCGGAATCACCGACCCTGTATCACCTCGAAATCGAGATGGTGTCCGAGGATGGCTGGACGGACCGTACGGAATGGGGAGTCGGTTTCCGGACCATGGCGTTCGACGCCAACCGTGGTTTTCTGCTCAACGGGGCGCCTTATACGCTGCAAGGCGTCTGCTGCCATCAGGACCATGCCGGGGTGGGCGTGGCCGTGCCACGCAGTTTGCTGGAATTCCGCCTGCAGAAATTGAAAGAACTGGGCGCCAATGCTTACCGTTGTGCCCACCATCCGCCAGACGCGCATCTGCTCGATCTGTGCGACCGGCTCGGGATGCTCGTGCTGGACGAGGCACGCGTCTTCAGTAGCGCCGAATTCGCCCTCCGGGACTTGGAGGCCATGGTCCGGCGGGACCGCAATCATCCTTGCGTCTTCCTTTGGTCCATTGGCAACGAGGAGTTCCTGCAAGCGAGTCGTGCCGGCGTCGAGATCGTCCGGCGTATGATGGCGCGCGTGCGCGCATTTGATCCGACCCGCCTGGTCACGGTAGCGATGAACGGCGGACTTTTCGCCGCGCGGAATCTGGGCGAGGCGCTGGATGTGGTCGGTTTTAACTATTATCCGGCACACTATGATCGTTACCATGCGACCCATCCCGAGCATTGCCTGCTGAGCACCGAGGACGGCGGTGGCATCATGTCGCGCGGTGAAACCCGAAGCAATATTGAACAAGGGCTGATCGCGGCCTATGACGACGAGCGCGTGCCCTGGGGCGCGACCTACCGCGAGGGTTGGCCGGCCATCGCCCAACGCCCGTTCCTGGCCGGCGGCTTCCATTGGACCGGGTTTGATTATCATGGCGAACCGTCACCCGCGATTTGGCCCAGTGCCTCGTCATTCTTCGGCATTTTTGACCTGTGCGGCTATCCCAAGACGGCGTACTACATCAAAAAGACGCACTGGAAACCCGCTGAACGGACCCTGTTCGTGTTTCCCCACTGGACCTGGCCCGGGCGGGAGGGCGAGCCCATCCGTGTGATCGCGGTCACCAACGCGGCGCGGGTGGCTCTCTCGCTCAACGGCACGGATTTGGGCGAGCGTGTGGTCGAGGCCGCATCCTTCCCGGAATGGCGTGTGCCGTATCGGCCCGGTCGGCTCGAAGCGGCGGCGGTCTGGGCGGACGGCGCCCGTGAGACCCATGCGTTGGAAACTGTTGGGGCGCCGGTGCGTGTGACCCTGTCTCCGGCCCGCAATTTTCTGCTGGCCGACGGGGAAGATACCGTGCCCGTGGAAGTGACGGTTGTGGATGCCCAAGGTCGGCCTGTGCCGCCCGCTACGCATATCATCCGCTTCTGCGTCGAGGGACCGGTCCGGCTTGCGGGAACCGGCAATGGTGATCCCAATGACCACTCCCCCGAGTCCGGTCTCGAGCGCCGGCTCTATCACGGACTGGCTCAAGCTCTCGTCCGGCATGATGCGCAAGCCGGCAAAGATGCCGGGACCGCACGCCTGGTTGCCGAGGCAGACGGCCTCGAACCGGCCGAGGTGCGCTTTGAAGTCCGATCCGCTCCAGAACAGAAACCGAACTGGCCTGCCGCGGACCCGGCGCTTTGCCTGGCGACGTGGCGGCTGTCGCCCTTCACGGAGACGCGACCTGATCCCAACGCGGTATTGAGCGATAATGACATGAACTCGTGGGAGTTCTTTTCAACCGATTCGACGGTGAGTTTTCCCGGTAGGCACTGGGTCCTGTTGCGGGCGGAATTCATGGTTCCGGAAGCCGTGGCGCGCCGCGGGGGACAACTCGTCTTGCCGGCGCTGGCCCTAATCGCAGAATGCTGGCATAATGGTGCCCGGGAAGAACTGAGGCCCGATGACAGCGGTCAACAGAGCCGCTTGCCCCTGCCGTCCGGCCGACAATCGCATACGGTGACCTTGCTGCTATATGCCGCCACGCCTGCATCCCTGTATCTATCCTTTGCACCCACGGTAACTCCGACACATTCTGGAGGTAAATCATGATGACGTTGCATGAACGTCTGGATGCGTTCTGGTCCGGGGATCGTCCCGACCGGATTTCATACACGATCTTCGCCTATGAATGGCTACCGCTTTAGGGTGATCCGGCCTGGATGATAACCAGGCCGAGATCGCCGCTGACGGCAGAATGACGTTGGTATGTCTAATGGATCAGGACCATAAAGCAGTTTTTCATGAAATAACCTTACCGATCAACAATTAAATTCGGCGGCGGCAAGGAATTCTATAGCGGACAAAAGGTTAAGGCCGGCGCGACGGTGACACCTGCACTCGCGCCGGGCGAAGCGGTCGTGTATGTATTGACGCGCTGATCCGACTTTCCTAATGGTCGTCATCACGAATTCAACCGCACTCAAGGGATTTAGCGGCAATTAGCGGGCTTTGAAATGAATGATGGTTGTGTCATAAGCCGGCGCCATGCATACGATCGTTTCCGGATCAATATAAACCTCGCCTGTAGCGTGGTTTTTGGCCGTGACCCGGTTTGAGGCGTATTTAACCCGGAAATCGTTTTTTAACGTTACTTTTTCATCCTTGGCCGTGTTATTGAATATAAATACGACCCGGTCTTCACCCTTGATCCAGACGCTGTATGGCAAAGGTTTGTTCAGAGTGGCAACTTGATCGATCCGTGCGCCTTCAAGGAAAAAGTCCTCGAAATCCGTCAATGCTGTTATCCCCTCTCTGACAGAAGACCATGTCTGGCTGTCAAAAAAACCACTGCCCCAAGCATAAATCTGAAAGCCATCGGCTTCAGTCAATGCCACAGATTGGATGGCATCATTTTTTGCCAGATGATAACAGCAGTTAGTTGGAGACACAGTATTTAATACCGGAACTTTTTTATTGCCGCCAGCCTTCAATGCTTCCCGCATCAGCTTGATTTCCGGCAGCCACAATTCCCCTCGCATGGGAAAATGAAGATCCATAAATACGTCCACGTATTTGCCAATTGCCGGAGGATAAACGCCATAATATTCACAGTAGCGCCAGGGCGTTTCCGCAAACGGAATCGGTTCATAACTTCCGGAATACAGATAAAACCGGGCCGAAGGATTAACCTCGCGCACCGATGCAATCATTTCATAACACATCCTTCCCGCCAGGTCCCCTTTGAACTTCAGCCATTCCAGAGGATAATTTGACAGAATAGAACGTGCCGGCTCTGCCAAATTTTGAAACGGATAGTCTTTCTCAAGCATAACCCTATTTTCCGGCACCTGCGTAATGTCCTTGATGCCCGTATATTGCTTAAATGCCTCGATGCAGGCTGGACAAAAACAACTTTTTCGATTACTTTTTTTATTAGGAACACACAAAATACGGGGTATTTCATAATCCCACATCAGGCCATCCCATTTGTTGCATCGCGCACCCTCTTTAAGCATTTTTAGAATAGCAGGCCAGTAAACACCATCCTCGTGTAATCTGTTTAGACAAACACCTCCATCAGGGGACGATAATACATTTGTCTGTCCAAATTGATCAATGATTTCATTAATCGCCAGTTTGCCCGGAGTGGGTGGATGATTTGATATATAGGATTCAAAACACTGGTTCCAATAGATGAACTTAATGAACGGTATGACTCCCATTCCTCGCGCCTTGATCTTAGTAGCCAAAGGATTATGTAAATTCATCTTTTTAACTTTACCATCATAAGGCGGCTTCCAGGGATTTTGCCCTATTTCGGTCAAATGTAGCTTTATTCCGCAGGATTTAGTGATATCTAGCAGATAATTCTGAACCTGATCAACCTGCCACTCCATACAATCCTCCGCCTGCGACCACAACACCGTTTCCAGCATTTTAGGCTTTTTGATATCGTTAACCACCATTACGCGCAAGACCTGTTCTGGGCCGGAATAATGTTTATCTCCAATATCGTATTCATAATGCGCCTTGATTTCCATTTCTTTCCGACCGTCCACAATTTTGAACCAGAACGGCATGTGAACCACATTGTCTGGCGTGCGGTTAATCTTGGCTCGGCAACGGCAAGTAATTTCACAAGTTTCTCCGGGCACCAAGGATTGAAATCCGGGGATATTTGTGCCCGCAGCTTCAATGCTTTGCAATATTTTCGACTCAGCATCGGTGGTACTAATGCGCACAAAATAATTGCTTTTTTCCTTTTCCATACTGATACCGTTGCTTTGTCCTCCGGTGAACTGCCCATATGATCCATCATCAAAATGTTCTTCAAAAATAATTTGCCCCGTAGCCTTCCTGCGGACTATAATGTCGTCCACATCCACAATACCACGACAGGAAGATAAATGTTTCGTAAATCCCCACTGAAACCCCCAGTCATCCGCCCTACGTAATACTCGCACCATGTGTGACCTGTTGGCTAAAGCAGGCGATTCCCCGTAAAAATTCATCCATTTTCCACCTGTTCCGGTTATTGTAATTCCCGGCCCCAACGAGTATTTTGACAACTGAATCTTGACCACAGTAGTTCCTATTCCAGCAAGAGCGAACTCATATCGGACAGTATTTTTATCAAGAGCAATAGTCTTTACCAAAGAGGGATAAATAGGATTAAATTCGCTAAACCATGTCATACCGGACATATAAACATTACTAACGTGGTTAATTCCTTCCGCCAAATCGAGAACATACTTAAAATTTCGCACCTGATCCAGCCCTTCTCCGCCAGGAAGCGGCAAAAGAAGATACTGCATGGAATTTTCCGGCACATATATCGGCCGCTTCAACCAGAATGGGTCAACGGAATTCACTTTAACCATATCATTAGTGTTGGTCTGGCCGTTGCTCCCAAATACGCCGCTCAAGATTGATATGACAATTCCGACAATCAGCGTGCTTTTCTTAATTTTTGTCATTTGACACCCTTTCATGGACCACCTGGTTTATCCAGGGATTTTCAACTTTTGTTTAACCATTTCTTTAACACATATTAAGCGCTTATTCGGATTTTGTCGTCCGGTTATCAAACAGCGCACTGCAAGCGGCCGGACTCAATTGCCTTGCTTTGGCTTCCAAAGCGGCAAATTCGCCGCGCAAAGACTCAATGCGCTCGGCAAGATAGCGTTCCACCCAGACCGGTTCCATCAATCCCTTCAACGCCTTGCGCAAATCATTTGCCACGCCTTCCACGCATATGATCTCGTCCCGCACGTTTTTAAGATGTCTGACCGTCCAAAAAGCCGGCAGGCGGCGGTGATCCTGCCCGATCGTCACCATCAGATGTCGCAACGCCCTGATTCCGGTCCAGGCATTATTCCGCGCTACGGATATTTTTGCCAGAACAGCCCCTGTTTTAACGGCGCGGCTTTCACCGATCCGGCCAAGGATTTTCCGGCAGGCCTCAATGCCGTCTCGCGGCGGTTTGCCGTCATGCATAATCACACCAACATTCAGCGCTGAATCAAGCGCCCCATCAATCGGCTCATTTTGACAACCACTGGTCCAATATCGGCTCCAGGCCGTGGCAATAACCCCCTTAAAACCATGCCGCTTGGCAACCTCCACCCACCCCAACGCGTTTTCCTCGCGCCTGACGATGTTCGGCACATCGGCCTCCATCCCGTCGGCGCCCTTATAGGCGGTTCCACCCCACATCACTATCTTATGTTCGGCAAAACGTTCGATCATCTCCCGGTTACAATGCTTCTGCATCGCATACGGATGACCGGAATAGCCCCAGACAACAAGATCGGCTTTGCGCGCCAGCCGCCGGAGAGCGGACGACTCCCAATCACGCATCATATCGTGCCAAAGCATGGGCCGGATATTCAGTTTGGCAAGTTTGTCCAGCAAAGGCTCGACATGATGCAAATAAAGCGCGCCCTTGCCATGCTTGGCAATGTATTGTTTCGTGTCCGGATGCGTACCAAACGTCAAAGCCTCGTCGCCGCCAAGATGAAAGCGTTTTACATTCGGCATTAAACGCAAAACATCCGCCATCATCTTTTCGACCAGTCCGCGAGCGCCCGGCGCGAGCGGGTTTAAAACGGTTTCATCGCATGGATTTTCCCGCAAAGCCGCATATTCCGGCAAACGCAACGGTGTCTCCATGTGCCCGAGACATTGCACAAGCGGAATCAGCTCAATGCCCAATTCGCCGGCTTTTTTCACGAATGATTTCACGGTTGCGGGCGAATACGCCGTTTCGCTCCGGAAACGCCTGTCAACCGTCCATGGAAAAGAATCTTCCCATTCCACCAGCACGGCATTGTAACGGGCGGCGGAAAACACCTTGAGCAGTTTTATCAGCCGCCCCGGAGAGGGCGGTGTCCCTTTAAGGTCGAGATGCACACAACGCACACCGATTACCGGACGCTCCGCGGCGAACAATTTGTCTGATATTTTCATTTTCCTCTAATTTGTAAAATTATCCTTTTCTTTACTGATTAATTGTGATCATAATGCCTCAGAAGTAAACTTGAATTGCGTGCAAATAGTTGGACTTTGGTGATAATGCAAAACTTGAGTCACGAGTATTATCGTCCCTCCAAACAGCCGTCTTTCCAGATCCCGATGGGGATCATGAGCGCCGGGCGCTATCGCGTCACACATCCATTTGCCTCCGGCGTCAGGATTATCCAATTCGCGCAATTGTTTTGGGGTGTTGCCGGTTCGGGGACGATTATGTTTAACAAAGACGAGCGGATTCTTAAGTCCAACCAGATCGCGCTTTACCTGCCCGGCATGTTGCATAAATGGTACACTAGGAGCAAATCCTGGGATTTCTGCTGGATGGCGCTGGATGGACCGCTGGCCACGGTCATTCTGTCCGCGTTCGGACTGAACGCCGGAATTTATGAGGCCGGACCTTGTCCAATCGGACTCTTTCGCAAGCTTATCGGAACCAGACTTAACCCTGGCCGGCGGGGTGAAATTCAGGCAAGCATGACGGCTTTTCAAATCATTTTTCGGGCCATATTGCGCAGAAACAGACGCCGCGATCCGATGACCGCCATGGCCGTGGAACAAATCCATGAAAACTGGCCGCGGCACGATTTCAATATAAAATCGCTCGCCGGTAATCTGCAGGCCGACCGTTCGACATTATCGCGCCGTTTCCACAAGGCGCTCGGAATCGCGCCCAGCGATTATCTATCCCATCTGCGCATCCAGCATTCCTTGTTGCTTTTGCATAATTCGAATCTACCGGCAACCGAAATCATGACGCGTTGCGGCTATAAGGACGCTTGTTATTTTTCACGCCTGATCAAACACACCACCGGTCAATCGCCGCGTCAATTTCGCACCGGCTGACCACGCTTTATTTTACCCAAAATAATTGTAAATTGCGCTCGCAACCGGCGGTAATTCTGTTATGCTGAGGGGCATTATGAAACCAAGAACCGCCTGCATCAAGCGCGCCACCCGTGAAACGCAGATTGAGCTCACGCTCACGCTGGATGGCCGCGGCCGTTTCGACGTGAATACCGGCCTGCCGTTTCTCAACCACATGCTGGAACTGTT